>JBGQLS010000259.1:0-8824 GCA_041500205.1 Anaeromyxobacteraceae bacterium | reverse complement strand
CTGGAACCAGGCCGGTCCGGCGATGCCGAGCGCCTCGAGCGCCCCGACCGCGAGGGCGGCGACGCCGAAGAAGAGTGCGAAGAGCCCGCCCGGCGTCACCATCTCGATGAGGAGAAGCGCGATGCCGACGATCGCCCAGAGCCACCAAGCCATGCCAGTCCCCCTTTGCTCGGACGACGCGATGCTACCCGAGACGGCCAAGGCGCGTGCGGCTGTGTCCACGACTGTGACACCACCCAAGGGACTTCTAGGGGCGCCCTTCCGTTCGCACGATGCCAGGACTCCGAGGGACCCCGGACGGCGGCAGGACCACTGCTGCCGGCCACGGCGCAGCAGCTCCCGCCGAGGCGAACCGGGAATCTCACACTCTATTCCGTCAAGGAACCTCGATGAATCTCAAATGGATGGCAGTCGCCGGCGCTGGGCTCCTCGCGGTCGTGGGGGTCGGTCTCGCGACGGCCCGCGCCGCCAAGACGCAGCAGGCACCGGTCCTCAAGTCTCAGAAGGACAAGCTGAGCTACGAGATCGGAGTGAACCTCGCCAGGGGCTTTCAGCGCCAGGGCGTCGAGGTCGACGTGGATCTCATGACGAAGGCGCTCAGGGATGTGGTCGCGGGCAAGAAGCTCCTCATGACGGAGGAAGAGCTTCGCCAGACCATGGCCGCGCTTCAGGCCGAGCTGAAGCAGAAGCAGGCGCAGGACGCCAAGGTGGCCGCGGAGGCGAGGCAGAAGCAGGGAGACGCCTTCCTGGCCGAGAACGCGAAGAAGCAGGGAGTCGTGACCCTCCCGAGCGGCCTCCAGTACAAGGTCCTGAAAGCAGGTGACGGCGAGAAGCCGACCGACACCGACGCGGTGGACGTGCAGTACCGGGGCACGCTCGTCGACGGCACGGAGTTCGACAGCTCCTATCGCCGCGGGAAACCGGGGACCTTCAAGCTCACGGGCGTGATCCCCGGGATGAGGGAGGCCCTGAAGCTCATGCCGATCGGGTCGAAGTGGCAGCTCGTCATCCCTCCCAAGCTCGCCTACGGACCGCGCGGCGCGGGCGGCGCGATCGGCCCCAATTCGACGCTCTTGTTCGACCTGGAGCTCGTGGGCATCAAGGGGCCGCACGAGGCTGCCGCCGCTGGTTCGAAGGCGCCGGAAGGGCGCCTGAGGAAGTCCATGGCCGCCAGGCGGTCCCACCCCGCCATGGCTGCGGGCTCGAAGGCGGTAGCCTCGGCGCCCGCGCCGTAGCCCGAGGCAACCGGTTTGCGCCGGACGATCCTCATCTCGGGCCTGGCCATCACCCTCCTGTGCGGCGCGAGCGTGATGGCCATCTCCTGGTTGACCAGCGTCCCTCGATCCGCTCCGGCGCGGGACCTGCTCGCCGCCGTGGCGCCGCCGCTCCAGGCGCGACGGGACGTGGGCCCGCTGCAGGCCGCGCTGGCGCGTCCGGTACGTGAGAAGCGTGAGCGCGGCGGTCTGGGCCCAGGATGAGTTCGGTGGGGTGGAGGTTGCAGGTGGGGTGAGGGCCAGAGCATGCCCCCCTCGCCCCCAGCGGGGGAGAGGGCCGGGCTGAGGGGGCCGCACGCTCACGGCTGATGACCGCCCAGATGTTCTCGAGCACGCGCTTCGTCTCGACCAGTATTTCTCGATCAGTGAATCTCAGGATCCGAACCCCGCGCCACGCAGATACGGTCAGGGCGACCTCGGCATCTTCGCGCGTCCCCGAGTCTCCCTCACCCCTACCCTCTCCCTCGCGGAGGGAGACGGGATCCCTTTGTCCTCCCCTCTCGTAGAAGCGTGCATAGCCTGCTGCCCGCGCTCTTGAAGCGCTCGAACCTACTTGTGACTAATGCCGAGCTCGCTGAGGGAGAGGGAGACCGTGAGTCTACGGCGGCCGGAGTAACCCGCGACGCAGTCACGCTCGAGCCGGCAGGCGTCCCGACGCTGGCCTAGCCCATTCGGACCCTAGCCGTGTCTCCTGTCGCTGCATAATTGGTTCAATGGTCGGACCATTGGGCCTTTGCCCCTTTGGACCGCGGAGGTCGCTTCCGGTGGCGGCGCCCGAAGTCGCTTTCACCGCAGTGCGCAAGACGCGCGTCTTCCAAGGCGTGGCGAAGCAGATCCAGCGGCTCATCGTCGACGGGGTTCTGAAGCCGGGCGACAAGCTGCCGCCGGAACGTGAGCTCGCCGAGCGACTCGCGGTCAGCCGGGGCTCGGTGCGCGACGCGATCCGCACGCTCGAGCTCGTCGGCCTGGTCGAGCCGCGGCAGGGTGAGGGCACGGTGGTGGCCGATCTCTCCTCCGAGGCGCTGGCGATGCCAATCGCAAGCGTCCTCCTACGCAAGCGCGAGCTCATCGGTGAGCTGCTCGACATCCGCAAGATGATCGAGCCCGCCCTGGCGGCGCGCGCCGCCGCCCGCGCCTCCGCCGAGGAGATCGCCCATCTCGAGGACGTCCTGCGCCGCCAGCAAAAGAAGGTGCTTCGCGGCGAGCCGGCGGTCGAGGAGGACACGGAGTTCCACTACGCCATCGCGTTGGCCGCCCGTAACAGCGTGGTCCGCAAGGTCCTCGACGTCCTCATGGACCTCCTGCGGGAGACGCGCTCCCGCTCGCTCCAGATCCAGGGACGGCCACAGCGGTCGCTGGCGGGCCACCGCCGGGTGCTCGACGCGATCAAGCGGCGGGACCCAGACGCCGCGGAGCGCGCGGTGCGCCAGCACCTGAACGAGATCGAGGAGATCGTGCTGAAGAAGCTGTAGCGCGGGGCTCTCTTCCCCGCAGGGCGGGCTCGTCCCGCCGGGAACAGCGCGGAGGTGTCAAATGGGCCGGCTGTACGCAGTCGAGATCGTCTACCGGGGCATCTTCCAGAAGAAGCTCGCCACGAACCTCAGCCGCGCGATCGTGCTCGCCGCGCACAAGGAGGGGAAGCCCGGTATCTCCTTCGGGCGCTACGGCGACAGCCCGGAGCGCAACGGCATCCCTGCCAAGAGCTTCGCCATCGTCGCCACCGACGACCTGACGCTCGAGGAGGGAATGGCGAAGTACGAGCCCAAGGAGGTCGACGTCACCATCGCCGTCGACGACACGCTATGCAAGGGCGTCGAGTCCTGGGCGTGGTACGGGCTGCAGCCCATCAACCGGCTGCTGAAGCCGGGGGGGACACTCATCGTCACCTCGCGCGAGGAGCCGGACGCGCTCATCGAGATGATGCACCGCAAGGAGCATCCGTACCGGCTCGCCATCGTGAAGGGGACGGTCAGCTTCTCCGGGCTGTGGGTCTACAAGGACGACCACACCGACGTGCGCATCCTGGGCGCCATCTCGAAGGTGCTGCCCGACCTCTTCAGCCTGCTGTCGCTGCAGGAGGTGATCGCCGAGGAGTGGAAGGACCCGGTCAAGGTCACCTCCGCGCTGCGCGCCTTCGAGCGCACCGAGACGGTCACCGTCGAGCCGAGCCAGGGGAACACCGAGACGCCCTACGAGTTCAAGTTCCCAAAGTGGCACGAGATGCGCGAGGGAATCACCATCCCGGGCATCCCCATGGGCGGAACGGTGCTCGACGCCGACACGGGCAAGACGGGCGGCTACCGACCCGCGCGCAACTTGACCTTCAAGAAGTACACGACGCGCTCCATGCGGCCGGTGGTGGACTTCGACAAGTGCATCAAGTGCACGCTCTGCTGGCTGCAGTGCCCCGACTCCTGTTTCGACGTCATGCCCGACGGCATGTACGACGCGAACATGGAGGCGTGCTGCGGCTGCGGCGTGTGCGAGGCGGTCTGCCCGGAGAAGGACTGCGTCACGATGGTGAACGAGACCCATTTCCACGACAACGCGAGCCAGTGGGAGGCGTGGAGGAAGGACCCGCAGGGCTACGCGGCCTGGGTGAAGGAGACCATCGCGCACCGCCCTTCGGACCGCTCTCATGGGTTCCGTTTCCGTGGCCAGTACGAGCAGCAGGCGCCCGGTGAGATCTCGACGGAGGCGAGGGACGAGCCCCCGCCCTACGTAGCGCCTTCGGCGTCGCCCCTGCCCTGAGGAGCAAAGCCATGGCCCAGACCGCCGCCAGCATGGACGTGCAGCAGCAGCAACCGCCGCGCGAGGAGACCGCCCTCATCACCGGCAGCGAGGCGATCGCCGTCGCCTGCAAGCTCGCCGACGTGGACGTCATCACGGCCTACCCGATCCGGCCGTACGACACGGTGATGCAGTACGTGGCCAAGCTCGTCTCGAACGGCGAGCTCGACTGCGAGTACATCGTCGCGGAGAGCGAGCACTCGCAGTTCGAGATCGTGAAGCACGCCTCCGCCTGCGGCGCGCGCGTCTTCTGCGGGTCCTCGGGCGTCGGCTGGATGTACGCCTTCGAGGCGCTGACCGTCACCCCGGCGCTGCGCATCCCGATGGTGGCGATGGTGGGAAACCGCGCCCTCGACGACCCGGGCGCCTTCGGTGTCGAGCACAACGACGCGCTGGCGGTACGCGACCTCGGCTGGCAGCTCGTGTGGGTGGACAGCGCGCAGGAGGCGCTCGACACGGCGCTCATCGCCTACCGCGTGGCCGAGGACCGGCGGATCTTCCTGCCCTGCGCCATCAGCTGCGACGGCGCTTTCCTCACCCACTCCCAGGCGCTGGTGAAGATCCCGTCCGCCGAGAAGGTGAAAGCGTTCCTGCCGCCCTACAACCGCGGCGACCTCCTGCTCCATCCGGACAATCCCATCACCGTCGCGCCGCAAGCGAACGAGGACTGGCTCATGGAGATCCGCCGCCAGGGCGCGGCGGCCATGGAGCGGTCGCCGGGCGTCATCCGCGAGGCGTACGCTGACTTCGAGCGCATCTTCGGGCGGCGCTACGGGAACCCATTCTTCGAGGAGTACGAGACCGACGACGCGGATGTGGTCCTGGTGGGCATGGGCACGCTCTCCAACCCGGTCCGGGTCGCGATCCGGGAGATGCGCAAGGAGGGGAAGAAGGTGGGCTTCGTGCGCGTCCGCTGGTTCCGGCCCTTCGCGGCCGAGGAGCTGGCGCGATCGCTGGGCCGGTTCGCGGCGATCGGCGTCATCGACCGCGACTTCTCGTTCGGCTCGCCCTACATGAGCGCCGTCCTCGCCACCGAGGTACGCGCTGCGCTGTACCCGGCGCCGAAGCATCCGTCCATGGTCGCCTTCATCGCCGGCCTGGGCGGACGCGAGATCACGGTGCCGGACGTGAGGACGATGACGGACAAGGTCTACCAGGCGGCGGAGGGAAAGCCGCAGCCCGCCACCCAGTGGATCGGGCTCCGCGAATAGCGAGACGGAGGAAACGGTCATGGCCACCCCGCAGAACGAGCTCGTCAACATCAACGCTCCGCAGAGGCTCGATCCCTTCAAGGGCGTCAAGAAGCTGCCGCTCGAGGAGTACTTCACCTCGGGTCACCGCACCTGCCAGGGGTGCGAGTCGGCGCTGGTGATGAAGATGATGGTCAAGGCCGCCGGGCCGCGCACGATCGTGCTCGGCAGCACCGGCTGCATGTACGTCGCGAACACCACCTACTACAGCACGTCCTGGGTGGTGCCCTGGATGCACACGCAGCTCGGGTCGAGCGGCTCGGCCGGACTGGGCGCCGCCGCTGCGCTCAAGGTGCTCATGCGCAAGGGCAAGATGAAGCAGGAGCCGATCAACGTCATCGCCTTCTGCGGCGACGGCGGGGGGGCGGACATGGGGCTCTCCGCGATCTCGGCGACGCTCACGCACCCCGACTACAACGTCCTGATCCTCATGTACGACAACGAGTCGTACGCGAACACGGACATCCAGCTCTCGGGCTCGACCCCCTACGGCGCGCACACGACCTTCAGCCCGCCCGGCAAGATGCGCCGCATCATGCACCACAGGTGGAAGAAGAACATGGCCGGGATGCTGGCCGCCGGACACCCCACCTGCAGGTACGTGGCGACGGTGTGCATGTCCTACAGCGTCTCGGCGATGAACTGCGTACGGAAGGCGCTCTCCATCGGCGGCCCCACCTTCATCCACTCGCTCGACCCCTGTCCCAAGGGATGGGACTACGACCCGATGCAGTCACACGAGCTGGGTGAGCTGGCGGTCCAGACGGGGATCTGGCCCCTCTACGAGGTGGAGGACGGCGCCCTCAAGATGATGGGGAAGAGCAAGGACATCGTCCAGGGGCGCGCCAAGCGGAGGCCGGTCAAGGACTACCTGCTACGGCAGGGGCGCTTCGCCCACTTCACCGAAGAGGACTTCGCGTACTTCCAGGGGAAGGTCGACGAGATGTGGGAGCGGTGGCTCGTCCCGGGCGTCATACCTTTCCAGAAGGACGTCGAGCTGACGCCGCCGGCGTGAGCGGCGAAGGGAGGCTCGTCTCATGGCCGTCGTTCCGGTGGAGTCCGCGTCGGGCGCCCAAGGGATTCTGCGCAACCGCTGGGTCATCCTCTTCTTCAGCGTCCTCAGCATGGTGGCGGTGGCGAACTTCCAGTACGGCTGGACGCTCTTCGTCCCGCCGCTGCAGAAGCACCTGGGACAGGAGCAGGCCGCGATCCAGGTGACGTTCACCGTCTTCGTGCTCCTCGAGACCTGGCTCGTGCCATTCGAGGGCTGGCTGGTGGACAAGTTCGGGCCCCGGCTACTGGTGATGGCCGGGGGCGTCTTCGCCGGGCTCGGCTGGGTGTTGAGCGGCAAGGCGGAGACGCTCACCGCGCTCTACCTCTCCTACGCGCTGGCCGGGCTCGGCGCCGGCGTCGTGTACGGGACGGCCATCGGGAGCGCGATGAAGTGGTTCCCCGACCACCGGGGGCTAGCGGCAGGTCTCACGGCGGCTGGCTTCGGCGCCGGCTCGGCGTTCACCGTGTCTCCCATCGCGAACATGATCGCGACCTCGGGATACCAGCACGCGTTCATCACCTGGGGGATCATCCAGGGGGCGACGGTGGTGGTGGCGGCGCTCTTCCTCTCGGCCCCGCCCGCGGGCTGGATGCCGGGCGAGTGGGGCCGCGCCGCGCACGGCCAGGAAGTGAGAAGGCGCCAGTCGCAGGTGGAGTTCACGTCGGAGCAGATGGCCGAGACGCCTCAGTTCTGGCTCATGTACCTCATCATGATGCTCGTCGCGACCGGCGGGCTCATGGCGGTGGCCCAGCTCAACCCGATGGCGGTGGATTTCAAGGTGGATAAGGTCAACGTCAGCTTGCTCTGGCTGACCATGCCCGCGCTCCAGTTCGCGCTCTCCGCGGACCGGCTGGTGAACGGCCTGTGCCGCCCGTTCTGGGGGTGGGTCTCCGACCACATCGGGCGGGAAGGGACCATGGCCCTCGCCTTCGGACTCGAGGCCGTCGCCATCTTCGCGCTCATCCAGTTCGCCCGGGACCCGCTCCTCTTCGTCGTCTTCAGCGCCTTCACCTTCTTCGGATGGGGGGAGATCTTCTCGCTCTTCCCGGCCACGTGCGGCGACTTCTTCGGGCGCAAGCACGCCACCATGAACTACGGGTTCCTCTACACAGCGAAGGGGACTGCCTCCGTGCTCGTGCCGATCGGGTCGGCGCTGGCGGCGGGCAAGGCGTTCGATTTCCGCGCCGACGTCCTCCTCGCGCTCGGCGGCGCGCTCGCGGTGTTCACGCACTTCCTCGCGCCCAGGGTGCTCCACCTCAAGATCAGCCGGAAGTCGAGGCAAGCCCTCTTCACCATTGGTCTCCTCCTCGTCGCCTACGGCGTCGCGCTCACGGTCGTGCCGAGGATGTGGACGCCCTTCACGGCGAAGTTCATGCTCCCCAAGATCGGCTGGGCCGGAGTCTTCACGATGGCGATCCTGTTCGACCTCGTGGCGGCGACGCTCGCCTTCTTCGTCCTCCGTCGGATGGAGGTGCCGGTCCCCAAGGAGAAAGCCAGCGCCTCCATGGCCACGCTCAGACCGGCGACGGCCGGGCATTGACGGAGTTTCGGGGAGCGACGATGAGCTCCGCCTCCGCGCACGCGAGCCGCGAACCGGTCCTCGGGCTGCCATCCCGCCACCGCCCCCTCAACCGGTGGGTCCAGCTCGTGGCGGGCGTCGTGGCCATGATGGCGATAGCGGGCATCCTCTATGTCTGGCCGCTCCTGAGGAGTCGGTCGGGAGCCAGCCTCGCCAAGTCGCTCGCGGCGACCGAGAACGCCTTCGCTGCGTTCATCCTGGCGGAGACGTTCTTCGTCCCGGTCGAGGGCTGGCTGCGCGACAGGATCGGCCGCTGGCCGCTGGTCGCAGCTGGCTGCGCGCTGGT
Source organism: Anaeromyxobacteraceae bacterium (assembly GCA_041500205.1). Lineage (GTDB taxonomy): Bacteria > Myxococcota > Myxococcia > Myxococcales > Anaeromyxobacteraceae > Anaeromyxobacter_A. Next base: position 591 of record JBGQLS010000259.1, on the reverse strand, counting down.
CGTGCTGGGCGCGCTCGCCGGGGCTCGGGCCGAGAACGCCGTCCAGGTCCTCTGGTACGCGCTGGGCGGCGTGGGAGCCGGCGTCGTGTATGGCGGGACCGTCGCCAACTCGCTGAAGCGGTTCACTGACCGCAAGCTCCTCTGCGTCGGCGTGACAGCGGCCGCCTGCGTAGCCGTGAGCAGCCTCGCGCTGGGCGCGCTCGCCGTGGCGCTCTCGTCGCCGGACGCGCTCCCGGTGCTCATCGTCCTCGGCGCGGCCCAGGCCGCGGTGATCGTCGTGGCGACGCTCTTCATCCTCTCGCCCCCGCCGCCCGACAGGCTGCCGCCGGAGTGACGGCGGAGAACCGTCGCGCGAGGACGCGGCCGCTCAAGACCTGTCGAAAATTCAGCTGCGGTCGCAGGGGCCCGGGTGGGGCCCCGACGGCTCTGCCCTGGGCATTAGTCACAAGTAGGTTCGACCGCTTCAAGAGCGCGGCAGCCAGCTAAGCACACCTCCACGAGAGGGGAGGCCACCGGGATCCTGTCTCCCTCTCCCTCCGCGAGGGAGAGGGTTGGGGTGAGGGAGGCTTCGGGGACGCCCGAAGCGTCGAG
>JBGQLS010000258.1:0-8860 GCA_041500205.1 Anaeromyxobacteraceae bacterium | reverse complement strand
GCTCCTCCTCCGGCTGGCGCGTGTCGAGGGGGTCTACGTCCCGTCTCTCTTCGCGCCCCGCTACGATCCGGCGACGAAGGCGCTGGCGGCGCTCGAGCCCCTCTTGCCCGGCTACGAGAAGGTGACGCGCCGGATCATGCCGGACCTCGACGCCCTCTCCACGACCGCCTACGAGCGCCCCCTCGTGCCGTTCATGCAGACCGTCCACGACAGGCTCCCCATAGAGCTCCAGCGCGGCTGCACGCGCGGCTGCCGGTTCTGCCAGGTGGGCATGATCACGCGGCCGACACGGCAGCGGAATCCCAAGCAGGTGTTGCACATCGCCGAGACCGGGCTCGCCGCTTCGGGCTACGAGGAGGTTGGCCTCCTCTCGCTCAGCTCCGGCGACTACGCGTGCCTGAACTCGCTCCTCGACGACTTCCTCGAGCGATGGGAGGGCGAGCGCATCGCCATGTCGCTCCCGTCCTTGCGCACGGAGACGATGAACGACGCGCTGGCGAAGAAGATCGGCCGCATCCGCAAGACCGGCTTCACGCTCGCGCCCGAGGCGGCGACGGAGCGCATGCGCGCGGTCATCAACAAGGGAAACCGCGAAGACGACCTCTTGCGCGCGGTCGAGTCGATCTTCCAGAACGGATGGTCGCTCCTCAAGCTGTACTTCATGATCGGCCTGCCCGAGGAGACCGACGACGACGTCGCCGCCATCGCGCGGCTCGCGAAGAAGTGCCTGGGGGTAGCTCGGCGCGCGTTGCCCAAGGGGCAGGGATCAGCCTCCATCAACCTCGGCGCGAGCACCTTCGTGCCGAAGCCCTTCACGCCCTTCCAGTGGGAGGCGATGATCGGCCCGGACGAGACGCGCCGGCGGCAGCAGATCATCACCGCCGAGCTGGGCGGCCGGAATGGCGCCATCCGCTTCAAGCCGCACGACTCGCGGCAAGCTTCGATCGAGGGCGCGCTCGCGCTCGGCGATCGGCGCCTGGGGACGGCCGTGCTCGCCGCCTACCGCGCCGGCCAGCGCCTCGACGGCTGGTCGGAGTGGTTCGACGAGCAGCGCTGGCTGGACGCCTTCGCCGCGATGGAGCGGGAGCACGGTGTAGGGCTCGCCTTCTTCGCGCACCGCCGGCGGCGGCTCGACGCGGTCCTGCCCTGGGACCGCATCGACTGCGGCGTCACGAAGCCATATCTGCAGAAGCAGCTCGCCGCGGCGCGAAACCTGGCCGAGGTCGTCGACTGCGTCCTCGCGCCGTGCACCGTCTGTGGCGCTTGCGACTACGATGTCGTCAAGAACCGCGTCTACGAGGCGAAGGACTACGTGTCCGAGCCGCCGCGGCCCGCGCGGCCGGTCGATCCGCCGACCCGGACCCATGTCCGCGTGCGCTACGCCAAGACGGGACGGCTGGTGGCGCTTTCGCACCTCGAGGTCATGCACGCGCTGCTGCGCTCGCTGCGGCGCGCGGGGCTCCCCATGGCGTACTCGCAGGGCTACCACCCCAAGCCGCGCGTGTCGTTCGGTCCGGCCCTGCCGGTAGGTGTCGAGAGCCGTTGCGAGTTCATGGACCTCGAGCTCGTCGGGTCGCAGGATCCCGCCGAAGTCGGGGAGCGGGTTGCCGCGGCGCTTCCGCCGGGGTTGGAGCTGACCGAGTCCTACGCCATCGACGCCGGGGCTCCCTCCATCAGTGCCTCCCTTCGGGCCGTGCACTACATCGCGGAATTTCCTGCGGTTTGGCCGGCAGAGGCCCTCGCGGCGCGCATCCGAGCCTTCGAGGAGGCGGGGCAAGCGACCGTGCACCGGCACGTTCACCCCAAGAGCGGTGCCCGAAAGCGCGGCGAGAAGATTGCGCAGGGCAAGGCAAGGGAGATAGACCTGAAGGACATGGTGACCCACCTAGCCATGGAAGGCCAAGGGCGGGTCGCGTTCAGCTTGAAGGCCGACCCATCAGGAAGCGCCAAGCCAGCCGAGGTGCTGGCCGGTGTCTTCGGAGATGGATCGCCGCCCAAGGGAGTCAAGATCTTGAAGGAGGGCGTGAGCTTCGAGAGGACCAAGGGAAACCGGGAACGGACCGCTTCCCCGCGAGCCCCTCGCTACCTCGACGCCTGAGGTTTTCAACGCCTGAGCCGGGCCGCGCTGACGCGGCCTACGCCAGAGTGGAAGGATGCGGACTTGAGCGCGAGCTCGATGATGGGTTGGACGTGTCTTGCCCCGCCAGGGGCCGGCAGCGTCACGATCACGGCTCTCGCGGCCTCGCATCCCACACGCTCACGGCGCGGCCGGGCCAACGAGGTCACACATGGCTGGCACGAGCATCCTGGTCATCAACGCGGCTGGCGCGGAGACGCGCGTCGCGCTCGTCGAGAGTGGCACGATTCACGAGTTCTATCTCGAGCGTAAGCGCGAGAAGGGCATCGTCGGAAACATCTACAAGGGTCGCGTGGTCCGGGTGCTCCCCGGCATGCAGGCGGCCTTCGTGGACATCGGGCTAGAGAAGGCTGCCTTCCTCTACGTCGGTGACGTCTACGGCGACCCCGATTTCTCGGAGGAATTCGAGCTCACCGAAGGCGAGCACGCCAGCGTGCTGCACGAGGTCCCGACCGAGCAGGAGGCCGAGGAGCAGGAGGCTCGCGCTCGGGCGGACGCAGAGAAGGGCGAGGTGAGCGCCGAGCAGAAGGCGGAGGACGGAGGCGCGCCCGGGCCCGAGGCGGAACAGGGCGAACCGGGTTCGACCGAGGGCGCCGAGCTGGTCGCCGTGGAGGACGCGAGCGAGCCGGCCCCTCCAGCGCAGCTCTCTCTCGACGTGAAGGTGGACGAACCGCGCGCGGTCGAGCCGGCCGCAGAACCGTCCTCGCTCGTTCCCATCCCGCTCACGCAGTCCGTCGAGCCGGAACCGGGCCAGTCACTGCTCGCCCAGCCGATGGCGGAAGGCGTACCCGAGGTCGCGGCCGGGGCGCCCGTCGAGCCTGCGCTGCTGGCTCCCGTGTCCGCTCCCGAGGTGGAGGCGGAGACGGAGCCCACGTCGGGCCAGATCACCGCGAAGCCCGGAGAAGCCGCGCGGGAGGCTCGCGACGGCAGGGAGAAGGGGCGCCGTGACAACCGCAACCGCGGCGATCGCGACCGGGAGCGCAACGGCCACCGCCGCAACGGCCGCGAGGAGCGCCGGCCCAAGGAAACGAAGAACATCCAGGACCTCCTCAAGGAAGGGCAGGAGGTCATCGTGCAGGTGGCGAAGGACCCCATCGGCACGAAGGGTGCGCGTATCACGAGCCACATCTCCCTGCCGGGCCGGCACCTCGTCTTCATGCCCACGGTGGATCACATCGGCATCTCGCGCCGCATCGAGAAGGAGGGAGAGCGCCGCCGCCTCCGCGAGATCGTGGACCGCATGCGCCCGGAGGGCACGGGCTTCATCGTCCGCACCGTCGCCGAGAACGTGGAGGCCCCCAAGCTCGAGGCGGACATCCGCTTCCTCATTCAGGTCTGGAACGAGATCATCCGCACCAAGGACAAGGTGGGCGCGCCGGCGCTGCTCCATCCCGACCTCGACCTCATCCTGCGCGCCACGCGCGATCTCTTCACCGCCGACGTGCACAAGCTGGTCATCGACGATCGGGACGAGTACGAGCGCATCCTCCGGTTCGTGAAGGAGCAGGCGCCGCACCTCGAGAGCCAGATCGAGTTCTACCAGGGACAAGAGCCCATCTTCGACGCATACGGGATCGAGCAGGAGCTCAAGCGCGCCAGCCAGCGCAAGGTGTGGTTGAAGAGCGGCGGCTACATCATCATGGACCAGGCAGAGGCGCTCACCGCGGTCGACGTCAACTCGGGCCGCTACGTCGGCAAGAAGAACCTCGAGGAGACGATCACCCGGATCAACATCGAGGCCTCCAAGGAGATCGTCTACCAGCTGCGGCTCCGCAACATCGGCGGCATCATCATCATCGACTTCATCGACATGGACAAACCCCAGAACCGGGACAAGGTCTTCAAGGCCTTGCAGGAGGCGCTGGGGCGGGACAAGGCCAAGACCAACGTCCTCAAGATCTCCGAGCTCGGGCTCGTCGAGATGACGCGCAAGCGCGTGCGGGAGTCCGTCACGCGCATGATGAACGAGTCGTGCAGCTACTGCGAGGGCAAGGGCCACATGCGGTCGAAGATGACCGTCGCGTACGAGATCTTCCGCGAGATCCGCCGCGACGCGCTCTCCTTCCCGGAGCCTGTGCTGGTGGTGAACTGCAACCCCGAGGTCGCGCGCGTCCTGCAGGGCGAGGACCGCGAGGAGCTCCGGTACCTCATGGATCGCTTCAACAAGACGATCCAGGTGCGCCCGCAGTCGGGTTACCACCAGGAGCAATTCGACATCTACGGACGGCAGGATCGCGCCGAGAAGGAGAGGGAGAAGGACAAGGACAAGGAGAAGGACGACCGGCGCCGAGGCGGGCAGCGCGGGTCGGGGCGGCAGCCGCAGTCCCAGCCGCAGGCCCAGCCAACCGAGAGCGCGGGCGCGGGAGCCATCCCTGCGCCAGCCGTGGCCGCCGAGGTGGGCGATGCCGCGCCAGGGGCGGTGAAGGGCCGGTAGTCCCGGCGCGGGCCGGCCGTGCCACCGCCATCGAAGTCACGGTTCACTCGAACAGCTCCTTCGCCGGCCTCGGCGAGGGCTCGGTCAGCCACAGGGATGACAAACGACGTGCAACGCCTCTCCTGGGCGAGCGCGCGGACGCTGCTCGGCGCGCTGCGCGGCGACGGTTTGCGGTTGCGCGCCATGGCGCTCACCTACATCTCGCTGTTCGCGATCGTCCCGGCGCTCGTGGTCGCCTTCTCGGTCGTCCAGGCCTTCACCGGCATGGACGCGCTCTGGAGCGGGATCCACGGTTTCCTCCTCGACAACCTGGCGGTCGGTGCGCGCAGGTCGATCGAGCCCTACCTCGACCGCTTCGTTCGAAACGCACACGCGACGAGCGCCGGAGTGGTGGGTGGTGCGCTCCTCGTCTTCTCCGCCGTGAGCCTGTTCGGTTACGTGGAGCGCGCGGTGAACGAGATCTGGACGGTCCGTCGCTCGCGGCCACTCGCCCAGCGCGCGCTCATCTACTGGACGGGGCTCACCCTCGGCCCATTCCTGCTCGCCGGGTCGCTCGCGCTGGGCCACGCGGTCGGAACCTTCCTCGGCGGCGCCACGGTGGGCCAGTTGCTCGCGCGCGTCGCGGCCGTGCTCCTCTCCTGCGTGCTCTTTGGCACGCTCTACCTCTTCGTCCCGGCGACGCGCGTGCGGCTCCACGCCGCGGCGACGGGCGGCGTGGTGGCGGGCATCGCCTGGGAGCTGGCGAAGGGGCTCTACACGTTCGCGGTGGCCCGGTTCTTCCGTTACCACGCCATCTACGGTTCGGTGGCCGCCATCCCCATCTTCCTCCTCTGGCTTTACGTCTCGTGGACGCTCGTCCTCTTCGGTGCCCGCGTCTCCTTCGTGGTGCAGCACGCGCGCGTCCTCCTTCGCGGCCACCCGCCGGAGGGTCAGGGGACTCCGCTCGGGCGGGAGCTCCTCGCTGCTCGGGCCATGCTGGAGGTGGCGCTCACGTATCGCGACGGGCTTGCGCCCCCGGATCCGGGGGAGGTTGCCCTTCGGATCGAGACATTCGGGGAGCCCGTGCGCGAGATCCTGGGCGTGCTGAGGGCGAAGCAGCTCGTTCTCGAGGTGGCGGGCGGCGGCCTCGTGCCCGCGCGGCCGCTCGACCAGATCACGCTCGCCGACGTGCGGCGCGCCATCTCCGGCTCGCCGCCGTCGATCCTGGGGACCTCCGCGGAGGCTCTCGTCTCCGGGATACTGGCCGCGGCAGAGGGCGCGGCCGCCGAGGCGCTCGAGAGCCGTACTTACGCGGATCTGTGCGCGCGGGTCGCGCCGCGACCTACTTTCGTTACCGAGCGAGCAGCCGAGCAGCCGACCTGAAGGACCGGCACCCACCCATGCCTTTGGAACCCTTGCTGATTTCAGATAGTTGGGCTACGCTTCGTGCAACCAGGAGGGTTTCTCAGGGATGGAACCCCCGATTGTGCCGGAGCGCTTAATGCTCAAGTCGGATCTCATCAACATTCTCGTCGTCAAGCGCGGCGTGACGCAGAAGCAAGCCGAGTCCACCGTCGAGAACATCTTCGAGTCGATGAAGGTCGCTCTGTGCAAGGGCGAAAACATCGAGATTCGCGGACTTGGGGCATTCCACGTCAAGCACTACGACGGATACCAGGGCCGCAATCCGAAGACCGGCGAGGTCATCCCGGTAAAGCCCAAACGGGGAATCCTTTTCCGGACGGGGAAGGAGTTGCGCGATCGGGTGAATCAGCCCGACGAAGGGGTCGAGGTGAAGCCGGACAGCGAGCGCGGTGGCGGTACGCCGCCCGTCGCCGCCGGCGGGGCCGTCTGATTCGCCGCGCAGCTTCTCAAGCCTGGCGGGACTTGGGTGCCTCGAGACGCGCGTAGTCTCGCAGCTCCAGAATTATCGCAGCGATTTCAAGTGGTCACAAAGGCCACCTTCCCCACGGGCCGCACTTGCAGGTTCGCCGGGAGCTCCTCGTAGGACAGCACCGCGAGGCGTGGAAAGCGCTGGACCACCAGTTGCCGCAGGGCGCGACGAACCTCTGGGCTCGTGAGCAGCACGGGAGGGTGCGCGGCCTCGCTTGCGGCGAGTTCGCGCTCTATCTCGTCCAGGAGCGCCCGTGCAGCCCGCGGATCCACGGCCACGACGCTGCCGGCCAGAGCATCGCGTAGGGCCGCCTCGGCGGCAGGATCGAGGAGCAGCGCATCGAGCGCGCCCGCGCCGGCGTGGTGGTGCGCGATGTGCCGCCTGAGCGCTCGCCGGCACGACTCCGCGAGCGCGGCCGCGCCGCGAGCAGCACCTCCCGCCTCGAGCAGCGCCTCGAGGATGTTCCGCAGCGGCCGGACCGAGATGCCCTCCTCCAGGAGTTGCCGCAGCACCTCGGCCAACACCGGTGACGGTACCTGCCGCGTTGCCTCCCGGACCAACGCCGGGTGCGAGACCTCGAGCGCGTCCAGGAGTGCCTGGACTTCCTGCACACCCACCAACAGGTACGCATGCGCGCGGAGAGCGGCTGCCACGCCAGCGCCCACCCGCTCGAGCGGGCCGCGCACGGGAGCGAGCGCCATCGCCCGCTTCGCATCGGCGCTGGAGATGCGCGCCACCGGTACCCCGCTGAGGGGCTCCTGCTCCGCCACTGCTTCGATTCCCACGGCGTAGAGCTCTGCTGGCGAAGTGAGCGCGACGGCTTCGCAGGCTGGGGCTCGGCCAGTAGCCGCGGGCACCTCGTCGAGGAGAAGGCGCCAGGAGCCCGCCGGCAGCGGCGCCGCCCGAATGACGATCTCCGGGACCTGTATGCCCAGCTCGCGGGCGAGCTGCTCCCGAAGGCCCGGCAGTAGCTCGCGGGAAAATGCGCCGCCATCGGCGCGGGCGAGCTCCAGTACGTCGAGCGCGAGCTCGAGCGCGAGCGGGGCTGGCAGCGAGGTCGTCTGGGAGCACCCGGCTGGCCCCGCTCTGTCATGGGCGCCTTCTTCGGGCGCCCCACGGGCGCAGCTGCCACGCTGACGGCGAGCGAGGAAGTGGGCCCCCACCCACGCGCTGGTGGAGAGCGCCAGGAAGGGACCAGCCGGCAGGCCCGGCACGAGCGCGAGCGCACCGCACAGGGCCGCGACCGCACCGAGCGCGCGAGGGTCGGCGAAGAGCTGCCGTAGTAGGTCCTCCGAGAGGCTACCACCCTCCTCCTCGGCGGCGACGCGCGTCACGACGACGCCCGCCGCCACGGAAATGAGGAGGGCCGGTATCTGCGCCACCAGGCCGTCGCCGATGGCGAGGAGGGCATAGCGGCGCGCCGCCTGCGCGAGAGGCAGTCCCCGGACGATCCCCGCCACGAGCCCACCAGCCACGTTGACGAGGACGATCGCGACCCCCGCGATCGCGTCACCCTTCACGAACTTGAGCGCGCCGTCCATGGCGCCGTAGAGGTGCCCCTCGCGCTCGAGGGCGCGGCGGCGCCGGCGTGCCAGGGCCTGGTCGATCGCCCCCGCGCGCAGGTCGGCGTCGATCGACATCTGCTTCCCCGGCAGCGCGTCGAGGGTGAAGCGCGCCGCGACCTCCGCCACGCGCTCGGCTCCCTTCGACACCACGAGCAGCTGCACCAGCGTGAGGATGGCGAAGACGACCGCGCCCACGACGTAGTTGCCTGCCACCACCACCTGTCCGAAGGCCTGGATGACCCGCCCGGCCTCGCCGCGCGAGAGGACGAGCCGTGTCGAGCTCACTTCGAGGGCGAGCCGGAAGAGCGTGGTGAAGAGGAGCAGGGTGGGGAAGCTCGCGAAGCCGAGCGCGTCGCGTGCGAACAGGGCCACGACAAGTATCGTGGCGGCGAGCGCGAGGTTTGCGGCGAGGCAGAGGTCGAGGAGCCAGGGAGGGAGGGGCGCCACGAGCATGCTCACCACCGCCAGAGCCAGGGCGGCCAGCACGATGTCGGACGAGCCCCTGAGGCGCGCCAGCGCGCGGTGCACCGCGCTCACCCTGCCTCCCTGGAGAGGCCGTGGACGTGCACGAGGACGGCGGCCGCGGCCTCGTACAGCTCCTCGGGGACTTCGTCGCCGACCTCCGCCAGCCGGAAGAGAGCCCGCGCCAGGGCGACGTCGTGGACGACGGGGACGCCGGCCCGCCGGGCCTCGCCGCGCAGGCGGGCCGCGGCCTCTCCCGTTCCCTTGGCCACGACGACCGGGGCGTCCTCGGCGCCCTTGGCATGGTGCAGCGCCACGGCGATGTGGGTGGGGTTCACCACCACGCACGTCGCGTGTCGGACCGGAACGGCCGCTGCGAGCGCGCGGTG
>JBGQLS010000257.1:0-8877 GCA_041500205.1 Anaeromyxobacteraceae bacterium | reverse complement strand
GTCCGGCGCACTCGAAGCGCGGCTCGAGCGGGCACGGGAGCGCGAGGTTGAGCTCGAGGCCGAGGTCGCGCGCCTGCGCAATGCCGCCGCTGCGCCTGAGCCCGCCGCGCCCAGCGCCCCGGATTCCGATGGCGAGCCGGCCGATGCACCCGCCACCTGGCTGATGCCCGTCTACACGCGGGAGTTCTACGCGTCCTTGGAGGGATGGGATCGGCGGATCCAGCGCTCCGCCTTCAAGCAAGCGGCGCTTCTCGCGCAGGACCATCGCCACCCGAGCCTGCGCGCGCTGCCGCTCGAGGGCCTGCCGGGCTACTTTCGCGTTCGCGTGGCCACCGACGTGCGGCTGCTCTACCGGAGGACGGAACGGCAGAACACGATCGAGATCCTCTCGCTCATCGACCGGGAGGATCTGGACAGGTACATCAAGCAGGCCAAGACGAGGAGTTAAGCCGCGATGCTGCTCGCTCAGCGTCCTGGGCTTCAGGAGAAGCCTGGAATTCCCGGTCGTTCTTCTCCTGAAGTCTGTAGTCCGTGGCCTGGAGCCAGCGCCAACTGACTGGCATTGAACCTTGCCGCTATTCGATCTGCTCCAGGTCTTCATCCTGCCGCTGGGGCGCCTCCAGATCGTGGATCGTCGGCACCGCGTTCCGCCGGCTGCGCCGACTCCGGCTCCTGGGCTCCTGCGCGAGCGACAGCTCCTTGCCTGCAGCAAGCAGCTTCGCCCAGGCCTCGGGGGTCGGGCTCGCGCGCGCCAACTCGAGCGCCTCCCGGTACGCTTTCCTCACCGCTTCGAGTCGGGTGTTCGTTTTCCCCATCCCGCACCTCCTCCGCTTAGAGCACCAGTCCCGCCGCCAAGGTAAGACATGGTGCCGAGCTGCCGTAAGCGGCCGGTCTGGACCTTCTTGGGCAGAATACAGCTGGATCTTGCATTTCTGGGTGCTTTGCCAGTCACTCGGAGCCCTGCCCGCCAGCTCGAGCGGGTCTGCCATGGCTTGACTGGCAGTCGCCCGCCGGGCTCGCCCACCGCTTCGGTGGTCGGCCGCAGGCCAGGAATCCCACCGCCCGCCAGGGCGGTCTTGGGACTTCCGAGGCGGCTAGCTCATCTTGCGGTAAACACCGACCACGACCCCGAGGAGCATCGTGCTGCGGAAGTCCTCGCGTCGGACGTAGATGGGAGCCATGCGCGGGTTCGACGGTTGGAAACGGATGCGATCGCCCTCGAAGTACACGCGCTTCACTGTCGCCTCGTCGTCGATGAGGGCGACCACGATCTCGCCGTCGTCCGCCTGCAGCTGCTTCTTCACGAAGATGTAGTCGCCCGACAGGATGCCGTCGCCGATCATCGAATCGCCCTGCACGCGCAGGGCATACACCTTCTTGCTGGTGCCCAGGAAGAAGCTGTCGACCTGGACCGTGCCCTCGACGTGCTCCTGCGCCAAGATGGGCTGGCCGGCTGCGACTCGGCCGACGATGGGGACCTCGACCAAGCGCGTCGTTCGGCGGGCATCCCGCCGAGCCGCGAGCGAGAAGACGTTGTCCACCCCGGCACCTGGGCCGAGCACGTCGCGTGCCTGGGATGTGGGGATGAGCGCCCGGGACTTGGCAGGGTCGCGCTGGAGATAACCCTTCTTCTCTAGCGCCTTCAGGTGATCGTTCACGCCGTTCGTCGAGGCGATGTCGAGGGCCTCGCCTATCTCGCGGATGGTGGGCGGATAGCCGCGCTCCTCGATTTCGCGTGCGATGAACCGGATCACCTCGAGCTGCCGGTCGGTGAGTCCTGTCGACATTTCGCGCCTCCCACGGGACGGGCCGGGTTCTCTAGCTGAACAGTAGTATACTGGCCTGGCGTTCAGGATCAAAGAAAATGCGAGCAGGGCGACCCTCGCCGGGACTTCCGTTCTCCGCGGGCCGCCGGTCCTCGCGATCGTCCGCCTCGACACCGTCGCCCGGCGAAGCTACGGTTGCTGCCCGTGCCGGGCCCAACCACCATGCAGGCGCTCAGGCAGGGCGCGCGCGCCGCGGGCCGCAGCGCCTGGCTGGTCGCGCCTGGCCTGCTCGTCGCCCTGCTTCGGAGCGCGCTCTGGTGGCCTGCGTTCTTTCTGGCGCTCGGGCTCGCACGCGCAGGCATGGCCGCCCGGCTTTCGGCCGGCCTCGCGCAGCCCGGCCCGCTGCTGTCCGGCGCCATCGAGGCGCTCATCGCGCCGCGAGCGGTCTTCATCCTGACCGGGCTCTGGCTGGCCGGGCAGCTCGCCTCCGCCGCGCTGCGCGTGGCTTGGCTTTCGGGCGTCCTGCCCACCTTGGGCGAGGAGCTGTCACGAGCGGTCGAGCCCCGGCCGAGGTTCACCGAAGGCGTTGCCTTCGGCTTCGCCCCGCTCCTCCCGACGGCGCTGCTCGCCTTCTTCTTCGAGCTCGCGGCACAGCTCTCCGCGCTGGCCATGTACTGCGCGATCACCTTGACGAGCCTTCGCTACCGAGGCGGCGCCTACCCGGTGCCTGCCGCGCTGTTCGGAGCCGCCGCGCTCACCGCCGCGGTGGTGATCCCGATCGTCGCCTCGCTCGCCGCCGACGGCGCGCTCGCGCGGACAGCGCTCCTTCACGACGGGCCCGCGAACGCCCTGGGAGAAGCCCTGCGACGGGTCCTTCGCCGTCCCGGTGCCTTCCTCCTGGCCGGGCTGGCGTTGGGCGTGGCGGCGGCGGCGCTGCTCGGATCGGCGCAGGCCATGGAGACGGCCGCGCTGGGCGTGGCGCGTGGTGCGCCCGTGCTCCTCGTCGTCGGCCCGCGTCTCATGACCTCGATGCTGGCGGCAGCCCTGGCGACGCTCCTGGAGTTGTGGCGCCTCGGGACGGTCGCGGCTCTCGCGTGCGGGGATTGAGTTTCCGGGGCTCGCGCCGCCCCGCCCCACCGGCAGAGCCGTCGGGGCCCCACCCCTGCTAAGAAACCAAGGCCATTGTTCGACGGGTCTTGAGAGTAGGGGGCCGAGCCTACCCGCCGGCGTCGATGCCTCGTTTGAGGAAACGGCGCAACCTGATCTTGCGGCGGGGCGCTGACATCAGGTAGAGCGCGAGTCCGAGCCCGAAGAGCGTCCCCGCGAGCGCCAGCGCCGCGCCACCGAGGAGCGGCAGCCACCGCCAGCCGGCGAAGTCGCGCGCGAAGACCACGAAGCCTCCGATGGTCAGCCCCGATGCGACCAGCCCGAGGAACGAGGTCAACCCGAGGGTCCGCACGTTGACGGCGATGCGGTCGAGCTCCTCCGATCGGACGTTCACCCGGAACTTGCCCGATTCGATGTCGACCAGGATCTGCTGGAGCTGCGCGGGAACGTCCTCCGCGAGCGCCTGCAGCTTGAGGAGCGACTTCATCATCGTCCCCGACGCGTCGCCCGGGTTGAAGCGCGAAAGCAAGAGCTCCTTCGCGTAGGGGAGCCCGATCTCGAGGATGTCGAGCTTGGGATAGAGCTTGCGGATGATGCCCTCGACGGTGATCGAGGCCTTCGACAGAACCGCGTACTCCTTGGGCACGCGGATCTTGTGCTTCACTGCCAGGTCGAGCAGGTCGCGCAGCAACGTGGACGTGCGTATCTCGTCGAGCTTGAGCCCCAGATAGCGGTCGAGGATCGCCCCGATGTCGGCGCGGAAGGCGGTGATGGGCGTGTGATCCTCCGGTACGCCGATCCGGTTCAGCACGCGCGCGACCGTGTCCGGATCGCGCAGCGCCGTGGCGACGATGAGCGTGACGAGCGCCTCCTGCATGGGCCGGGTGAGCCGCCCGACCAGCCCGAAGTCGATGAGGGCGATGCGGTTGCCGGGCAGCACCAGCAGGTTCCCCGGATGCGGGTCGCCGTGGAAGAGGCCGTCCTCGAAGAGCTGCCGAAAAGCCGACTCGATGATGTTCCTCGCCACCTGCTCGAGGTCGTACCCGGCGTCCGCGGTGACGTCGCTCACCTTCACGCCCTCGAGGTACTCGAGCGTGAGGACGGTGCGGGAGCTGAGCTCGTCGAAGACGCGTGGGATGACCAGGGTCGGCCGGTCCTTTCCGGCCTTCGCCATGGCCCGCACGTTCTCCGCCTCGTTCCCGAAGTCGAGCTCCTCGTGGATGGCGCGATCGAACTCCTCGACGATCCCGGTCGGCGTGTAGACGCCGGTCTCCTCGACCACGGCCTCCACCGCGCGCGAGAGCTGGTAGAGGATGGACAGGTCCGACTCGATCCGCTGGCGTATGCGCGGCCGTTGCACCTTCACCACCACGCGCTCGCCGGCGTGCGTGAGCGCGCGGTGCACCTGCGCGATCGAAGCCGAGGCGAGCGGGGCCTCATCCAGCTCGGCGAAGCAGCTCGCGACCGGACGCGCCAGTCCGCGCTCTATCTCGGCGCGCACCTCCGCTATCGGGAAGGGCGTCACCGCGTCCTGCAGCTCGGACAGCTCATCCACCCAATGCGAAGGGAGCATGTCGGGGCGGGAGGAGAGGAGCTGGCCCAGCTTGATGAAGGTGGGCCCGAGGTCGAGGAGGAGCTGGCGGAAGCGCTGCGCGGTGCGTCGGTCCGTGTGCGGGCCGGCCGGCTCGGCGCCGGCGGCCGCGCGGCGCACCTCCTCGGCTTCCCTGCTGCCGAGGAGCTCGCCGAGCCGGGTCTGGTCGAAGTAGGCGCCGAACCCATGGCGTGCCGCGATGGTGACGATCTGTCGCAGCCGGTTCAGGTCCTGGAAGGCCTCCTTCAGCATTGCCTGAAAGTACCACCGCCTCTCCTCCGCCGCCACGAGAGCCGGTACTCAAGACCTGTCGAAGAATGCCCTTGGCTTCTTAGCCGGGGTGGGGCCCCCGACGGCTCAGCCAGGCTCAGCCGGCGGGGCGGGGGCGGCGTGAGCCCCCGGGTACTCAACCCGCCGCGGAGCATGGGCTCGTCGGCCCGAGGTGGTAGGGTCCTCTCCGCCGTGGGACGCTCCTCTCCGAGATCGGGCACCGACGAACCAGTGCCCTCTGAAACCGCCGCGGGCGGTGCCGCCGTTCCGCCGGTCAGGCGCGAGGGAGAGGCATCCGCCACGCTTGCCCCCACGATGACCCCCATGATGCGCCAGTACCTGGAGGTGAAGGCGAGCTACCCCGACGCCATCCTCTTCTTCAGGCTCGGCGACTTCTACGAGATGTTCTTCGAGGACGCCCTCAAGGCGTCGGAGGCCCTCCAGATCACGCTCACCTCCAGGGCCAAGGGCGACGACAAGGTCCCGATGTGCGGAGTGCCGCACCACGCCGCGCGAGGCTACGTGGCGAAGCTGCTCGAGCGGGGATTCAAGGTCGCCATCTGCGACCAGATGGAGGAGCCGGGGAAGTCGCACATCGTGCGGCGCGAGGTCACGCGCGTCGTGACGCCGGGGATGGTGCTCGACGATCAGGTGCTCGATCCGCGAGAGGCCGCTTACGTCGGCGCGGTGGCGCTTGCCGGCGGGGGCGGGGGCGGCATGGCGCTCCTCGACGCCTCCACCGGCGAGCTCAGGTTGGGCGAGCTGCCCTCCGACGCGCGCATCGCCGACGAGCTTCGTCGCGCAGGGGTCCGGGAGCTCCTGCTGGGCCACCGCGACAACGCGAGCGCCCGCGGCGAGGCCCTGGTACGCTCCGTGGGCGCGCCGCTCGCCGAACGCGCGGACGGCGACTTCGAGCGGGCAGGCGAGAAGCTCCTGCGTCGGCTGCGCGTGGCCTCGCTCGACGGCTTCGGGGTGGGAGATCTTCCCCTCGGCCTCGCCGCCGCGGCGGCCGCGCTCGCCTACCTCGAGGAGACCCAGCGCGCCGCCCCGGTCCACGTCGATCGGCTCTCTCGCCTCCCGACCCACGACGCGCTGCTCCTCGACGAGGCGACGCGAGCCAACCTCGAGCTCGAGCGGACGCTCGCAGTCGGCAAGCGGAAGGGATCGCTCCTGGGGCTGCTCGATCGGAGCGTCACCGGGCCGGGCGGCCGCCGCCTCGCCGAATGGCTGCGGTGGCCGCTCTTCGACGTCACCGCCATCGATGCGCGGCTCGACGCGGTGGAGGATCTCGTGGGCTCGGCGGTGGCGCGCGAGGACCTGGCCGGCGCGCTGCGCCCCGTCGCCGACCTGGAACGGCTCCTCTCCAGGCTCGCGCTCGGCCAAGGCAACGGCCGCGATCTGCGGGCGCTCGCAACGACGCTGCTGGCGCTGCCGAAGCTCGAAGCGCTGCTCGCCGGTTCGAGCGCCGCCCTCCTGCGGGACGTTGCGGCGGGCCTGCACGGGCTCGAGCAGCTCGCGGCGTTCCTCGACAGCGCGGTGGCGGAGGAACCTCCCCCTGGGCTCAAGGAGGGCGGGCTCATCCGGCGTGGATACTCCGAGGAGCTCGATCGGATCGTCGCCCTGGCCGAGGGAGGGAAGGGGACCATCGCGCGGCTCGAGGCGGAGGAACGCGCCCGGACCGGCATCGGCTCCCTCAAGGTCCGCTACAACAAGGTCTTCGGGTACTACCTCGAGGTCACCAAGCCAAACCTGCACCTCGTGCCCGAGGACTACGAGCGGCGCCAGACGACGGTGGGCGGTGAGCGCTTCGTCACGCCGGCCCTGAGGGAGCTCGAGTCGCAGGTGCTGGGGGCCGAGGAGAGGCGGGTCGCGCTCGAGGAGAAGCTCTTCGACGGGCTGCGGGCGAAGGTGGTGGAGGAGGGAGCGCCCGTCCGGACCGCCGCGGCCGCGGCCGCGACCGCCGACGCACTCCTGGCCCTGGCGCGCGTCGCCGCCGAGCGCGGGTACGTGCGTCCCGAGGTGGACCGCTCGGAGACGCTCGACATCCTGGACGGCCGCCATCCGGTGGTGGAAGCGATGCTCCCGCCGGACTCGGGCGGCTTCATCCCGAACGACCTCCGCGTCGGCTCGAGCGGCGCGGTGAGTTCCGGCCCCCTCGCCCCGCGCAGCGGGGATAGGGCCGGGGAGAGTGGCAGGCCTGGGCGCCCCGTCGGCCCTCACCCTGACCCTCTCCCTGTCGAGGGAGAGGGGATCGGAATCGGAATCCACCACGACGCTCCAGGCCCGAGTCCAGTTCCAGGGGCAAACGAGAGCGCCCAGCTCCTCGTCATCACCGGCCCGAACATGGCGGGCAAGAGCACGGTGCTGCGACAGACGGCCCTCATCGCGCTGCTCGCGCAGATGGGCAGCTTCGTACCGGCGCGGCGGGCGCGCGTGGGTCTCGTCGATCGGATCTTCACGCGCGTCGGCGCCACCGACGACCTGGCGCGAGGCCGGTCCACGTTCATGGTCGAGATGACGGAGACCGCGGCCATCCTCCACAACGCCACCCGCCGCTCGCTCGTCGTCCTGGACGAGATCGGCCGCGGGACCTCCACCTTCGACGGCGTGTCGATCGCGTGGGCCGTGGCGGAGCACCTCCACGACCGCGTGGGCTGCCGGACGCTCTTCGCCACGCACTATCATGAGCTGCAGGACCTCGCCCGCGAGCGAGCCCGCGTCCGGAATCTCACGGTGGCGGTCCGCGAGATCGGGGAGCAGGTGGTCTTCCTGCGAAAGCTGGTGCAAGGCGGCGCGTCGCGTAGCTACGGCATCGAGGTGGCGAAGCTGGCCGGCCTTCCGGCGGAGGTCCTGACGCGCGCCCGGGAGATCCTGAAGAACCTGGAAACCCTCGAGGTGGACGAGGGCGGCCATGCGGCCTTGGCGCGCCGCGCCGGGCGGCGGCAACACGGGACCCCGGTGGCGCAGCTCGGGCTCTTCGCCGCGCCGGCGGATCCGAAGCTGGAAGCACTCCGCCGCGATCTCGAGGCGCTCGACGTGGACGGGTTGCGCCCGCTCGATGCGCTCAACCTGCTCGCGGAGTGGAAGAAGCGGATCGCCTAGCTTGCGGCGGGCTTCTGCTTGTGGTGGCAGCCATCGCACTTCACGGGCGCCTTCTTGGCCGCGTCCTTCTTGTGGCAGTCCTGGCAGAGCGCGTGGCCCTTCTTCTGGTTCATGCCTTCCATCTTGCCGGGCTCACCTTGGCCGTGACACACCTCGCACTTCAGAGCGGTGTGGGTCTCGTGCTTCAGGTGAACGTCGCCCTGCTTCGCGGACTTGAGCTTCACGATGCCCTTCGGCGCGTCCACCGCGAGAGCGGGTGCGGCGAAGAGGCAAAGAGCGAGGGCGAGAGGGAGGGGGGACATGCGGATCATGAGTGCTCCTTGGTGACGAAAGCGGGCCAGGCCCGCGGCCACCGTCGATCCTAGCCCCAGGCGGGCACTCCCCGATCGCAAATCGCTTGCGTGGCAGCATGCCGCGCCGCCCAAGTGGCATGCGAATGACCGGGCAGGGTCCGTCGTGTTCCTCGACGTCTTGGCGTCGGAAACCTCGACGCCGGCGACGGCGAGGCGGCCGAAAATTGGACAGCGATATCGACCGTCCTACAGTTGACGGTCGATGCTCGGGTCGATCTGCGCTGCGCTCGCCTTGGTCCTCGCGACGCCCGCGTCGGTCCGGCACCCGCGCGTCGCCGCCCGGACCGCGCAGGCCCCGCGCCGTCCTCGAGTTGCGGAAGCCGGCAGCGCGCTCGACCGGGCGCGCGCGCTGCTCGCACAGGTGAAGCGCGACCCGGCGAAGCGGCGCTACCGCCATCACTGGGAACGCGCCATCGCGGCGCACGAGAAAGCCGCCCGCGGGCGAGACACGGCGGTGGCGCTGCTCGAGGCTGCCCGGGCGCGCTACGCTCTCTATCGCTTCTCGCAGGTCGACTCGGATCGCGACGCGGCGCTCGGACTGGCCCTGCGCGCGAGGCGCGCGGGAGCGCGCGATGCGGCGGCGTTCGCGGCCGCCATCCGGCGGGAGATGGGAGAGGAAGAGCCAGCGCCAGCAGCGAGGAAGGCCGTTCCCCTCAAGCTAGCCCAGCGGCCCGCGCCTCCCGAACCC
>JBGQLS010000256.1:0-8928 GCA_041500205.1 Anaeromyxobacteraceae bacterium | reverse complement strand
CGCCCAGTCCCCGGAGGCGAGGGCGTGGCTCCCCTGGTTGAAGGCGGCGAGGGTCTCGGGCCGAACCGTCGCGACAGGTACCGGCCCCCTCTCTCGCGAGGCGGGAGAGGGTCGGGGTGAGGGCGACGCCGGGGGTCTGGTGACGGGCGCGCCCGCCGCACCGGCCGCCGAACCTGCCGCAAGGAGGGCGATTCCCGCCGCGACGATCGCCCTCACGGCCAATCCCGCCGGGACCGGAGGACGACGAAGCGGAGACGCAGGCGAGGCTGCGTGAGGAGGCGGCTGCTCATCCGGGTAGCGCTCGTACACGGCTCTACTCCCATCCGTGGATGCCCTTCGCCTCGGCATCCGTTCCGTAGAGCCAGGGCCGCCCGCCGACGTGGTAGCCCTGTTCCAGCGCCCGGATCCGCCTCACGTCGTCGCCTGCCATGCCGGCGAGGGAGGCCGGCGCCACGATCCGCGGCGTGATGAGGATGACGAGCTCCGTCTTCCGCTTCTTCTGGTCCACGTTGCGAAAGAGCGCCCCGATGAACGGGATGTCGCCGAGGAAGGGGACGGAGCTGACCGTCTCCTGCGTACGCTCCTGCATGAGCCCGCCGATGACGACGGTCTGCCCGTCCTCCACGGAGACCATCGTGTTGGTCTCCCTGACGTCGATGATGGGCGCCGTGTTCTTGTCCGGCGCGGTGGCGGTCCCGACCCTCTCGGTGATCGTCGGATGGATCGAGAGCATCACGTGGCCGTCGCGCGAGACCTGTGGGGTGACCGAGAGGATGATCCCTTCGGTGATCGTGTCGGGGTTGTAGGTGACGATGGCCGCCGACGTCGTGGTGGCTGGAGTGATGATGGCGCGGAAGAAGACGTCCTGCCGCCCGATCCGGATGATCGCCTTCTGGTTGTTCAGCGTCGCCACCTTGGGAGCCGAGAGGACGTTGAGCTGCCCGTTGGTCGCGAGGGCGTCGAGGAAGCCGTTCAAGTGACTCCCCGTCACGCCGAACTTGAACCCGGTGTCGAGCCCCGACGAGAGGGTCTGGCTCATCACCGCCCCCCCGGTGAGAGAGCCGGAGAGACCCGCCCAGCTCATGCTGGGAAGAGCGGACCAGTCGATCCCGTAGCGCGTAGCGTCGTCGAGGGTCACCTCGAGGATCCGCGCCTCGATGATCACGCCGGTGCGGGCGCGCTCGTCCAGGGTGCGCAGGTAGGCGGACACCATTTCCAGGTTCCGAGGGTAGTCGGTGATGCTCATCGTCCCGGTGGCCCGGTTGAGGGTCGCCTTCGCCTCGGTTCCGGAGAGGAGGGTACGGACCTCCTCCAGCAGCGAGCTGAAGAAGTCGACCTTCTCCTCCGTGACGATGGAGTTGCTGCTCGAGCTCTCGCCACCTCCCGACGAACCGCCGGCCGCTCCGGAGGGAGAGGACCCGCCCCCGGCGGTCGTGGAAGCGGTGAGCGACCCCTGCCCCACTCTCGTGGTGAGGAGGTAGTCGATCTCGAAGAAGTGCGTCTCCCGTCGCTCGGGGGCGACGCGGATGATCCGGCCGGCGTGCTCGACGCGGCAGCCGAGCAGCCTGCACGCCTCCTCGATGATCTCCGAGGCCGTGGCCTCCTTGACGTCGAGAGTGACCTTCCCCGAGACCTCGGGCGAGAGGACGAGGTTGAGGTCGTTCTCCCTGGCCAGGGACAGGAAGCACTCCCGGGCGTCGGCGCCAGCCAGGAACATCGTGTAGCGGCGGCCCGGCCGGCGGAACTCCCCGGAGCTCCGCTTCTCCCCTTCC
Organism: Anaeromyxobacteraceae bacterium; assembly: GCA_041500205.1. Classification (GTDB taxonomy): domain Bacteria; phylum Myxococcota; class Myxococcia; order Myxococcales; family Anaeromyxobacteraceae; genus Anaeromyxobacter_A. The sequence goes on along the minus strand of JBGQLS010000256.1, from coordinate 7,156 downwards.
ACGGCTTGCAGCGGAGCGTCCGGGAGAGGCTCGAGGGCCTTCGGGGGCTCCCGGGACACCGAGACCTGGAGCGGCGCTGGCTTCTGGGCCGCCTTGTGCGCCGCGCACCCCGCCGAGAGCAGGATGGCCGCGGTCATGGTGGTTGCGGAGATGATGGCCTTCACATGATTTCCACTTTCTCCCCCCTCAGCGGCCCGGGGGCGACGGCCTGGACATCTCCAGCGTTCGACTCTCCGTTCCGTGCCGCACGACGACGCGGTACGGTTCGACCCTGTCCACCGTCCACTCCCCCACCGTGCCCCCCTCGGAGACGATCCTGTCCCCGAAGATCGCGACGCCTTGCCCCCCCGAGACGACCGTCCCGTGGAATGCAGCCTGGAGGTCGAGGTGTCCGCCTTCCTTGGCCCCCTCCGGCGACGGGTCGTGAAGCCCAGGGAGAAGGTGTCCCGGCGAGCTGTCCTGCCTCCCCGCCGGAAGGAAGGGGTTCCGGTCCCACGACCACGGCTCCTCCGGTCGAATCTGTACGGGGCTCTTCCCTCGGGAGGCGGTGCTTCCTGGAATGCCCGTGAACCCAGCCAGCAGGGGCGCGCCGTTGGTGGATGACCCCCCGGCGGCGGAACCCGCGCCCGTCGCTGTGTCTGGAGCAGCTGCCGAGGCGGCGGGGACGAGAGCGCTCGCCGAGCCCGGCATCCCCTGATGGACCCGGTACCCGACGAACAGGACGGCCGAGGCGGCGACGACGGCAGCCACGCGGGGATTGCGGATGAGGTCGCGCACGCCCGTCACGGCGGCCCCCTGTGGAAGATGGAGACTTCGAGGGCCGTCTCCATCTTCGCTTCCCTCTCGCGGATCGTCACGCTCCGGATCGCCACGAGTCTCTTCAAGCGAGGCAGCTCGTCGAGGAAGTCCGCGAGATCCTGGTAGGCGGAGCAGAAGACGAGCCGGTACCGGATCTCCGTGAACGAGGGGCCGCTCTCCGGCGTCCCGCCCTCGCCCGACGTCCCGCCGGGAGCCGGCGCGCTCGCCGCCGGGCCCTGGGCCGTGCCCCCCGCCGATGCCGCATCCATCCCGTCGGAGACGGAGAGGCGGAACTCGCGGAGCTGTCGGCGCACCACGAGCGCGCCGACCTCGGCCATGAACCGCTCCTGCTCCGGCCTGCTGGGGATCCTCTCGTCGAAGCGGGCGACGGCCTCTTCCCAGGCCCGCGTCTTCTCGTCCTTGCCCCTCGGCATCTCCTCCCACTGGCGGAGAGAGCTGGAAGCCCGCTCCTGTCTCGCCGCGGCCTCGGCCTTCAGCCCGTCGATCGCGCGTATCTTTGGCGCGAGGACGGCGGCGTAGAGAAGGAGCGACGCCGTCGCCAGCGACCCCACCAGGAGGAAGAGCGGCTTGTACCGGTCGAGGGCTCCGTTCGCCATCGCCTCCTACGCCTCCCTCGCCAGCGTGAAGGTCAGCCGAAACTCCTGGATCACGCCCCGGCCTTCGTCTTCGGCCATCGGACGGACCTCGATCGGCGCGTACAGCACGCCTTCCCCGAGGCTCCGCGCCAGGGCGGCCGCCAGGAAGCCGTTGAGCCGGGCTTGAACCTCGGAGGGATCCTTCCCTCGCACCCGGCCGCGCAGCTCTCCCCGGTATCCGGCGCCCGTCGCCTCGATGGTGACCGAGGTGAAGGTCATGTCGCGTGGTACGGAGGCGCCGAGCCAGTGCAAGAGGGGCCGCCACCGGGTGAAGGGACTGCGGTGCGACCGGTCCATCCCCTCCACCTCTTCGGCCCGCTTCCGGATTTCCGCCCATCGAAGGAAGTCGGCCTGTGCTCCAGCACGGCGCGAGGCCAGTTCCCCCGACTGCTCGATCACCTCGCGGTACCGCGTCTCGGCATTGTGAAACCCCGCGAAGACCGCGCCCGCTGCCAGCAGGAACGCGCCCCAGACGGCGACCGACGCCGCCAGGTAGCTCCGCCGCTTCTGCCGGCGTTGATAGCCCTCGGGCAGGAGGTTGACCTGCTCGGGCACCTGGCCCGCCTTCGCGAGCCCCACCGGAACGGCGTAGTCGGACGGGCTCCCGGCCTGCCCGGCCGGCCACGACGCAGCCTCTTCCGCCGGGTGAGGCGCGATCTCGAGCTTGAGCCGCTGGAGGATGAGCGCCTTCGCCTCGGCGGTGGGCGCCTCGCCGCTCCAGTAGAGCTTCGAGATCGACCCGCCCCGCGAGACCTGCCGGAAATAGAGGAGGGAGCGGGTGAGGTCGGTGAGGAGGCGCTCCGCGGCCTCTTCAGCCGGCGGAACCGCTGGTGCCGCAGCGGCTGCCAGCCGAGCCTCGGGGAGCTCGATGTTCCCGTAGTCCGGGACCGCGTCGGTGACCGCCGCGCTCGCTGCTGCCTCCGCCGGCCTCTGGATCGGGAGGGTGAACTCCCGGGCGAAGCGGAGCTTTGCCCCCGTCGACACGGTGATGGTGCACCGTCCCGGCTCGGCGTGGACGAAGCCGACGAGCGCGCTCTCCTCGCTCTGCGGGTGAAGGGCGGCCAGGGCCAGGGGAACCGAGGCGATCCGGGCCGGCGAGATCCCCGCCTCGATGAGGAGGAAGGTGAGCCTGCGGATCTCGAACTCGGGGGTGTAGACGGCCAGGGCCTCCGCCCGCTCGTGCCCCTGCTCCGAGATCTTCCCGACGATCTCCCCCGACACGCACAGCTCGCCGATGGGGGTGCTCACCTCCTGGGCGATCTTGCCGCGCAGCAGCTCGTTCCGCGTCTCGCCGGTGACGGGGGGGATCCCGTAGAGCCGGTGCTCGATGAGGGGGCCGGAGTAGGCAACCAGCGCGCGCTTGGCGGTGAATCCCTTCTCCGCCAGCAGCGTCCTCAGGGCCTTTGCGACGACGCCAGGCTCGCCCGCGGGCCGCTCCATGGTGGCCGCGCGCGTCACCTCGATGGGAGTGCTTCCTGGCACGAACTCGGCAACCCGGATCGTCCGGGTCGCGACCTCGATGGCCAGCATCTTTCCCTTCACGCCCACGTTCGCCGCTCCTTCACTTCAAGTAGAGGTCCAGCTTCGCCTGCTGGTTGTTCCCCGGGACGAAGACCACCGCCTGGCCCGTCACCGTGGATGGCACGGTGCATTGGGCCCACACCGCATGGAGGCCAGAGCTGCACGCCGTGACGCCGCCAGTCGCGGGGCAGGTGATCTCGCCCGCGACGGGGTTGGAGCCGAAGTAGTACGGAGGCGTTGTGGTCGTCACCGGCGGGGCGAAAGCCTGCACCCCGTTGTTCGAGTAGTAGAACTTCACGCTGCAACCAGCCGTCTTCGGATTCTGGCTGTAGACGCTGCCGTTCCAGACGTAGAGGTTCACGATCAGCTTCCCGTTGATGCTCACCGGACCCGGCGGGTAGGTGATGTCGTCGCCACTGCCCGGGGGGCTGTCCGGGAGGCGGTCGGGCCCGCGGCTCGTGATCTGCCCCGGCCCCGGGCTGTTGTAGACGTAGTCGGTCCCCCAGGCGTCCTTCAGGTAGGCCCCCTTGCTGAACCCGGAATTCACGTAGGTACCCCACCAGCCCATTCTCACTCCCAGGAATGTGGGGGTGGTGGCGTTCGGGGCGGGTTTCGGCTGGGTGTATTGCGTGTTGAGCATGAGGAGGGGCTGGGGCGGGGCTGGGGGGGGAGGATTCTGGGGCAGCCGGCCCATGTCCCCCACGTACCCCGATGTCCCGAGTGCCGGATCACCCACGATCAGCTTGTGCATCTCCTCCATCTGCTTCCGTGTGGCCTCGGTGCGCGACTGGTCGATCACCTTCGCCGCCAGAGGAACGGCCATCGACGCCAGGATCGAGAGGACGGCGATGACGACGACGACCTCGATGAGCGAGAAGCCTCGGTGCCTGGCGGAAGGGCGGTTCATCCCGTCGCTCCCATCGAGCCGACCATCTTGTAGAGGGCGAGGAAGAAGGAGAGGGCAGCGCCGAGGACGACCACCCCCAGCGTCAGGGTCACGAGCGGCTCCATCACGGCGAAGGTCTTCTTGATGACCCGCGGGATCGCGCGGTCGTAGTACTGGGAGACGTTCTCCAGCGTCTCGTCGAGGTGCCCCGTGGACTCGCCGACCGAGATCATGCGGAGGACGATGGGCGGGAACTCGCCCGACTTCCGCAGCGAGGTCGAGAGGGAGCCGCCCGCCAGCAGCTCCTCCCGCGCATGCCTCACGGCCCCCGCGATCACGCGGTTCCCCACCACGCGCTCCACGATGGAGAGGGAGAGAGTCATCTCCACTCCGGCCCGGAAGAGAGAGGCGAGGAAGTGGCAGAACTGGCTCACCTCGAGCGCCCTCAAGAGCTCCCCGACGACGGGGATCTTGAGCTTCCAGCCGTCCGTGCGCAGCCGACCCGCCTCGGTGGATCGGTAGGCGTGAAAGCCGAGGGCCACCGCGGCGAGCGCGGCCAGGACGAGGAAGCCGCGATCCCGGAAGAACTCGCTGATGGCGATCACGACGCGCGTGGGGAGGGGCAAGACGACCCGCGACGCCTGGAAGACCTTGAGGAAGCGGGGAAAGACGAAGGAGAAGAGGACGAAGATGAGGCCCGCCACGGCGGTGAGCACGGTGGCCGGGTAGAAGGTCGCGTGGTTGATCTGCGCCGAGAGCTCCTCCTCCCAGGTGAGGAACTTGACGAGGTCGGCGACGGCCGCCTCCAGGTTGCCCGACGCCTCGCCTGCCCGGATGACGCTCACGTAGAGATCCGGAAAGACGCTCGGATGAAGGGCGAACGCGTCGGAGAGGCTCGCTCCCGACTGGATGTTGCACCGGACGTCCTGGACGACCTCCTTCAGGACGGGGTCCTCCGTCTGCTGCCCGAGGTCGTCGAGGGCCGTGACCAGCGGCACGCCGGCCCCCACCAGCGTCCTGAGGAGGAAGGTGAACTGGATGAGCTCGCCCTTCTTCACCTTCTTCCGGAAGAGCGGCGTCGCGGCCGCTGCCGCGCTCCGCTCCTTTGCCGAGAGCAGGTGGAGGAAGGCGCCGGAGAGGCTGTCCCGCAGCGCGCTCTCGTCGTGGGCGTGGAGGGTCCCCCGGACGCGGCGTCCGTAGTCGTCTACCGCCTGGTATTCGAAACGCGGCAAGGTACCCTGCGCCTCCCTACGTCGACTTGAGCGCTTCCTCGAGCGTCGTGATCCCCCGGAGCGCCTTCCGGATCGCGTCCTCTCGCATCGGGATCATCCCTTCCTCCATGGCCGCGGCCTGGATGTCGGCGCTGTTGGCCCGCTTCATCGCCAGCCGGGTCACCTCCGGGGTGATCTCGAGGATCTCGTGGACGCCGATGCGCCCCCTGAGCCCGGTCTTGGCGCACTGGTCGCACCCCTCGCCCTTGAGGAAGGTCGCCTGGGCGACCCTCTCCGCCGAGAGGCCGGCGCGCTGGACGATGTCGTCCGGGGGCGCGTACGGCTTCCGGCACGCCGGGCAGTTGGTCCGCATGAGGGTCTGCCCCGCGATGGCCCTGAGCGACGAGGCGACGAGGAACGGCTCCTGCCCCATGTTGACCAACCGTGGAATGGCGCCCGCCGCGTCGTTGGTGTGGAGGGTGGAGAAGACGAGGTGGCCGGTGAGGGCCGCGCGGATGGCCAGCTCGGCCGTCTCGGCGTCCCGCATCTCGCCCACCAGGATGATGTCGGGGTCGTGGCGCAGGACCGACCGGAGCCCGGAGGCGAAGGTGAACCCCGCCTTCACGTTGATCTGGCACTGCCGGATGACGGGGAGCTCGTACTCGACCGGGTCCTCCAGCGTGATGATGCTCTGGTCGAGGGAGTTGATGTACGAGAGCGCCGAGTAGAGGGTCGTCGTCTTGCCGGAGCCGGTGGGGCCGCACACGAGCACGATCCCGTGGCGGCTCTCGATGGCGCGCATGAAGCGCTTGAAGTTCTCCTCCGAGAAGCCGAGCTGCTCGAGCCCGATCACGATGCGCGACTTGTCCAGGACGCGCAGGACGATGTTCTCGCCGTGGACCGTGACCAGGGTGGAGACGCGGAGATCGATTTTCCGCTTCCCGACGTGGAAGCTGATCTTGCCGTCCTGGGGCAGGCGCGTCTCGGAGATGTCGAGCCCGGCGAGGATCTTCACGCGGGCGGTGACCGCCGGCTGGAGCTCCTTGGGCATGGACGGGCCGGGACGCAGGGTCCCGTCCACGCGGAACCGCACGCGGAAGACCCGCTCCTCCGGCTCGAAGTGGATGTCGGTGGCCTGCTCCTGGACGGCGGTCAGGAAGAGCTGATCCACGAGCCGCACGATGGGGGCGCCGGCGGCGAGGTCCGCCTCGGAGACGCGCCCCGCCTCCACCTGGCGCATCGACTTCTGGATGATCTCCTCGAGGGTCCTGCCCCCGCCCGCGTAGTACCGCTCGATGGCCGCCAGGACGCTCCCCTCGGTGGAGGAGACGACGTCGACGGCGAGGCCGGTGGCGCGCTGGACCTCGTCGATGGCGATGACGTCGAAGACGTTGGCCATCGCCAGGGTGAGTCGATGGGCGTCGACCGCGATGGGGATGATCCTGAACCGCCGCGCCATCGCTTCGGGGACGCGCTGGATCGCCTTCGGCTCGACGAGGTGGTTGTCGAGCTGGACGAAGTTGACCCCCGCCTCCGAGGCGAGGGCGGACGAGATGAGCTCCTGGGTGACGAACCCCAGGCTGATGAGGATCTCGCCGATCCGCTCGCCGGTGCGCTTCTGCTCGCGCAGGGCGAGGTCGAGCTGGTCCTGGCTGACGAGCCCCTGCTCGACGAGGCGCTCGCCGAGGAGCTTCCGCTTGGGGGACGGAGCCGACGTGGCAGTCGCCGTGGTGGTGGCGTCGGGCATGCTCCTCCCTTCTCGTGGGTCCTTGGACCTTACGGTCAGCGGATGCGGAAGCCGATGTCGTCGCCTACAGGGGTGGTCTGAGCGCCTGGCGCCCCCACGTTGGTCTCGAGCACGCCGTTGGCCCCCGCCGACATGACCCAGGTCGGATACGTCGTCTGGCCGAGCTCAGCGACGTTGACCACGTAGGGGCGACCCCATGGATCGACGGGGAGCTGGGTTGCGTACGGGCCTTGGCACTTCAGGTCTACGGCTGCGGTTGGCGGCGGGTACCCGTGCGAGTTCGCCTGGAGATGCCCGTCGAGAGGGCTCCATTGCGCGCCGACGGGGGCCCACCCGG
>JBGQLS010000255.1:0-8948 GCA_041500205.1 Anaeromyxobacteraceae bacterium | reverse complement strand
GGCGTGGATCGAGCAGCGCAAGGGGCGCATCCTGGCGAGCAGCTACTTCCACGTCGTATTCACCCTGCCGGCGGAACTGCGTGGCCTCTGCCGGCGCAACGCCAAGACGCTCTACAAGCTGCTGTTCCAGACCGCCTCGACGACCCTGCTCGAACTCGGCGATGATCCAGGCCGCCTGGGAGCGCAGTTCGGCTTCAGCGCCGTTCTTCACACCTGGAGCCGCAGCCTTGAGCTCCATCCCCACCTGCACTGCATCGTCACCGGCGGCGGTCTGTCGCCGAACGGCGACCAGTGGATCCCCGCCCGACGGAGTTACCTCTTCCCCGTCAAGGTCCTCTCCCGCCTCTTCCGGGGCAAGTTCCTTGATCGTCTCCGCCACCTCTATGAACAAGGGAATCTCGATCTCGGCGGCGCCTGCGGCCCCTTGGCCGCGCCGCCCGCCTTCGAACAGCTCCTCGACAAGCTCTACCGCCAGGAATGGGTCGTCTATGCGAAGCGGCCCTTCGGCGGTCCAGAGCAGGTCTACAAGTACTTGGGCCGATACACTCACCGTGTTGGGCTCTCCAACCAACGCTTGGTGGCCTTCGATGGACGGCAGGTCTGCTTCCGGACCAAGGACGGCAAGACCATCACCCTGTCCGCCGAGGAGTTCATCCGCCGCTTCCTGCTACACGTGCTCCCTGGCGGCTTCGTCAAGATCCGCCACTACGGTTTGATGTCCTCGGCCAACGCCAAGACCAAGCTCGTCACTGCTCGTCGCCTCCTCGAGGCCGAGACGACCTCGCCGGAGCCCCATGCCGCGGAGGCTCCGCCGCCACCCACCGCCACCGCTGCCGACTGGCGCGAACGGTTCAAGAGCCTCACCGGCATCGACCTCACGGTCTGCCCTCGGTGCGAACGGGGCACCATGATCGCGCAGCCCCTGTCCGTTCTCTCGGAGCCTCCAAACACCTCATGACCGAGCCACGGATGATGAACGACGCTATGATCTCCGACTGGCCGTCGCGGCCGGTCTCGCCCTCGTCTACTGCCCGCTCTCCGAGAGGCCTCTACCACCGAAGTTGGATACACCGCTCGCCCACGCACGTGTACTTCGGGGCCGTGCCGCACCTCGCCTCGCGCTCACCCTCCATCGCGGCGGTCAGTTGGCCCCCCGGGGCGGCGGAAACATCATCGACATCCCCATAGCCGGCAGGTCCCTGCCGCGGCTCAGCTCAATGCCGGTTTGACGAAGCGCTCGCTCGGGAAACTCGTTGTGTTCGCGGTCGTCTGCAGCTCGCTCGGCTCCGACAAACCTCTATTCACTATGCCGGGTGTTGGGTTATGCCGGGATCTCGGCGCGACAGTCTGAGTCCATAGGGCATCCTGCTCCAGGACGCTTGATGGATCCGGCATAATCCGGATGTCCTTCTCCAGCCGACCGTGTCGGGCGGCAAGGAGGAGACATCATGGAGCAGCTGCTCGTTGGCTCGGCGACCGGTCGGGGTCTGCATGCCGGGCCTCTCGGAGATCAGGTCGACGGTTTCGTAGAAGCCCTTCGCTCGTGCGGTTACGCGACGGCGAGCATTCACGCCAAGCTGCTGGTCTTGTCGCAGCCCACCGGCTGGCTCGAGCACCACGGGCTCGCCCTTCGCGACGTCGACCAAGGCCGCATCCGCGGGTTCCTTCGCTGGCACCGACGGAGGCATCGAGCGCATCGCGGCGTCGAGACGACCACCGTACAGTTGGTGCGCCATCTGCAGACGACCGGGGCGCTCCCGCCGGCCCTTGTGGCAGTGCCGCGTGGCGCCTTGGCCGAGGTGGAGGAACGGTACGCGACGTACCTGCGCGAGGAGCGGGGCCTCTCTCACGCGACGCTCGTCAACTACATCCCCTTGGTTCACAGGTTCCTGGTCGATCGTTGCGGCAAGGGTCACGTGGGGCTCGGGCAACTGCCGGCAGACAGCGCCCCGCGCTTCGTGCTGCGACACGCTCCTACGATGAGCCCGGGTCGCGCCAAGCTACTCGTCACGGCCCTTCGTTCATTTCTGCGTTTCTTGCATCTGCGGGGCGAGACTGCGACAGACCTGGCGCTGTCGGTGCCGACTGTGGCCGATTAGCGGCTCGCGAAGCTGCCGAGATTCATCCCGGTCGAGGACGTGCATCGGCTGCTCCGCGCCTGCGACCGCCGCACTGCAACGGGACGGTGCGACTACGCCGTCCTGCTGTTGCTCGCCCGGCTCGGGCTCCGTGCCGGCGAGGTGGTGCAGATGACGCTCGATGACATCGACTGGGACGGGGGCGAGGTGACCGTCCGCGGCAAGGGGGGCCGCCACGACCGCCTCCCGATTCCCGACGATGTCGGCGAAGCCTTGGTCGAGTACCTGCGCCGCGACCGCGCACGCTGCACGTCGCGGCGCGTATTCATCTGCACCAAGGCGCCTCGTCGAGGCTTCTCGAGCTCGGTCGCCGTCTGCACGATCGTGAGGCGGGCGATCGAGCGTGCTGGACTCCCGACACCAACGAAAGGCGCGCACCTGCTGAGGCATAGCCTGGCCACGGATCTCTTGCGGCGGGGTGCGTCACTCGCGGAAATCGGAGAACTCCTCCGCCATCGCAGTCCTGAGACGACGGCGCTCTACGCGAAGGTCGACTTCGCGTCCTTGCGCGAGATCGCACAGCCCTGGCCGGGAGGTGCCCCATGACCTCCATCGGCAAGGCCGTGGAGGAGTACCTGGCGATGCGGCGCCCCCACCCCACCCTCCTAAATCAACTACTCTCTGGTCGGGGACCAACCTGTTCAATGCTGCTGACCTCAGGCGGGACAATTGCAGCACAATCGCGAAGTTGCAACGCTCGTCTTGTCTCGGTGCTGTCTCGGGTGCTGTCTGTGAACCTGTCTCGGCGTGAAGCGAACACGGTAGACAGCGCCACCGGCAGCGCGAATCCCCGCGACGTAGCGCCTCGCCCGGACCGGCAGCGGACAACGTCAGCACTGACATTTCACTTACGGCACAGGTCCGGCGAATCCGCTGGCCTCGGGACCTCACCGGCCTCGAGCTCAGCATGGACGCGGCTTGAGCGCCGCGCCAGGAGCGGCCTGGTCGAGCCGAGGCCGAGGTGGTCGGAGTTGCGGCGTACGTGACCTCCACTCTCGCGACGAGCCAGGCACGCCGGACGCGGATCGGGCTCCGCGGTGAGGCCCAGCCCTTGCGAGGTGGGCCGGCGTGCCCGCCCCACGCGACGGCCGGGAGACCTGGGAGCGTCACGCTGGTGCCGCCTGCGCGCCCCTCGTTGGATACCGGCGACGGGAGCCCGAGAAGACCCTCCTGCACCAGGTCGTCTCCGAGCGGCTCGAGACCTTCCTGGAAGCAGCCCGCGACCGGAGCGCCCACAGCCGCGAGCTCCCCGCCTTCGTCGAGCACGAGCTGCGCGCCTACCTCGACTGCGGGATCTTGGCTCATGGCTTCGCGCGGATCCGCTGCCCTGGCTGCGGTTTCGAGCGGCTGGGCCGAGCGCTTCCACGCCACATGCGACCGGCGCCCTCGTTTGGCCGGCTCGCGGCCCAGTGCCGCGGCGACGCCGAGGCGGCCGCCGCCGTCGAAGAGCTACGCGAGGCCACCGAGGGCCTCGCCCAGGTCCTCTTTCGAGCTGTCCCGGATCATGCGGGGCGAACTCGACGCGTAGATCTGGGCAGGCGGCGACGCGAAACCCACGCGCGTGCGCCCATCTCACCGTGTCGGTGAGTTTCCCGTCGCAGGTTCCCTTCCGCCCTCGCCCTCCTGCGTCCCCGTCGCAGGTTCGCTTCCGCCCGCCCCCTCCTGCGTCCCCGGCGCGGGGGCGCTCCCCACGTATTGCGGCAGCGCCGGATTCTCTCCCCGCAGTTCGGCTTGCTGGGCGTCCTGCCGGTCCACGACCGAGGCGCCATCCGCCCAGGCGGGCAGAATGACGAACATGCCGGCAGCAGCGACGCCCAGTCGAATCGTATTACTCATCGCATCGTCCTTGGGTTGGAGAGGCGCGATTCTCTACAGCTCGCGAGCGCCCGGATCCACATCCCAGTTGAGCGACCCGGCGGGCAGGCACTGTCCTTCCTGAGCGTAAAAAGGTCCGAGTAGCAACGGAACGAAGAACCGGGTTAGCGACGCTCCGGACGAGGCCTCCACGGGCGGCAGGAGGAGCGGCGCCACGACGCTCGGACTGCCCAAGTACAGAGCGAGAAGCGGTGCCGCCTGGAACAGGACGACCCTGGGCCGCAGTGTTTCCAGCGAGGATTCGCAAGAGCGCTGCGCTGGACCGCGCTGCTCGGTTGCGCGGTCGCGTTCACATCGTGCGGTAATGGTGGCGGGTCCACGACGAGTAAGTTCCCGGCCTCGGCGAGTTTCGCGGCCCTGTGTGCGATCCCGCGCTCCGGCAACGACTCAGCACCGGCAACCCCAATCGCGACCGGCAGGGGGACGCTCACTGACGAGAACGAATGGCTGCGCTCGTGGACCGACGTGGGGATCGCCTCGATGACGGTCACGCGTCGAGACGCCAGCCACCTCCTCGTCGCCTACGGTGAAGAGGACGCCATGCTGGGGGCGGGCGAGCCCGGGACCGGCGGCCTCGGGCAGGCCGCCTGGGTGGTGGACGTGGACACCGCCGGCACGGACAACCCGTCCGACGACACCATCGCCATCTCCGGCGGCAACCAGAGCTTGCCGGGAGCCGGCGGCCAGACGCCCTAAGCCGACGTCACGCAGGCAGCCGTGGGGAACGCGGTCTTCAAGGCCGGGTGCCGCAGGAATCCCAGCTCCGGCGTCGCCGCCGCGCTGCCGCCGTACGAGCCGCTGACCAACGACCAGCTGCCACTCACGTTTCTCCGTGCGGCCGTCCCGGCTCGCCGACCTCGAACGCCGCGACCTCCCGCTCCCGCAGGGCCCACCGAGTAAGGATGCCCATCCCCGTTCACGACTCCAGGGCAGCAGATCAGGATCCTGGCGAGCGGCTGGCGCTGTGAAGGTGCGGGTCAAGGTCTTTGAGCATCTTCCTGAGTTGCTCGCGAAGCTCGGGCGTGTCCTTGTGTCCGTGCACGTCGGCGGCGTGCATCACGGCCGCGCGTACTACCTCGTGTTCCTCTCCGGCGATGGTCAACGTGCACTTCGAGTCGCTCGGGTAGTCTCGGCAGTCGATGAACTTGCGTGGCATACAGGAATCTCCGATCGGCTAGTTAGCACGCAGCCCTGGAGCAGGTTCGGGCACGCTCCACGTGGGACGAGCGGATTCGTTTCGTCCCTGGCCGCTGGCAGGGACGGATCGTGCTAACGCTCGCCCGGCAGGCGGCCTACAGGTCGCAAACCCTTCCGATAACACCGTACCCTTCATGCTAGTGCTGGCCTCGAGGTGATGCTCTGACGACAGCGGTGCTCCGAACTGACCAGCAAGCCCTCTCCGAGCCCCGCCCGCAGCGTGGGCTCGGGATCTTCGCCTGGCAGCGCAAGGCCGCCCGCGGGCTCGGAGCGGCGGAGCGTTGTCCCATCATGACGGAAGGCGGGCCCGGAGGTTCCGCCTCCGTGCCCGCTTCGTCCGGAAGGGCGCCAGGTGCCGTTCAGGGCCTGGCCACTTCCAACGTGAACTTCTCCCAGGGCCCGAGGGCGGTGGCATCCGAATGGATGGGCTGCGCGTCGGATCCGGGCACGCCGCCGCCGTTCACCGCCGTCAGGTAATGCCCGTCGGCGGTCTGGAGCGTGGCCTGGCCGGTCTTGTGGTTGTAGTTGAGGTAGAGCTTCTCCCAGGGGCCGCTCGCCTTGGCGTCGGTGTGCACCGGGCAGGAGCCGTTGTTGGGCCCTCCGACGCCACCGCCCTTGACCGCTGTGAGGTAGTTGCCGTTGATGGTCCGGAGGGCGAAGTGGTCCGCATCGACCCACTCCAGGCTGAAGACCTCCCAGGGCCCCACCTCGGTGGCGTCGGTGTGCAGGGCCACGGCGCCGGGGCCGGTGTTGGGGCCGCCGAGGCCGCCGCTGTTGACCATGGTCAGGTAGTTCCCGGTGGCGGTCTTGATGGCCAGGGGCGTCCGCACGGGATCCGTCATCCTCGCTCCGTCGTAGGTGTCGATGAGGCCGGCGAATCCGGTGTGGCCGCCCTGGAATTCGCTGTATGCGATGCGGAAGAACCCGTCCTCGCCCCAGCCCTGGCCCCAGCTGTTCTTGCAGATGAAGCACTTCTGCTTGTCGTCATAGCCGACGACGGACACCAGGTGGAAGCCCGCGATGTCGCCCGTCGTCGAAGCGTAGACGCCGCCCCCGTAGGGGAAGAAGTCGTTCGGCACGTTCAGTCCGGCCACGAAGGGGCCCCCATAGACCAGCAGCGCCTTCACCTCGTCCATGGAAAGACCCTTGTAATGCTGACACTCCGCCACCCGGACCGTCCCGAGCTGCCATCCCGTGGCGGGGGCGTCGGCGCCTTCCTTGTAGGCGCCATCGGGAGGCATCCCCGTGCCCAGCAGGAACTCGCGGACCGACGGGTACTGCTTGTTCAGGGCGTACAGCGCGTGCTCCGAAAGGTCGATGGATCTGTTGAGGTTGTTCAGACTCGCGAGGAAGGGGTCCAGCGTCAGGAGGAAGTTGGATTCCACCGCCCCGGTCACCGCGTAGGCAATGCAGACGGGGTTGCCCCCCTGGTCCTTGGGGGGCGTGACGTAGCTCCTTCCGTTGACGTTCCTCCAATCGAAGGCGGTGGGGATCTTGGCCGGCAGGAAATAGAACTTGTTCTGGGCGGCGATCTCGGCCGCCGGGGCGTTGGGCAGCAGGCGCCTCCGCTGCTCCGCCAGGGGCATCTGGGAGAGGGCGTGGGTTCCGACCTTCCAGTTCAGGCCTTTCTGGCGGATGGCCTCTTCCAATTTAGACAGGGTCGTAGGCATGACGAAGTTTCCTCTTGAGCAAGAGAACGAGTGACGCTCCCCGCGGGTAGGCGGAACAAGCGTCGGCGGTGCTGCGGTCGATCCTCGATGTCCAACAGCGGGTAGGCGGAACAAACGCGATTTCGCTGTCTGATGATTCCCCATGCGGTATCAGGCGATCAGGGCCCCCCTCTCCGATCGGACTTCGCGCGGGATGATCTGGAGTCAGCTCGCGCACGCCGCGCGCAGACCTTCACTACCCGCGCGCGGTACCGGGAATCGCATGGCTCAAGCGGCTGGTGGCAGGCAGCAGGCCAGTCTAAGGCATTGGTGATCGGTACACTTACCGTTCATCCAGCCGCGCCGGCACGCTTCCCTGCTAGGAGAGCGGGCGGAACCTCCCTGTGACGTCCCGTCACGGGGACCCTCGATCGGAGGCCCCTGCGTCCCTCGCGCGAGGGCCGGGCGGCGGCTGCCGTCGCGGCGCTGGTACGAGCGCCGCCAGAGCTTCACATCTCTTCATACTCGTGGGCTGAATCCTGCCGGTCGGGATCGCGTCTCTCCCCAGACAAGGAGAAACCATGAACCGACTGATTCGAAGCATATTCGCCGCTGGTATTGCCTCCGTCGCCCTCGCCGCCGCCCCTGCTCTTGCGGACCAGGGTCGGACACAGGAACACCCGATCTACACGCAGGCGCCCACCCAACTCGCCCAATGGCGACGCGGGGACGAACACGGGTATCGCGACCACGAACGAGCACGCGTCCACCAGGCGTGGAAGGCGGGCCGAGAGCATCATGGTCGCTCTTCACGCAACGATCATCGCCGCTGGGGCCATAGCGACCGCGATGGCCACGGGCGCTGGTACCGCTGACATGGATCGGCACCCCCAAGGCGCCGATGCTCGGCCAGATCCGCCGCGACGTCGCCGCCTGAGGGGGCGCCTTCCTGACCTACGCGGGTTACCATGACGGTGGAGGTCGCCATGAAGGCGGTGGTGATGTCCTAGTTCGTGACGTCGCCCGCCAGCCGGGTAAGGTAGCATCGCTCATGCCTCACCTCAGCGTGAATGGGACGGAGCTGTACTTCGAGGACACGAAGGATGGGGACGTGCCGCTTCTGTTCTCGCACGGGCTCCTGTGGAGCTTGCGCATGTACGACGCGCAGGTCGCTCACCTGCGCGGCCGCTACCGCTGCGTCGCCTATGACCACCGGGGACAGGGTCGAAGCCGAGACGACGACTCGTCTTACGACATGGAGAAGCTGTCGGACGACGCGGCGCAACTCATCGAGCGTCTCGGGATAGCGCCATGTTTCTTCGTCGGACTTTCAATGGGTGGGTTCGTGGGATTGCGTCTGGCGGCGCGGCGGCCAGAATTGTTGCGAGGGCTGGTCCTCATCGAGTCCGCTGCCGACGCGGAGCCGCACGGTCTCAAGTACCGCGCCATGGAGCTCGTCACGCGGCGGCTCGGATACAGCATCCTCCTCGCCCCCATCATGAAGATCATGTTCGGCCGTTCGTTTCTTCGCGATCCCGCGCGTGCGGCCGACCGCCGGTCGATGGAAGAGTCGATCCTGGCGCTCGACCCTGCTCGAACCAGGCGCGCGCTCGAAGCCGTGGTGACCCGCCGCGGGGTCGAGGATCTTCTTCCGAGCATCCGGGTTCCGACGCTCGTCCTGCACGGAGCCGAGGACGCTGCCATCGTGGAGGCGCGTGCGCGCCGCAGCGCGAGCCTCATTCCCGGAGCCCTCTGGGTGGACCTGCCCCGGGCGGGCCACACGGCGACCGTGGAGGAGCCTGCGGCGGTGAACGCCGCGCTCGATGCGTTCCTCTCGTCGGCGATGGGCCGCGCCGTCCCCCACACCCTGACCTGACCTGCCGTGCTGGCTACGATGATCGATCATCCGCCGACAACCGAGGTCTGCCTCGTCGCCGACGGCGGCGAAGGGCCTGCACCCGGCGAGTCCAACTCAAGACCTGTCGAAAAATGTGATCGCTCTGCGGCGTGGCCGGGGTGGGGCCCCGATGGAATTTGCCCGGCGGGGCGGGGGCGGCCTGCGCCCAACTCGGGCGCGTTGATCTGGACG
>JBGQLS010000254.1:0-8963 GCA_041500205.1 Anaeromyxobacteraceae bacterium | reverse complement strand
TGACATCGCGTCGTCGCGTCGTGTTGTACGGCAGTTCACCGTTCACCGTGCGCGGTGGTGGCCCAGGCGAATAGGCCGCGACGGGCGGCGAAGGCATGCGGGGCAAGGAGCCACTATCCTATGGCGACGACGTCGGTTGAGCGGCCGCAGCGCGGATCACGGCGCACCTGGCCCCAGGCGATTGGACCCCGCTAGAGCTCGCGTCGCCGTCCAGTTCCTCGGCGACGAGCGCTTCATCGTCGC
This sequence comes from Anaeromyxobacteraceae bacterium, assembly GCA_041500205.1. Lineage (GTDB taxonomy): Bacteria > Myxococcota > Myxococcia > Myxococcales > Anaeromyxobacteraceae > Anaeromyxobacter_A. Next base: position 8,720 of record JBGQLS010000254.1, on the reverse strand, counting down.
GACGTCGAACGTCTGGGTGCCGAGGGACTCCCACGGAAGCTCCAGCTCGAAGTCATAGTACGATTCCAGCTCGTCCGATTCGAAGGCTCGATAGCTCACGAAGAGGCTGGCGCGGTCGTCCTTGTCGAAGACGCTGCTGGAGAAGACGTTCGGGACCGTCGTCGAGTAGGGATCCGACTGGACGAGCGCCCATGTTCCAGGCGGCGCGCTCAATCCCACCTCCCCTATCGCGACCACCATGGCTAGCGGGGCCTTCCCCGGGTCCTTCTGGCGGCGCCTGCTCACCGGGCGGCGGACCTGCTGCGTGGCAGGCTGATGGTGAACGTGGTGCCGGCGCCCGGCTCGGACTGCACCTCCACCGTGCCGCCATGCGCCTTCACGATCTCGCTCACGATGAAGAGGCCGAGCCCGATGCTGCTGCCGTTCCCGTCGGCCTGCCTGTCGGAAGCGTCTCCCCGCCGGAACGGCTCGAAGATGTGGGGTTGCAGAACGGGAGGAATGGGCGGGCCATCGTTGTGGACCGTGACGAGGACATCCTCCTCGCTACCACTCGCATGGACCTGCACCCCCGTGCCGCTTCCGTGTTGCAGCGCGTTTCCGACCAGGTTCGAAAGCACCTGACCGACGCGACTCTCGTCGGCTTCGGCCTCGAGGTCACCTTCGGTGACGAGCGAGATCCGCCGGCTGGGCCTGTGGTCTTCCTCAAACTCGCCCACCACGTGGCGGCAGACGTCGCCCAGGTCCACCGGGCGCTTCTGGATCGCGATCCCGAGCCCGCGCCGCGCGCTGCTGAAGTCGAGGAGGTCCCGGATGATGGAAGCCATGCGCTCCGCGCTTGACCTGATTCGCGCCAGAGACTTGGCCTGTTCCGGTGAGAGATCGCCGCGCTTGGACATCACCCCTGTCCCCATGACGATCGCCGAGAGTGGGGTCCGGAGGTCATGACTGACGACGGCCATGAGCTGCTCCTGGAGGTCCGCTGTGCGCTCGGCCTCGCTTCGAGCGCAGCGCTCCGCTTCGTACGTGCGCGCCCGGCCAATCGCGAGCGCGCACTGTGCTGCGATGGCCTTCGCGAACTCGACCTCGTCCGGAGACGGACGGTCCTGCTCCCGCTCGCTGTTCACAAACAGGAACCCGACGGACTTTCCCTCGAGGAGCAACGGAACGATGAGGCGGCCTCGGGCGCCGATGCGCCGCATCCAATCCCTCTCCACGCGGCTGCCCTCATCGAACGTGAAGAAGTGCGGTTGCGACGTCTCGAGGGCGCGCCGGGCATTCGGTGTCTCGTTCAGCGTGATGACGGAGCCTGTCCGTCCCCTCTGCCACACCTCGCTGAAGCCGCGGATGTGCTGCCCGTCCGGCTCGAGCAGGAACAGGGATCCGTCATGGCGGCCGAGGACCTCGACGCCCCGCCGGATCGCGACGTCCACCACGTGCTGGAGATCGGCTCCCTTGTTGAGCTCCTCGGTCAGCGATGCCAGGAGGAGCGCGCGCTGACGCGACGCCTCACGATCGCGGGACTCCCGTAACCCACGAACGCGCTCGGCGTTGTCGAGGGCGATGGCCGCCTCGTCCGCGAAGGCCGAGATAAGCTCGTCTTCGTGGACTCGTCCTGCTTGCTCGCTTGCGGCCGGTACCTGGCGATACACGGCGAGGACACCCAGGAGTCCATTCTTGCCGATGACGGGCGTGCCGACGAACGCGTCGCGCCCTTGGAAGCCCAGCAGGCTGCAGAGCTCCCTGTCGATGCGCTCGGTGAGCGGAATGGCCAGGCGCGCCGCCTTCTCCGGATCGACGCCGACCGAGTACACCACCCGGGCGAGCCCGTCGCTCTGCGACAGGAGCAGCAGGCAGGCGGTGGCGCCGGTGAACGAGGACGTGCCATCCACCACGCGCCGGAGGATCTGGTCGTAGTCCTCCGCGCTCGCGATGGCGCGGTTGATGGCGAGCACCTCCCGGTAGCGTTCGCGCGCGTCCACGGTCATTCCACGGCGATGCCACCCTGCGTGATGCGCAACGCGTGGCGCCGTCCTTCGTGCGCGCTCCCCCGGCTCTTGAGGATCCGGATGGTACGCGCGAGGTCGTCTCGGAGCGACATCTCCAGCAGCATGATGTTGTCACTCAGGTAGGACACCTCGTAGCCGGTGATGCTTCGCTCTGGAAAGGCTCCCGCACTCTCGACGAGGAGCATGCTCGTCACGTTGTGGTGAGCGAGCAGCTGCGTGAGGGAGTAGAGGAACTCCCGGTAGCGCTGCAGGTCCGGCGCATTCTTCTCGAGATCGCTCACGGCGTCGACCACGATTCGCTGCACGCCGTCCCTCCCGATGCGCCGCACGATCTCGTTCGCGACGCTGTCCAGCTGCAGCTCCACGGGCGACGTGTAGAGCTGTTCGAGCTTGCCGGGGCCCATGATCTTCTCAGGGCTCCAGCCGAAGTTGGTCATGGTGCGGGCGAGCTGGGTCGGGTTCTCCTGGAAGCTCGCCAGCAGACCCGGCTCGCCGTGCTCGACGCCGGCCTTGAGGAAGTGCAGCCCGATCGCCGTCTTCCCGGCGCCCGATGGGCCCGCCACGAGCGTCGATGTCCCGCGTAGCCAGCCGGAGGCGATCATCTCATCGAGGTGCGCGACGCCGCTCGTGACCCGCTCGAGCACCGGCCGGTAGGAGGGAGGCGCGCTCGGCGTCACCAGCCGCTGGAACCCCGCGATCCCGTCGCGGCCCAGGTGGACGGCGTGGCTACCGGCGAGGAAGTCGCTGCCGCGAAGCTTCAGGACGCGCACGAATCGCTCGTCGCGCGAGGCGCGCTGCGTGCGCGTGAGCTCGACGATGCCGTCCGCGACCGCGAACTCCGGCAGGACGCTCATCATGTCCGCCGTGTACTCCCCGACCCACAACGTCGTTGCGTCATAGGCGGTGAGCGTGCCTGCCATGGCGTCCAGGGTGCGGCGCCAGGCCGTGCGGTCGGGCATCAGATCGGCGAGCGCCTTGAAGGAGTCGATGACGATGACCTTTGGCCGGTGCTGTCGCACGAGCTCGTCGACGCGCTCGGCCACGCGCTCCGGGGCGGCCAGCACCGACTCCCCGATAGCTTCGTAGACGACTTCACTGCCGAGCTTCTCGACGTCTGCGAAGCTGAACTCCTGGAGATAGCCGACGAGCTTCTGCAGCGGCTCGGAGAAGGTGGCGACGTACAGGACCGGGCGTCCAGGCGAGGCGTTCGCGAAGCAGATCTGCTCGCACAGGATCGTCTTCCCCGTCCCCGGGACGCCCATGATCACGTGGATCGCGTTCCGAGGGAGGCCGCCGCCCAGGATGGCGTCCAGCTCCTCGTTGCCGGACTTCAGGCGTTCCATGACCGCTCCTCGCTCGCGCTCCGAAGCAGCCTGGACACGGTTTCGACGAGCCGCTCGTCGTCGAGCGGCTTGCGCAGGAATGCGTCCGCTCCCGCCTCCCGCGCCCGGTCTTCGGCCGACAGGATGCTGAACACGAGGACGAGGATGCGGCGCGTCACGGGCTCGGCCTTCAGGGTTCGGCAAATCCTCAGCCCATCGAGGCCTGGCAGCATGATCTCGGTGACGAGAATGCGCGGAAGCAGGAGGCGCGCACGCTCGAGGCCCTGCAGCCCATCTTCCACGAACTCCACCCGGTAGCCGGCCTGCTCCAAGAAGAAACGCTCAAGCTTCTTGATGTGCGGATCGCGTTCCACCACCAGAATCAGAGCGTCGCGTGCGGGATCTGGTCGGGCGGCGACGATCATGACCGGCCTAACCCCTTGGAGCCCGACTCGGCGGGCGCCAGCAGCGCACTCAGTCGATCGAGGACATGAGCACCGCCCGAGATCCCGTCCAGTGCCGATTGGGTCGCCTTGTCTTCCTGTACGAGATGTCTAACGGGCGCTTGATGATTAACTGTCTCGGTGCCCCGAAGGCCCCTGGAAAGCATGACGGTGGGTTGCGCCGTGGCCCCCCCCGATCCCACCGGGATGCCGCTCCAGGAGGGCGCCCGTGCCGATGAAGGCGGCTGCGGCCACTCCAGCTTGGTCGAGGTGACCGGTACCCTGAGCCCCTTGAAGACGGGTACCTGCTCCTCCAGCTGCATCACCGGCAGCGTGTCGCCGTGAAACTCGTTCACGATTTAACCGCGAAGATCGGGTCCGCGCAGCGAATCGGACCCAGCGCGAAGGAGTCAACGGTCAGATCCCGCGGCGCGACCAGAAGAACCCGCCACCGCTGAACAGCACGACAAGAAGGATGACGATCAGGATGGTGGTGCTGTCCATGGGTATCCTCGAAAGACAGCGGAATAGCTCGCCCGCTCGGATGAGAAGGCGTCGAACACTCAAAGCGTATACACGCGTCGCCTCGCTGCCCAGGCCTGCTCAAGGGCAGCCCGGCGTACGAGCGCCGCGATCTCGCAAGGGAGAGGCTCTCCGCTTCCGCCGGCCTGGAATAACCAACGGCGTGAGCAATACGCAATATTGAACGTATCGGGTGGTAGGACGTCGGCAATTGCCCGCCAAGGGGAGGATACATGAAGCGCATCGCAGTGGTCCTCGCAACACTCGGCCTCATCGGCATCGGACCGGCCATGGGTGCGGACGAGAAGAGCGAGTCGAAGACCGAGCACAAGGCAGACAGCGCTGGCTCGAGCACGAGCACGGAGAGCTCCTCGAAGAAGGGCGGCGCGAAGGTCAGCGAGAAGACCGACGTCGAGCACCACACGCGTAGCGACGGTACGACCGAGACCAAGAAGCACACGAAGAAGAAGTCGAAGCCCGCGGGGCGCATGACGTCGGACAAGTCGGAGTCGAAAGAGAAGACCGTGCTGATCATCGCAGACATCCTCCGGCTGTCGACGAACCCCAAGATCCGCGACGAGGCGGAGCTGACCCTCGAGGGATTCGGTGCTTCGACGCGTCACGGCGCGGCGGCTGACGCTCGCCGTCCGGTCGAGCGGCGACCTGTGGCGGCATCGGGCCGACGTCGACCTGCGGCTCGCCCCGCTGGAAGGCGACGGCGACGGACACCTCGTCCTCTCGGCGCAGCTCGATCGCGCCCGTCGGTCCTCCGGCTCGCCGGCGAGCTGGGGACCCGGAAGCACGTCCCGATGAAGTTCGACCTCTCCGCGAGACTGCGCGAGGCGAGCGCGAGGGTCGGTGAGCGCAAGGACGGGGCCTGGCGAGCCCACCAGCGCTGGTTCGAGATCTACCTGACCCTGATGGATCCGTCCGCTGCCCCCGGCGACACCGCGACGCAAGCCCGGAGCCCGAAGTAGGCGCTGAAGGGCCCCGCCACGCGGAACGTCCTCGACGCGCGCACGGATCAGGGCGCGCGGTTCTTGTGTGCCCACGTCGGCTCTCGACCTCGGGCCCCGGACTGCGCCCGCCGGCGTGACGTTGGACGCCGGTAAGTTCCCTACGTTTCGGGAGCCCTTAGCCTTTTGAATACTTTCTGAACTTGAGCTTGGAGGAAACGGCGGAGACCACTTTCTTCACTTCTCCGCCGCATTTAGGGCATACCTTCACTGGCGGGTCTGCGAGCTTTTGTTGCAGTTCAAACTGGTCGCCGCAGGCATTGCATTGATATTCATATACTGGCATTGGTTGAGCATCTTTCTGAGATTAGATCATGCGCCCCGCATATAGTGAACATAGAGTCCGTCTGTCAATCGTTGGGGGAGGCGTGGATGCGAGGGCACCGGCTGCCTGCACGAGGAGGTCCGCCACAAGAAGCGTGAGATCCTGCCCCGCGTCATCGACCGCGACCGGATAAAGCGCGACACGTGACCCGTGATGGCTACCTTGCTCATCCGCCGGAAACCCTCGGGATCATGCAGCCCTCCGGTAGTCGGCATGGAGTCCGCCGAGCACACGTGTCACCATGATCGGTTTCGAAGTGTCGATCCCAATTGGCGGGCACCCGTTGTCCGATTCCTTGATGAGGCCGCGCCTCGTTGAAGTTCTTCGAAACCTCCGATTAGCTCCAGAGTCTACGGGAGCTGCTACTTCCCGACGCTGCGTTCGAAAAGCGCGCGGATGGCTGACTTGCCAACGTCCGACAGGGAACGCGTGCCGGTGCCCGCGAAGCGCTCTCGCGTGATGGTCGGCGGCGACTCCTCTATCCAGCCGCGCTCCCAGGGGGGGCAGGACCTTCAACCTGCGGATCGGGTCCGGTAACGGGTATTTACCGAGGAGCTCCATGAGAAAGTCCTCCTCGGTGGTCGCCGTTCGGGCGTCGTGGAGCGAGTGCCAGTGCCACTCGAGCGTGCCGGTGACATGGAAGGGCTCGATGTCCTGGCCCAGGGGCTCGACCCCGGACGTGCATGTGCGGCGCATCGAGCCGAGGTCGAGAGACTCCGTCACGTCATCGATCCCGATGTTCCGTAGACCCGAGTCGTGGAGTGCGGCCACCCATGCTCGCTTGAAGTCTCGGTAGGTCACCGGGGTCATCTACCATGACGGGCGTTCGACGCGCCCGACCGCACGTCCCTGACCTGTATGCCGGCGCAACTCCGGGACGGCATGCGATCCCGCCAGCGAGCGCCATCATCCGCGAGCTCCGCTACAACTCTGCGTTGACGTACTTGGCCAGGATCATCTTGGCGGCTGTCTGATACCCCACTCCCAGCTCCCGGCCCCGCCGCCGAAGCGCCTCCTTCAGCTCGTCGCTGAGCAGGATGGACGTCGGCCGCTGAGGATGGACGACGACGGCCGCCCCTGCTGACACGATGTCATCGCCAAGATCCTGCTTCTCGAACTCGCGCAACGTCGCGTCGCGGCGGGTCGCCGCGTTCTTCATCTTCCGTTCACCGGTGGACTTCTTACGTCGCTGCATCGTACTCCTCCTTCTCCCTCTTCCGCATCGCGCGACAGCTGATTGGGCGGAGCTTCTCGCCGCGCCGCGCGAAGACCAAGGCCGCGCGGCGACCACCCGCCGTTACCCCGAGGAGCAGGTAGCGCGCCTCTTCGTGCGTCGGCTCGACGATGCGACCGGCGAACAGCACCGGTGCATCGAGGAGGGACTCCACGTCCGCCGTGCTGAACCCGTGCTTCGTCTGGCTCTTCGTGCTGTTCCCGGCGTCCCACTCCAGCGCAGGACGCGCCCCCAGCCAGGCGGCGGCGTCTGGATCGGCGACCAGCTTCATCGGCCTAGCAACATAGCTATGTCATAGTGATGCGTCAATACCGAGCGGGGCCAGCACACCTTCATTCTCGGCTTCATCCCCGGCACGGGGGAGTGCCGGTTGAGCCACCTAAGGGTCCATAATCCCGGACCTCTTCGGGCTCGGAACGTGGGCTACGTGCTTCTCACCGAGGACCAAACGAACGTGCCGCCGAAGGCGCTGCGACCATGCGCCATCCACCACGGGACCTTCCCGAAATCTGAGGGCCGGATCACCCGCTCTTGTCCCACCGGGTGCTGTAGCTGCAATGCGTACGTGACACCGTCGGAGACAAACTGGAGGAAGCACGCGCCTCCCGCGTTCCGGTCGGAATGGACGATCAGGTCGTGGCACCGCAGCTGACCGGTGTCGATGGTTCCCTGTGAGTAGGTCAGCTCGCAGACTTCATGAGAGGCGGGACGCCCCGCCGCGCGATCGAGAACGTCGCGGTCGCCCCCTCGCCCGGAGGAAGATCGATGGAGCGATCCAAGACCGGGCACCCCTCGGGCAGCGGAGGGGACGAAGGGGTCTGCGCCAAGACCGTCCCCGTCACCTTCCAGGTACCTGGGCGCGCCGCCTCGTCGCAGAATGCCCTCACGCTCGAGTCCGAGTTGCAGGCGCTCAGGGCTGCTGCGACGGCGAGGACCACGTGACGTATCGACATAGCGCTCCCGCTGCCTGCGCAACGCTCGCCAGAAAAGACGCCGAAGCGCGCCTCGCTGCATCCCAATAGCAGCAGCCACTTTAGGGAGCAGAGGGCATGGGAGCGTGCGCGCGGGTCTTCATAGAGGCCGTGCCCCTGCTGGCGTCAGCCACGTGTGCTTGAGCGCGGAGTACACCTGCGAGGCGAACGATGGGCTGCTTGGGCGCAATGGCCGTCAAGTCGCGCTCAAACACCCCAGCACGCACCACTGGCCAGGGCATCAGCTGAACGTGCCCGCTCTGACGGACGCGGCGGTGGCTTCGGCCCAGGCGCGGTCGGCCTCGTCGTCGAACTGGATGGTGACGATGCAGAAGCCGTCCTGCTTGGCCACCTGCGCGGTGAGCACGAACCCGTCACCGTTCTTCGCAGCGGAGTACGTGTACTTGCCCGCGAGCTCTCGGCGGCTCAGCGCCAGGGGGAGCTCGCCCTTCTCCGCCGATGGCGCGCCGAGCACCTCCGCCGGCGTGCGCGGGGTCTTCCCCCTGAAGCTGAGCGAACTGCCGCGCACGGTGCGCCCGGTGAACCAGTACACCTGCGTCTCTTCGTCTTCCTCTAGCTGGGCGCCGTAGTAGCCGGGCAGGTCGATGCTCCAGCCGCCGGGAATGGGCCGCGACATGCTCCGGCGGAGGAAACCGATGCCTTCGGGTCGCGGCGTTCGTAGAGGCGCGTCGGGCGCGAGCAGCACCGCCAGCTCCTGCACCTCCGCCTCGGGGAGCGCTTTCTTCGCAGACGAGGCGACCGCGAAGAGGTCACTCGGCCATCTCAAGCAGGCGATCCGATCCGAGCGTGACTACTTCGCCCTCGAGATGATCCTCGTCGGCATCCAGGAGATCACCGGCAAGCGGCTCGGGCTCAAGTCG
>JBGQLS010000253.1:0-8964 GCA_041500205.1 Anaeromyxobacteraceae bacterium | reverse complement strand
TCGGTCGTGAGGAGGTGCAGATCCGTGGGCTCGAGGTGGAAGCCGCCCAGCGGATCGCCCGCCAGGCAGTCGAACCCCGCGGAGACGAGCACGAGGTCGGGCGCGAACGACGCCAGGACGGAGTCGAGGACGCCGAGGTAGCGGCCCCGGTACTCCGCCGGCGTCGTGCCGCGTGGGAGGGGAACGTTGCGCGTCGTGCCGCGGCCCGCGCCAGCCCCGCGCTCGACCGCCGCGCCCGTGCCGGGGTAGTGCGGGCTGAGGTGCAACGAGAAGAAGAAGACGCTCGGATCCTCGTAGAAGATGTCTTGCGTCCCGTTGCCGTGGTGCACGTCCCAGTCGACGACGAGCACCTTCTCGACGCGCTTCTGCGCCTGCATCCGCCGGATGGCGACGGCGACGTTGTTGAAGAGGCAGAAGCCCATGGCACGGTCGGCGGTGGCGTGATGGCCGGGTGGGCGCGTGAGGGCGAACGCGCTGGACGCCGGCCCGTCCAGCACCCTCTCGGCCGCGGTGATGGCGCACCCCGCGGCGGCGAGCGCCGCGTCCCAGGAGGTGGGGGACACCGCCGTGTCGGCATCCAGCCAGACGATGCTACCCGTGCGCCGCGCCTGCTCGGCCGCTTCCCGGATACGGGCTATGTGCTCCGGCGTGTGCACGCGCAGGAGATCCTCCTCGGTCGCCTTCTTCCCGAGCTGCTCCAGGAGGACCTCCTGCAGCTCCACGTCCTCGCGCACCGCTGCGAGCAGCGCGGGCAAACGCTCCTGGCTCTCCGGGTGGCCCGGACCGTTGTCGTGGTGATTGCACGCCGGATGGGTGACGAGGACGGTGCGTGTCGGCATGGCGCGCTCGATGGAGGCCGCCCGCGCGGAGCGCCCCCTGGACACGATGCTCTTCACGCTGCCTGCTGGCACAACTCTCCCGGGACGGCGCATGGGTCCCGGCTGGCGCTGATGCGGATCCAACGCCGGCCGTCATGGAATTCACGGTCTCCCTCCGCCCGCTTGCTCTCGGCATTGATCTCTGCCGAGCCGCTTGCTGGGAGGTCGGGTGAGGGCTGGGACCGAGGTTGGCCCCCTTACCTTAGCCCACTCCCCGACGGGGGCGAGGGGATAGCCATGGACATCACCTCTAGACAACCTCGGGCGCGACCCCGTGGCAAGCGGGATCTCCAATGTGGCGCGCGGGTTGCAAGGTAGTCGGAGCGTGAACGTGCTCCGCGACCGCCTCCCGGACGTGCGCGGCCGCGCGCGGGCCGCGTTCCTGGGGCTCGCGGTGGGGGACGCGCTCGGCGCCACCGTCGAGTTCATGATGCCCTCCGAGATCCGGGCGACGCACGGCGTTCACCGCGAGATCACGGGCGGCGGGTGGCTGCGGCTCCCGCCAGGGCACGTCACCGACGACACCGAGATGTCGCTCTGCATCGCCAGCGCGCTCGTCGCCGAGGGCTCCTGGTCGCCCCACGCAATCGCCGATCGTTTCGCCGCATGGCTGCGTTCCCGGCCCACCGACGTCGGGAACACCTGCCGGCGTGGCATCCAGCGTTACCTCAACGAGGGGTCGCTCGAGGGGCCGCCCAACGAGGGCGACGCCGGCAACGGCGCGGCGATGCGCATGGCGCCGGTGGCGATCGCCACGCTGGCCGACGGCGCCCTCCTCGAGCGGTGCGCCATCGAGCAGGGCCACCTCACGCACAACCACCCGCTCTCGGACGCCGCCTGCGTCCTCGTCGGCCGCCTCATCCACCTCGCCTGCCTGGGGCGAGATCGGGCCGAGCTGCTCCGCGCGGCGGGGGCCGCTGTCGAGCCCTTTCCGCAGCTGCGGTTCTTCCCGCATCGCGTCCTGCTGCCGACCGCCTACGTGGCCGACACCCTTCGGGCCGTGCTGTGCGCCTTCTTCCAGGCGCGAAGCTTCGAGGACTGCCTCGTCGCCACCGTGAACCTGGGGGGCGACGCCGACACCACCGGCGCCATCGCGGGTGCCATCGCGGGCGCCCACTTCGGGCTGGATGCGATACCGCGCCGCTGGGTGAAGAAGCTGGACCGCGCGCTGGTGGAGGAGCTGGCGGCACTCTCCGACAAGCTGGTGGACGCGTCGCCGCTCGGGCGAGGCGAGCCGCCCAGGCTCTAGAGCAGCGATCTCAGGGTCTCCCTCTCCCCCGGTGGGGGAGAGGGGACATGATCAGTCGCTTCTGCTGAAGCCCGAAACCCGATGCCTGAAGCCCCAGTTCTTCACTATCCGAGCACTATTCTCACCGGCGTCTCGCCGCCGATGACCATGTGCTCGCGCTCCCCCTTGAGGATGGAGCGCGGGAAGAAGGCGGAGACGAAGAACACGCGCGGCATGGGCACGCGCGCTTCCCAGACCGTCGACCCGAACTCCCACGCACGCTCGGGATCGTCGGTGAAGGAGCACAGGTTGTTGAGGCGCACCAGCCAGCGCCGCCGCTCCGGGCGCTCGATCACCTCGTGGTCGCCGACGTCGTTCTGGCCGCGCCAGAGCGTGAGCCAGCGCTCGCCGGGGAGGCGGCGCGCGAGCTCGTACTGGGTGAACGTGTAGACGAGGTCGAGCTGGGAGAAGATGGCGTTGGTGCGCTCGCTCCCCTTCATCCGGTCGAGCGCGAAGCGGGCGTAGCCCGAGCACTCCGGCCCGGTGATGCGCTCGCGGTGGAACGTCGGCGGCAGCCCCATGCGGCTCTCGACCCATCCCTTGAGCACCGCACCTTCGATCGAGCTCGAGTCCACCCCCCAGCCGCGCAGGAAGCGCAGGTAGCTGTTCTTGATGCTCCGCCGCGCCGACGCGGTCTCCTCTCTCTCCCAGTGGTGGAGCTGGAACTTCACCGAGACGTAGTCGTCGAAGCGCCGGGCGCGCTCCTCGGGATCGGCGATCCCGTCCAGCGTGCGGAAGATGAAGCGGTTGCTCTCCCGCACGCCGGTGATCTCGAGGGGGCTGGGATCCTCGACGAAGTGGCGCGAGGCGATCACCCAGGGCGGGACGTTGCAGAGGTTGAAGGAGCTTCCTTCCATGTCGCGCCGCGCTGCTCGCCCTTCGCGCAAATCACCGTTCGCCGCTGCCCGATCGGCGGACAGGAGACAGTGTGAGCCGCCCGCCAGATCCTGCTCCTCCCCGCAATCGGGCCTTGCCCCTGCAAGAACCGCACATGGGCGACGCGAAGCGGGATGGCGCAAGCTTTGCTATACCTGCCCCGATGGACCGGCGCGCGGCGCTCGAGCTCGAGGCGCTCCACGAGATCGGCAAGGTCCTCTGGCTCGGCACCGATCTCAACAAGGCGTTCACCTCGATCCTCACCATACTCGGGCTCACGCTCGAGATGGAGAACGGGACGCTCTCGCTCTTCGACCCGGTGACGGGCGAGGTGTTCATCGAGGCGGCCCCGGAGATGAGCGACGACGAACGAATCCTGGGGCGCCTGCGGCCTGGCGAGGGGATCATCGGGCGCATCTTCAAGACGGGCATGCCGATGGTGGTGCCGGACATCGCGGCGGAGCCGCTCTTCCTCAACCGCACCGGCACCTGGAAGGACCTCGAAGAGGATCCGCGCGCCTTCATCGGAGTGCCGGTACGGCACGCGCGCGCCACCCTCGGGGTCCTGACGGTCGATCGGCGGCTGCGAGCCGGGCCCTTCTCCTTCGACCGCGACGTGCGCTTCCTCGGGCTCGTGGCCGGCATGGCGGGCGCGCGGGTGCGGCTGCAGGAGCTCGAGAACCCGCGGCACCGCGAGGTGGCCGAGCCCGGCGAGCGCCCCCCGCGCCCTGGTCTCGTCGCGGTCGGGCCGCGCATGCGCCAGCTCATGGACCGGGTGGAGCTCGTGGCGCGCAGCCGCGCCACCGTCTTCCTGCGCGGCGAGAGCGGCACCGGGAAGGAGGTCGTGGCGCACGCCTTACACGACGCGAGCCCACGGGCCGCGCGCCCGTTCGTGGCGGTGAACTGCGCCGCGCTCCCCGAGACGCTCGTGGAGAGCGAGCTCTTCGGGTACGAGAAGGGCGCCTTCACCGGCGCGGCCGCCGCCCAGAAGGGGCGCTTCGAGATGGCGGACGGCGGGACACTCTTCCTCGACGAGGTGGCGGAGCTGTCGCCGGCGGCGCAGGCGAAGCTCCTGCGGGTCGTGCAGGAGCGCCAGTTCGAGCGGGTGGGGGGTCGCCGGACGGTCACGGTCGACGTGCGCATCGTCGCCGCGACGAACTGCGACGTGGAGGAGGCGGTCCGCTCCGGCGCCTTCCGCCTCGATCTCTACCATCGGCTGTCGGTGGTGATGATCGTGCTGCCGCCGCTGCGGGAGCGGCGCGAGGACATCCCCGCGCTGGCCGATCACTTCCTGCGCGTCCTGGGAGAGGAGAACGGGCGGTCGGTCGAGCTCGCGCCCGAGGCGCTCGACGCGGCCCTGCGCTGCCGCTGGTCGGGGAACGTCCGCCAGCTCCGCAACTGCCTCGAGCGCGCCGTGGTCTCGAGCTCCGGCGCGCGCATCGGCGCGGCCGATCTTTGCCTGGACGCGAGCGGCTGCTTCCTCGAAGCCGTCAACACGCCGGTCCAGATCGGCGCGCCGACACCCACCGTCAATACGTCCATCCAGATCGGCGCGCCCACACCCGCCGTCGACGTCGCCGCCCTCGACGAGCGCGAGCGGGTGCGAGCCGCGCTCGAGACCTGCGGCCACGTCCAGGCGAAGGCGGCGCGGCTCCTCGGGCTCTCCGAACGGCAGCTCGCGTACCGCATCCGCAAGTACGCCATCCCGGTGCGGCGGTTCTGACGGCGCCGCGCGGTCGGCCCTGATCCCCCGTGGGGCGCGGCCTTGTGCGTAGTCGTCCACCACGAGGGGAGTCCTACCCCAAGGCAGACGCCTCTCCGATACGGAGCTTCCCGTCTTCGACGAATCCGGCCGGGGCGGGCAGGTCGCTTCCGTGCTCGGAGCGGGGCCCCTATCCGCCTCGGCAAGTGCGTCGGCACCGCGCGCCCGATCGAGCGCCAGCACGCGCCGGCACGCGCCAGCGCTTCGCGCTGTCACGACGCGTGCATGCGCCTCGTGGCACGACCGGCGGCCCGACCCCGCCCCTGCGCGCGTCGGACCTGCCCACCCCGACCTCTCCTGGCGGCCGCGCTCGAGACGATGCGCGTGAACGCCGGGGGAAAGACCCGCACTACCTGCGCGGTGGCGATGCTGCAGGCCGTCGACCTGACCGTGACCCGCGACTACCTGGGCCATACGAGCGTGGCAACAATCGGCCGCTATCTCGCCAGCAACGCGGCGTGAACCGCGACGCCCTGAAGCGTTCTGGCCGTGCGCTGGAATCGCGCGGGGCCACACGACACCGTGGCGTCCGAAGTCGGACCTCCTCGACTTCCTCTCGAAACTCTGAACTCTCGTCCGCAGGTGCATTCTTCGGCCGCTGAAGCCCGGCTCGTGGTCTCATGGCCAGCGTGGAACCGATTCACCTTCGTTTCCGCTTGTCCGAAAATGATTTCGTTCACGCGGTCAGGCTGCACATGCGGCGCCGGGGCCTTGGTTCTTGGACCGTGGCAGGCGCCATCGTGGGCGTGCTCGGAATCGTGGCCCTGGCCGCGGGCGGCCCCCCTCCGATCGTATGGGGTTCGCTCCTCGTCTCCTCGACGGCGGTCTTGGTCTACTGCACCCTGATGTGGTCGTGGCCGGCCCGCACGTTTCGGGTAAACCCCAAGCTTCAAGAAGAGGCGGACGTCCTCATTTCGGAGAACGGCCTCGCCGTGCGATGGGCGGGTGTTTCCTCGCACACAGACTGGGCTGGATACAGGGAGGTGGTCTCGGATGGCCTGGTTCACCTGCTCTACCGCGACCGCGACGTGTACTCGGTTCTTCCGAGCGCCGCATTTTCGACACAAGGTGAGGACGAACGTTTCCGACAGATGGTCGCACGCAAGGTCCAAGCCCCGTAGGACAGGCTGAACGATCACGCGTTGCAGGAGGGGTGTTTGAGGTCTTGACCCACAACGCAGAGCTAGCAACGCTGGCGACAGTTGCATCTGCGTGCGACCCTGGATACGTATGCGAGTCCACCAGAAAGCCGCCCTCGTCCTCGCTGCCTGTTGCTGCGCCCCCGCCTGCAGCCGCGACGCCCGGGGTATGGAGATCGTCGCTCGCTACCAGGCAGCTGAGTGCATTCCACCACGCGGAGTACAGTCCACTCGTTCATGGGATGAGACAATCATGTTGCATGGCGGCACCCCGGTGCGCATTCGTGGAGCGCAAGCTCCTGGCGGTGTCGTCCTGCTTCGGTGGACCGACACCGGAGAGGAGGTCGTGGCGGCCAACGCCGGCGATTACGTGTATCCGAGCGATGTCCGAGTGAACGTCGCTTCCGGACTGCTCTACGTGAAGACCAGCGGTCTTGCGGGTGGGATTTCACGGCAGACGTGGTTGTTTGAGTATGACCTTCGTCGGCACCATATGACTCACGGTGTGCGTGTCGATGACGCCAACTTGCCGACGGAGTGCGCCGCGCCAGCACAGGCCACCCAGGGACACTGAGGTGCGTGAGGCTCGGCGCGATTCAGCAAGACGTCCCTGACCGGGTGATTGCAGCGCGGCACATGAAGGCGCGCCCGTCAAGTGCGGCCGGGGTGGACAGGTCCGACGCGCGCAGGAGCGGGGTCTAGGGCCGCTCGCCATCAGGCGCATGCACGCGTCGTGACAGCGCGAAGCGCTGGCGCGTGCCGGCGCGTGCTGCGCGCGGCCGAGCGCGCGCTGCCGAACGCACTACCGAGACGGAGAGGGGCCCCGCTCCGAGCACGGAAGCGACCTGCCCAGCCCGGCCGAGTTCGTCTGCAACTGGAAGCGCGGTGCGGATGAGGACGGCAGTCCATTGATGATTGTCGTCTTTCCGACCTGCGTGTGTCGGGTTCCCGACAAACCACAGTCACCTCCCCCGCCTTCGCTCCGCGCCCTCCCCGCTCCGGCACCCAGAAACGCTGGATTTCCTGCACCCGCGAGCGATCGCGCCCTCGTGGCACGGGCCGTGCTCTGAGTAACTCACGTCCGCGCCCAAGCGGGCCACGAGGAGGCCACACCGGCATGAGACAGATCGCGATTTACGGTAAGGGCGGCATCGGCAAGTCCACGACGACACAGAACACCGTGGCCGGACTCGCCGCCCTCGGGAAGAAATGCATGATCGTGGGCTGCGACCCGAAGGCCGACTCGACGCGCCTCATCCTCCACGCCAAGGCCCAGGCGACCGTGATGGACCTGGTCCGGGAGCGCGGGACCGTCGAGGACCTCGAAGTGAAGGACGTGCTCAAGATCGGGTACGGCGGGATCCGCTGCGTGGAGTCGGGCGGTCCCGAGCCGGGGGTCGGCTGCGCCGGCCGCGGCGTCATCACCGCCATCAACTTCCTCGAGGAAAATGGCGCCTACGTGCCCGGCCTGGACTTCGTCTTCTACGACGTCCTCGGCGACGTCGTCTGCGGCGGGTTCGCCATGCCCATCCGCGAGGGCAAGGCCGAGGAGATCTACATCGTCGTCTCCGGCGAGATGATGGCCATGTACGCGGCCAACAACATCGCGAAGGGCATCCTGAAGTACGCCACCAACGGGAAGGTCCGGCTGGCAGGCCTCATCTGCAACTCCCGCAACACGGATCGCGAGGCCGATCTCATCGAGGCGCTGGCCAAGCGGCTGGGCACGCAGATGATCCACTTCGTCCCGCGCGAGAACCAGGTGCAGCGCGCGGAGCTCCGGCGGATGACGGTCATCGAATACTCTCCCGAGCACAAGCAGGCCGAGGAGTACCGGGAGCTGGCCCGCAAGATCCTCGAGAACAAGAACCTGGTCATCCCGAAGCCGCTGCAGATGGAGGAGCTGGAAGAGCTGCTCATGGAGTTCGGGATCATCGCCGACGACGACGAGTCCACGGTGGGTGTGGCCGAGGCCGCCGCCGTTTGATCGAAGGCTCGGGGCTTGGTCCCCGACCACCAGCATTCACACTCAGCAGGGCGGGGGGCTCATCCCCCCGCCGGGAGCCGACTCATGTCGCATCCGGTGAAGAAGATCGACGGGATCACCAAGGAGTCGACCCAGTCGATGATCGACCGGGCGCTCGAGGTCTATCCCGAGAAGGCCAAGAAGAAGCGTACCCCGCACCTGGCTCCGAACGACCCGGCGTCGTGCACCGCCTGCGTGAAGTCGAACAGGAAGACGGTGCCCGGCGTGATGAGCGCCCGCGGCTGCGCGTTCGCCGGCGCCAAGGGCGTCGTGTGGGGCCCGATCCGCGACATGGTGCACGTCTCGCACGGGCCGGTGGGCTGCGGCTGGTACTCGTGGGGCACCCGGCGCAACCTCATGTCGGGGATAAACGGCGTCTCGAACTTCGCGATGCAGTTCACCTCCGACTTCCAGGAGAAGGACATCGTCTACGGCGGCGACAAGAAGCTGGCCACGCTGCTCAAGGAGGCGAAGGAGCTCTTTCCGCTGGCAAAGGGCATCTCGGTCCTCTCCGAGTGTCCGGTGGGGCTCATCGGCGACGACATCAACTCGGTCGCCAAGAACATGTCGAAGGAGCTGGACCTCCCCATCATCCCCTGCAACTGCGAGGGATTCCGGGGCGTCTCGCAGTCGCTCGGCCACCACATCTCCAACGACACCATCCGCGACTACATCATCGAGACGCGAACGTTCCCCGAGCCGGCGGGCCCATACGACATCGCGCTCATCGGCGAGTACAACATCGGCGGCGACGCCTGGTCCACGAAGCCGCTCCTCGAGGAGTGCGGATTCAACGTCAAGGCCGTCTGGACCGGCGACGGCCAGATGGAGCACATCGCCGCCACGCACCAGGTGAAGCTCAACGTCATCCACTGCTACCGCTCCATGAACTACATGGCCCGGGTGATGGAGGAGAAGTACAAGATCCCCTGGCTCGAGCTCAACTTCTTCGGGCCCACCAAGATCGCGGAGAGCCTGCGCACGCTGGCCGAGCG
>JBGQLS010000252.1:0-9014 GCA_041500205.1 Anaeromyxobacteraceae bacterium | reverse complement strand
GCGCGCCCCTCCGCCCAGGAACAGGGCGGCCGCCGACGAGTCGATGGGCACCATCTCCCACAGCCGGAGCGCCAGCTTCGCTCCACCGCCCGCTCCACCGAGGAGCGCAGACAGCGGCGATTGCCCGGCAGCCGCCTGCCCGGCGGGGGGCTGCGAGGTTTGCCCACCCGCGCCAGGCGGACCCCCGGCGGCCAGATCGAGGCGCTTCTGGAAGTTGAGGACGAGCCGCGACATGGAGACGGCGCTCTTCGCGAGGTAGATCGCTCTCAGCTCGTCCCTGGCGTTCGCCGCCATCTGCAGCGAGACGCGCGTGTTGTAGGCGAGGTCGACGGACACCGCGGTGAGGATGGCGATGGAGGTGATCGCGACGAGGAGGGCGGCCCCGCGCTGGCGGCTTCCGGATGGATGCATGGGTCGAGGCGGTTCTCGCACGGCGGGGCCTCGTGCCCCGCCGCAAAGCGCCCACGGCGGCACCCACCGGCGCGCGGGAGCTTGGAGCGCGCCGGCGGGTACCCGCCCCGCCCTACGGAAACGGCGGGAAGACCCGGCGGTGAGGAGGAGACGTCTCATTGTCCGAAACTCAGCGGACGGATGATGGCGACGCGCGCCTGCGTCTCGAACATCCGCTCCTTGCCGTCGGGCATCTTGAGGCCGAGGCGCACCTTCACGCGCGTGGGGAGGATGTTCTGGTGCTCGGCGCTGTTCGTGATCCACTCGCGCGCCCACTCCTGGCGCTTCCAGTCCCAGTACTGGACGTCGAAGGACGCGACGTGCTCGCAGACGATCTCCTTCGCGCCGCCGTGCTCGGGGTCGTCGTCGATGCGCGCCTTCTCGCGCCGGAAGAGCGCGTTCTCGCCCTGGCGATCGGGGTCTTGCCCGACCGTGTACTCGACGACGGCCTGGTCCGATTCCTTCGCGTCCCGCACCAGGCGGGCGTGACTCATCGTCGCGAAGAGGAGCTCGTCGCGCTCCCCGACATCCTTGCCGCGGAAGCGGGTTAGGGGCTCACGGAAGCGCTTGCGGTCGTACTGGTCGGAGAGGAACGCCTGCGAGAGCTCGCGCGACAGCCGCGACAGCGCCACCTGGGCCGACGAGAACCGCTCGTCCTGGGCCTCGGTGAGCTCCTTCGCCGCGTAGGTGCGCTGGAACGCGCCCATCGACATGACACCGATCACCGCCGTGATCGCGACCGCGATCATGATCTCGATGAGGGTCACTCCCCGATCTGCGCGGTGTCGCCTCACTGCTTCACTCCACGTTGTTGCTGCTGCTGCGCCTGCTGCAGTGTCTGGATCGCTCCGGTAGCGGCGAGGTTGGGCGGGACCTCCGGGTCGTCGCCGCGCGCGCCGCCGGGCGCCCGCGGGTTCAGGACGAGCAGGTGCGTCGTGACGGTGAAGCCGTGGCTCGTCTTGCCGTCGCGCCAGGACACGGTGAGCCGCATCTCGCGGAAAGAGCGCTTCAGCGTCTCGCCGAACGCGGTGAGCTGCGACTGGAGAAAGCCGCCCAGCAGGCCGGCCATGGGACTTGCCGTCGTCGGGCCGCCCGCCGCCGTGCCCCCGCTCGCGGCCGCGCCCGCGGCTCCGGCGCCGCCCATGAGCTTGGCGATGAGGTCCGTGGAGTCGCCACCCATGCCGGACAGGAGCCCGACGAGCTGGTCGGCGGAGAGCTCCGCGTCGGGCTTCATGAGCGCGAGCTGCCATTTGACGTCGGCCCGGCCCTCGTCGGCGAAGTCCCCGTTCTCCTCCTCGTCGAAGTCCTTGAACCCGACGTCTTCGTACTTCTGCTCGAGCTCGGCCATCTTGCCGCGCGCGAGCAGCGTCGCCGCCGAGAGGTCGCGCGCGTAGGCGTGGTTGCGGAGCGCGTTGCCGGCGAGGTCCGCCATCGCCATCAACGCCGCCGCGAGGAGCGCGAGCGCGACCATGACCTCGAGGAGGGTGAAGCCAAACGCAATAGGACGCCGCGTGCCCCCCTTCCGCTGGAAGAGGGGAGGGCCTGAGAGAGGATCGATGGTGCATCCGACGGAACGCCCCCTCACCCCGCCCTCTCCCCCGGTGGGGTAGAGGGGGTCAAGAACCACCCCGCCATCTCTCCCGGTGGGGGAGAGGGGGTCAAGAACCATCCCACGCGTGTGCCGGAAGCGCCTCATGTCCGGGGCACCTTGGGCTTCCCGACCACGACCTTGGCGCGGCCCGTGAACGGCTGGGTCACGACCGAGTAGACGTTGTCCCCTTCCACGATGGGAATGCGCGCCGCCTCCGCTTGCCCGTGCGGGTAGAAGTAGACGTAGGCCATGCCCTTCGAGAAGGGCTCGCGCTGGTGCTCGCTCCACACCTCCTCGAAGACGGCGCTGCCCGGGAGCGTGTGCTTCTTCGTCAGCCGGTCTCGGAACTGGGCGAAGTGGGCGCGGGCGAGCAGCCTCCGCTTCTCGGTATCGCGCTCCTCCGGGAACCGCTCCTCGAGGGCCGCGTCGTCCTCCTCGCGGGAGGAGGCGCCCGATTGCTCGCGCGCGGCGTAGGCCCGATCCTTGGTGCACTCCGCCCACCACTCGCCGCCGTCGAGGTCGAGCGCCAGCCGGCACGTCTGGTGGCGCAGGGCGGCGGTGTCGAAGAGGTAGCGGGCCGCGCCGGAGAGCTCACCCGCCGCCGAGCGCGCGTTCGCTCCGGTAACCGCGTTCAAGGCCGGCATGGCCGCGGCCGCGAGGACCCCCACGATCGCGATCACGATCATGAGCTCGATGAGCGTGAACCCGCTCGGCCGAGGGCAGCGCTGCACAGTCGTGTCTCACTGGTTGACGATGTCGGCGTTCTCGCCGTCACCACCGGGCTGGCCGTCCGAGCCGTAGCTCTTGATGTCGAACGAGTCCGGGTGGACCTGGCCCGGGTACAGGTACACGTAGTCGTGCTTCCAGGGGTCCTTGAGCTGCGCCTTGCACTTGCCGGCCGTGACGACCGCCTGCAGCCCCTCCTCGGTGGACGGATAGCGGCCCTTGTCGACCTTGTAGAGGTCGAGGCAGTTCTCGATCGTGTGCAGGTCGGTCTTCGTCTGCTTGATCTTCGCGTCCGACAGCTGTCCAACCACGTTCACGGCCACGGCCGCGGCGATGAGCCCCAGGATCGTGATCACGACCATGATCTCGATGAGGGTCATGCCGCGCTCGCGGTGGCGAGCGTCCTGCTTCCGCGCGTGCATCTCAGGTACCTCCGGCGAGGGTGTTGATCTGGAGGATGGGCATCAAGATCGAGAAGACGATGAAGGCCACCACCACGCCCATGGCGACGATCATGAACGGCTCGAGGAGCGCGGTGAGGGCGCCGATCTTGGTCTCGACCTGCGCCTCGTAGGCGTTCGCCACGTTGGTGAGCATCTCCTCGAGCTGTCCGGAGCGCTCGCCGATGGCGACCATGTGGTAGACGAGGGGCGGGAACTCGCCGGAGCGCTTGAGGGGCGCGGCGATGCTCTCGCCCTCCTGGATGGCGGCGCGCGCGTCCTCCACCACCTTCTGGAGCCGCACGTTCCCGACGATGTTCTTCACGATGTCGAGCGAGGAGAGAAGCGGCACGCCGCTCTTGAGCAGCGTGGCGAGGGTCCGGCTGAAGCGCGCGATGGCGATCTGCCGGATGAGGCTCCCGAAGAGCGGCGCGGTGAGGACCCAGCCGTCCCATGCCGCCCGGCCGGTGGGCGTGCGGCGCCAGCGGATGAAGAGTGCGAGGAGCCCCGCGAAGAAGAGGAGGAAGGCCCACCACCAGTCGTGGACGGTCGTCGAGAAGCCGATGAGGATCTTCGTCGTCCAGGGCAGCGTGACCTTGGTGTCCTCGAAGATCTTCGTGATCTTCGGGATGACGACGGTGAACAGGATGCCCATGATCGCCGTGCCGATGCAGACCATGGCGGCCGGATAGGTGAGGGTCCCGATCACCTTCGAGCGCAGGCGTGCCTGGGACTCGGTGAAGTCCGCCAGCCGGACCAGCACGATCTCGAGCGCGCCGGACGACTCGCCAGCGCGGATCATGTTCACGTACAGCGTCGAGAACACCTTGCCGTGCGCCGCCAGCGCGTCGGCGAGCGAGCTGCCCTCGTTCACGTGCTGGCGCACGTCGGAGATGATGCGCTTCATGCGCTCGTGATCGACCTGGTCCACGAGCGCGCTGAGCGCCTCGACGAGAGGCACACCGGCCCCGACCAGCACAGCCAGCTGGCGGGTGGTGATGGCGATGTCGTCGGTGCTGATGCGCCCGCCCACCCATCGGCGGACGGAGACCTCGCGCTTGGCGGCCTCCGCAGCTGCCTTCTGGCCGAGCACCTCGGTCAGGAAGATCCCGTCCCGGCGCAGCGTCGAGCGCAGCGTCTTCGGCGAGTCGGCCTCCTTGAGGCCCTCGATGGTCTTCCCGCGCTGGTCGAGCGCCTTGAACTCGAAGACGGGCATGAGCTAGTGAATGTCCTCCGCCGTGACGCTCAGCACCTCGGCCGCGGTGGTGATCCCGCGCGCGACCTTGAAGGCCCCGTGCTCGAGCAGGGTGAGCATCCCCCGCTCCACGGCCGCCTTCTTGATCGTGCCCGAGTCGACGTTCTTGAGGATGAGCTGCCGCACGTCGTCGTCGACGAGCATGAGCTCGTAGATGCCGGTGCGGCCCTGGTACCCGGTGTTCTGGCAGGCCGGACAGCCCTGCGACCGATACAGGAACTTCGGGCTCCCCGCCTGGCTCAGGATCTCGGGAGTGATGCTGGCCTGGTCCAGCTCTTCCTGCGTGGGGACGTACCCCTTCTTGCAGTGCGGGCAGAGCACGCGCACGAGTCGCTGCGCGAGGACGCCCACCAGCGAGGAGGCGACGAGGAAGGGCTGCACGCCCATGTCGGCGAGCCGGGTCATGGCGCCGGCCGCGTCGTTGGTGTGGAGGGTGGAGAAGACGAGGTGGCCGGTGAGCGAGGCCTGGATGGCGATGTCGGCGGTGGGGAGATCGCGGATCTCGCCCACCAGGATGATGTCGGGATCCTGGCGCAGGAAGGAGCGCAGGCCGTTCGCGAAGGTGAGGTCGATCTTGGGATTCACCTGCACCTGGCCGATGCCCTTGAGCTGGATCTCGATCGGGTCCTCGATGGTGAGGATGTTGAGATTGGGTGAGTTGATCTTGGAGAGCGCCGCGTAGAGCGTCGTCGTCTTGCCCGATCCCGTGGGGCCGGTGACGAGCACGATCCCGTGGGAGCGCGTGATGAGCCCGTCCATGATCTTGAGCTGCCAGGGCTCGAAGCCGATCTGCTCCATGTCGAGGATGACGTTCGACTTGTCGAGGAGGCGCATCACGATGCGCTCGCCGTGGGCGGTGGGCACGGTCGAGAGGCGGATGTCCACGTCCTTGCCGGCGATCTTGATCCGGATGCGGCCGTCCTGCGGGAGCCGCTTCTCGGCGATGTTGAGCCCGCCCATGATCTTGATGCGGCTGGAGAGGGCGGCCTGGATGCGCTTGGGTGGCCGGATCACCTCGCGCAGCTCGCCGTCGATCCGGTAGCGCACCGAGAGGTCCCGCTCCTCCGGGTTGATGTGGATGTCGCTCGCGCGCTCCTTCACGGCGCGGAAGAGGAGCGAGTTCACGAGCCTGATGATGGGGGCCTCGTCGTCCGCCTCGAGGAGATCGGTCGGCTCCTCGAGCTCGTGCGCGACGCTCTCGAGGTCCTCCGTCTCGAGCCCCTCCATGATCTTGTCGTGCTCGTCGGCCGCACGGTCGTACACGCTGTTGATGGCGTCGAGCACCGCCTGCGCCGTCGCCAGGACCGGGTCGAGGCGCGTCCCGAGCAGGATGGCGAGGTTGTCGAGCGCGGCGGTGTCGAGCGGGTCCGCCACGACCACGCGCGTCGCTCCGCCGTCGCCGGGACCGAGCGCCAGCACCTTGGCCGCCTTGGCGAAGTTGATGGGCACCTTCTTCGCGAACTCGGCGGAAGCCTCCTCGGCGTCCACGCGGGAGACGAACGGGAGGTCGAGCTGTATCGCGAGCGCCCGGAGCACCGCCTCGTCCGGGAGCACTCTCATGCGAACGAGGATCTCGCCCAGCCGTGTGCCTGCCTGCTCGCCGCGCTGCGCCGCGAGCGCCTCTTCGAGCTTTTCGGGAGCGAGCCCCTCCGTCTGGACGAGGATCTCGCCCAGCGGGCGGCCGCTCAGCGCCGCGACGGCGGTGGCCGGCAGCGCTGGTGCGCTCGCGAGGTGCATGGGGGCGGCGTTGGGGATCGGATCGGCCATGGTGAACCTACTGAAACAACTCGCGACGTCCGTACATTCAGTTCGCCGGCGGTTCGCTGGTGGGCGGCGGCTCGCTCTCCGGGGTGGCAGGCGTCGGAATGGGCGGCCCCGATCGCTCCGCGGGCGAAGGGACCGGGGGAGACGTGGCCCCGGCAGGCGGCCCAGCAGGCGCAGCCGGCGGCGCGGGAGGGGCCTGGTCGGGCGGGGGCGGCACGCCGCGGCCCCGGGGTGAGACCGCGCCCTCGCCGGGCGCCCCGGGTCCGCCGTTCTCGAGCTTGAGCGTCTCGAGCTCGACGTCCTTGCGGACCTTCGTGTACGGGCCCGTCTTGCGGTGGTAGTCGATCGTGGGCTCGTACTTGCTCTTCTCGCCGTAGAAGGCCTGCAGGAACTCCTGCTGCTCCTGCCGCTTGCGCTCGTAGATGCGGCGGTAGTCGGACTGATCGTGGATGATGTAGGGCGTGAGGAAGAGCAGCAGGTTGGTCTTGGTCTTCGAGTTGTCGGTGCTCCGGAACAGCCAGCCCAGCAAGGGGATGTCGCCGAGGAGCGGGATCTTGCGGACTCCCTGGATGGTGCGCTCCTGGATCAGGCCGCCGATGACGATCGTGCTCTGGTCCTTCACCGAGATGTTGGTCTTGATGGTGCGCTTGTTGGTGGTGGGGCCGAGCTGGGGATCCCTGCTGGCGATGTCCTCGTTCTGCTCGTCGATCTGGAGGCGGATGTTGTCGCCCTCGGTGATCTGCGGCTTGATGCGCAGGCGCAGCTCGACGTTCTGGCGCTGGATGGGGGCCACGCTGCTGATGAGCGAGCTGAGGTTGCTGGTCGTGCCGGTGGTGCCCGTCGTGCCGGCGAGCCCGGCGAGGTTCGTGAGGCCGGCGCTGAAGCCCGCCTGGAACGGCACGTTCTGACCCACCGTGATCTCGGCGTCCTCGTTGTCGGTGGCGAGGATGTGCGGTGTCGAGATCACGTTCACGTCCGAGCTCGTCTGGAGCGCCTGGATGAGGAAGCCGATGCTGGGGAAGCCGGCCAGGACGGTGCCCTGGAGCTGCGGGGAGCTCGGTCCCACGAGTCCCGACAAGAAGCCTCCCAGGCTGACGGCCGAGAGCGGGTTCAAGGACGAGAGCGAGGGGCTGTTGGGTTCCGAGGTGAGCGGGATGAACCCGGTTCCGTCCGAGGTCTTGAACGGGATGGCCGCGTGCATTCCCACGCCGAGCTGGGTCTCGTCGTTGAGGTTCACCTCGAGGATCACCGCCTCGACGAAGACCTGACGCCGGGGGCGGTCGAGCTTTTCGACGAGCCGCTGGATGGTCGCGAAGTCGGATCCGCTCGCCAGCACCAGGAGGGCGTTCGCGACCTTGTCGGCGGTGATCTTGACCTCGCCGGAGAAGAGCGCCGCGGTGGTGGCGCCGCCGGCGCCGGCCGGTGCGCCGGGGACCTGGGCCGGCTGGAACGGCTGGGCGACGCCGGGCGGGGCTGCGCCAGCGCCCTGCCGCCGCGTCGAGCTCTGACCTTGCGCCAGCGCCTGGAGCGTCTGCGCGAGGTCCTCGGCCGTCGCGTTCTTCATGAAGACCACGTGGATCTGTCCCTCGCCGGCGGTGGGCAGGTCGAGCTGCTCCACGAGGTCCCGGATGCGCTGGAAGCTCTTCTCGTCGGCGATGACGACGAGCTTGTTCGTGCGCTCGTCGGCCATGACCTTGGAGAACGAGAGGGCGCCGTCTTCGCCCGCCGCGAGCGCGGGCGCCGGGACCGGCGCGCCGGGCGTGCCGGGGGCGACGCCACCGATGACGGGGCGGCGTCCGGGCCTCCCTGGCTGGGCGGGGCCCTGCTGGAAGATCTGGTTGACCTTCTCGGCGAGGTCGCGGGCGGAGGCGTAGCGCACCTGGATGAAGCGGATGAGCTCGCCCGAGCCCGGCTTGTCGAGGGCCTCCAGCAACCTCTCGATGCGGCGCACGTTGAGGCCGAGGTCCGTGATGATGAGGACGTCGGGCGGGATGGACTGGATGTCCGCCCCCTGGGGCGAGGTGAAGTTCCCCATGATCCCGCGCAGCTGATCGGGGTCGGCGTAGTGCAGCCGGAAGAGCTTCGTGACCGGCTGCTCCAGCGCCGGGACCTCCTGGCCGTCCCCGAGGATGGTGGGGATGGGCGTCTTCTTCGCGTCGGCGATGCGGACGAGCTTGTAGTAGCGGCCGGTGGGGTAGACGGCGATGTTGTTGGCGGTGAGCGCCGCCAGGAACGCCGCGTATGCCTCCTCGGCCGTGACGGCCGTCTTGGAGAGGAGCGTGATCTTTCCGCGCGCGATGTCATCGGTATAGGCGAAGTTGCGGCACGTCCACCGGCTCGCCTGCTCGAGCACGTCCACGATCTCGGCCTTGTTGAAGGCGAGCAGGAAGCGCCCCTGCATCGGGGTACACTTTCCGTCCGCGTGGGCGTCGCCGCCGGCCTTGCCGGCCTCGGTGTCGGGCGCGGGCGTCACCACCGCCTTGCCCGCTGTCTGGCCGGGCGGTGAAGGCTGAGCTTGCCGCGGTGGCGGTGGCGGTTGGGGCGGGGGGCTGCCCGGCGAGGGGCCAGGAGGGCGGCGCACCGGCGCCTGGGGGGAGCCTTGGGGATCGGGGGGCGCGCCGGGGTACGGCGAGGCGGGAGCAGGCGCCCGAGACTGCGCGATCGCGAACGCGGGGATGGCGGCCAGGATGACGTGGAGGAGCTTTCGCATGATCGGGAGCTCGCGGGCCCGGCACTTCAGGTCCCGCTGACGTTGTACTCCTTGCGGATGATCTGCCCGTTGCGCTCG
>JBGQLS010000251.1:0-9015 GCA_041500205.1 Anaeromyxobacteraceae bacterium | reverse complement strand
GTGAGGCCGTTCACGGGCTCACCGGTGACGTACGTGTATCGCGCGACCGCGACGGCAGGTGGTGGGCCGAAGGTTGAAGGTGTGCTCGAGGTGGAGCTGGCGGGGGAGTGACGACGTCGCGGCGTGCTGCGCCTGCGCTGCGCGCGCGGTTCCAGCTTCATCGACATCGCGCCCGGCGCCTCCGCTCCAGCCCCACCTCCACCCCCCAGGCCACGAGCGCGTACAGCACGCCCAGCATCACGTCGAGCAGGTAGTGGTGGTTCAGGTACACCGCCGCGAAGGAGACGAGCAGGAACAGCCCGAAGGTCGCGACGTCGAACCAGCGCTTCCTCAGCTCGAGCCCGTACAGGAACGTGAGGAGCGGGTAGGAGACGTGCAGCGAAGGGATGGCACCGAACACGTCCGCGCTCCTCCCGTAGAACTCCTGGAAATAGTGAATGCCGGTGAGGGCGTCCCAGCGCGCGGCGCCAGCGGCCGAGGAGCGCGCAGCCAGGTTGGCGGGGCCGAGCCCGTAGTCGGCCACGTACCAGGGGGGCGCAGCCGGGTACACGTAGTACGTGGCGAACCCGACCAGGTTCATGAACAGGAAGGTCCAGGCGAAGCGCGCGAGCAGCCGCCGCCCCTGCTCGTCCCGCCGGAAGAGCGCGAGGTACGCGGCGAAGCCGATCGACCAGTAGACGAAGACGATGTAGGCGAGACCGGTGAAGAAGTCGATGGCGGGCCAGTGGTGGCGCGCGAAGAACTCGTTCGGCGTCAGCACTCCACTCCCGGCGCGGATGCCGAAGAACGTCTTGTCGAACCAGTACGGCTCGTGCACGTGGACGTGGAGGTAGCGGACGAGGGGCTGCGTGATATGGGTGAGGTCGTAGGTGATGCCGAAGAGCAGGAACGGCAGCATGCCCGTGAAGAAGCGGCGGGTGGCGGGGCCCCAGACCACGAGCCCCACCATGGCCGCACAGAGGACGACCTGCTCCACGCGGTTCTCGCCCGTCGCGAGCCGCATGGCGACGAGGTAGGCCCCCATCCCTCCCAGCGCTCCGTACAGATAGCGCGCCGGCGTCTCGCGGACGCGCTGGGCGACGGCGGCCACGGGCTTGCTGAGGAAGGGCACGCAAGTCTCCGGGACGGCAGGCGGCTGCGATTCCATGGGCGAAGGCGTGGTAGCCCTGCCCCGCACGAACGTCAAGCGGCTCGCGCTCGGGTGCAGGGGAGGAACCGCCGGGTGCGCGCTCAAGACCTGTCGAAGAATGTGACCGCTCTGCGGCGTGGCCGGGGTGGGGCCCCGATGGGCTTTGCCCGGCGGGGCGGGGGCGGCCTGCGCCCCCGGCGACTCAAGACCTGTCGAAAAATGCCTTGGCTTCTTAGCCGGGGCGGGGGCCGCCTGCGCCCCCGGCGACTCAGTTCGTCACCGACGTGGCGCCCGCATCCACCTACGTCACCGCGCTGACGCTGCGCGCGCCCTGATCTCGCATCCTTGGAGCCGCCGCGCGGAGGGCACGCCCCTTGCTCCAGGCCTCCCTCGGAACCGAGGAGACGCGCATGGCCGAAGACGAAGCGAAGACCGAGGAGGCGCCCGCGCCGAAGGAGGCTCGCGCTGGCGGTGGCAAGCTCGTCCCCATCTTGCTCGCGGTCAACACCCTGCTCCTGGCGGCGGTGCTGGCAACGCTCTTCCTGAAGCCCGGCGGCAAGCACGAGGGCGGCGAGAAGGCGGCGGAGCGCGAGCACGGCGCCGCGGAGCCCCCTCCCAAACCCGAAGCCCCCAAGGTGGCCTCCAAGGCGGCGCCCCCCGGCCCGACGTTGCGCCTCCCCGACTTCGTCATCCACCTGCGCGACCCCGAAAACGAGCGGTACGCGCGCGTCTCCTTCGAGATGGAGGTGCAGGACGAGAAGGCGAAGGAGGCGGTGACGGTGCGCATGCCGCAGATCCGCGACGCCTTTCTGGCCTATCTCTCGGATCGTACGGCCGAAGAACTCCGCGGCAGCGATGCCATCGCCCGCGTGAAGGGCATTCTCTCCCAGAAGCTGTCGGAGATCGCGCCGGGCTCCCCGGTGCGCAACCTGTACATCACCGAGCTCATCGTTCAGTAGGCGCGCCATGCCGGCAACGCTCTCCCCCGACGAAGTCAAGGCGCTGATGAGCGCCATCCAGGACGGAAAGGTCACGGCCGAGGGAGGCCGCGGCCATGCCGGCCCTGTCGCCAACTACGACCTCACGAGCCAGGACCGCATCATCCGCGGCCAGATGCCCACGCTCGACGCCATCAACGAGCAGATCGCGCAGCAGCTCGCCATCGGGCTCACGGGTCGGACCCGCCTCCCCATTCGCGTCGCTTCCGCTGCCACGACACTCCTCAAGTTCGCCGATCTCACCCCGCTCCTCGCCCCGCCCGCCTCGGTCTGCGTGCTCGGGCTCGGGCCGGGGTATGGCTTCGGCCTGGCGGTGCTCGAGCCCGGGCTCGGCGAGCAGCTCCTCGGCGCGGCGCTGGGAGATCGCCGCTCGCGCCAGCCCGAGACGATGGCGGAAGGCCGCCGCGAGCTCACCGCCGTGGAACAGGGCGTGCTGAAGCGCCTCCTCGGCGTCTTCACCGACGCGATCGCGGACGCCTGGGAGCCGGTGATGCCCTTCCGCCCCGAGCCGCTCCGCTTCGAGCTCGACCCACGCATGGCGAGCATCGCCCCGCCCTCGGACGTCGGCATCGTCTCGGCCTTCGAGATCTCCGGTGGGATGGAAGGGCGGCTGCAGCTCGTCATCCCGTATGCAGCCGTGGAACCGGCGAAGCAGCGCCTGTCAGCCCCGCGCCGGCTGTCTCAGCGCGGCGACGATCGCGTCTCGACGATGATGGCCCGCGAGATCGAGCAGGTGCGCGTGAACATCCGCGGCATCCTCGGCGGCACGCGCATCACCCTCTCCAGGCTCCTCGAACTGCAACAGGGGGAGGTCCTCCTCCTCGACCGCGACGAGGCCTCGCCGCTCCCGGTGATGGTGCAGGGGAGGGAAAAGCTGCTCGGCTCCCCCACCGTCTACGGCGGCGGGATGGCGCTGAAAGTCGAACGCGGGCTCGCCCCGCCACCCATGCTCGGCGCCCACGCTGCCGCTTCGAGGTGAACGATGAGCAACGACCAAGCTACCTCCAGCGAAGGCCAGAACCGCCGCCTCGACATGCTCCTCGACGTGCCCCTCGACGTCTCGGTCGAGCTGGGCCGCTGCCGCATGACCATCCAGGACCTGCTCGCGCTCAGCCCCGGCTCGGTCATCGAGCTCGACAAGGTGGCGGGCGAACCGCTCGACATCCTCATCAACGACCGGCTGGTCGCGCGCGGCGAGGCAGTGGTGGTGAACGACAAGTTCGGCGTGCGGATCACCGACATCGTGAGCCCGCAGGAACGGATCGCGAGGCTGAGGTAGGCCATGGACGTCGCGACCCCCACACCGACCCAGTCCCTGACCGGAGCCCCGGCCGCCCTCCCCTCCTCCAGCTCGTTCTCGCCAGGCCCGCTCGCCGCCGGGTTGTTCCTCGCTCTCCTCGCCGCCGCGACCCTGGTGATGGCGCGCCGGCGCAAGCGCGCGACGCGCCTCATCTCGATCCTGGAGTCAGTCAGCCTTGGGCCCAAGCGCGCGCTCGTCGTGGCGCGTCTCGGAGACGAGCTGCTCGTGCTCGGCAGCTCGGAGGGAGGCATCGCGCTCCTCTCCACGCGACCCGCAGCAGGCTTGCTGAGCGAATCGACCGTTAGTCCCCCGCCACAGCGCCAGGAGTTCCTTGGCGCGGAGGCCTGCCCTCCGCTGCAGGGCCACGCCACCTCGAAGGGTGGGGTCCTGGATCTCCTCTCGAGGCTCAAGGCTCGGGCGCGGCCCTCCTCGACGCCCCCCTTCGACGCCCTCCTGACGGAGAGCCTCGAGGACGTGGAACTGCGGCGGAAGCTCGCCGCCGGTTTCGCCGGCCAGGCGGGACCCCGTCCGCAATCGCGGAGCCGTCCATGACCGCCGCTGACGGCGCCCTTCGCAGCATCCTCGCGGCGGCAGCGGCGGGCGCCGAGCCGGGTATTTCCCTCAGCGTGGGAGGCGGCGGATCCGCGCCGGTGAAGCTGTTCCTCCTCTTCACCGCCCTCTCGTTCGCGAGCGCCCTCCTCGTCTCGATCACGTCCTTCACGCGCATCGTCATCGTCCTCTCGTTCCTCCGCCAGGCGCTCGGCACGCCACAGCTCCCGCCCAACCAGGTGATCATCGGGCTCGCGCTCGTGCTCTCCGCCTTCGTGATGGCGCCGACCGCGAACCGGGTGTGGAGCGAGGGGTTGGGGCCCTACCTCGACGACCGCATCCAGCCGGCGGCGGCCGTCGACCGCGCCAGCGGCCCCTTGCGCGAGTTCATGCTGAAGCAGACGCGCGAGCAGGACCTGCAGCTCTTCTACGAGATCTCGCAGCGCCCGCGCCCCTCGCACGGCGACGAGATCCCGATGACGGTGGTGATGCCCGCGTTCATGGTCTCCGAGCTCACCACCGCGTTCCGGATGGGCCTCTACCTCTACGTGCCGCTCCTGCTCGTCGACCTGCTGGTGGCCGCGATGCTCATGTCGATGGGCATGATGATGGTGCCGCCCACCATGATCGCGCTCCCCCTCAAGATCGCGATCTTCCTCATGGCCGACGGCTGGCGCCTGGTGGTGGCGAGCCTGGCGAGGTCGTTCTGATGTCGCCCGAGCTTCCGTCGTCGCTGCTGAGGGAGGGCCTCGGGCTCCTCGTCTCCGTCGGATGGCCGCTGTTCGCGGCCGCGCTGGGGGTCGGCCTCCTCGTGGGCATCCTGCAGGCGGCCACGCAGATCAACGATCCCGCCACCGGCTTCCTCCCGCGCGCCGCCGCCGCCGTCGTCGTGTGCTGGCTCGCCGGACCCTGGATGGCCGAGCGCCTGGCAGCCTTCCTCGCGAGCGCCATCACCCGCATGTCGGGACATGGCTGATGGTGATTCCCGTCGGGAGCGCATGGGCCTGCGGCCTTCTCCTCTTGCGAACCGCGGGGCTACTCCTCACCGCGCCCGTCCTCTCGGCCAGGGTCGTCCCTTCGCGCGTCCGCATCGCGCTGGCCGTCCTGCTCGCCTGGGCCGCCTGGACCGGCGCCGGCGCCCCCTCGGCACCGCCTCCCGAACACCTGGGAGCGCTCGCCGGAGCGGCCGCGGCCGAGACCGCGCACGGCATGCTGGCCGGACTGGCGGCGCGCTTCGTCCTGCAAGCTGCGCTTTCGGCTGGCCACCTCGCCAGCATGTCGATGGGCCTCGGCTTCGGCGCGCTCCTCGATCCTGCCAGCGGCGCCGAGTCGAACACCTTGTCCGAGCTCGTCTACACGTCGGCACAGGCGGGCGCGGTCGCGCTCGGCATCCACCGCGAGGCGATCGGCTGGCTCGCCCGCTCCGCCATCGCCTTCCCTCCTGGCTCCGATCTCTCGCTGCGTGAGCTCATGCTCAAGGTGATCTGGGAGACCACGGGATCGGCGGCCCTGGGCGCGCGCCTCGCGTTCCCCATGCTCGCGGCCGTGCTCGTCGGCCACGTCCTGATGGCTGGCATCGGGCGCACGGCCCAGCAGCTGAATCTGGGAACCGTCGGCTTCTCGATCGCGATCCTGGCCGGTGGAGGCGCCCTCTACCTCGTCGCGCCCGGCGCGGCCGAGATGGCGGCGCGCGCGGCCGTCGCTGCGATGGGTGGTGGGTGAGGCATGGCCTAGGACGAGGAGAGTCGAACCGAGCTCAGCGCCAAGCGCGTGGAGGAGGCCTGGCGGGAAGGAAACGTCCCGCTCGGCCACGACGCGCCGCTGGTGGTGAGCCTGGCCACGGGCGCGGCGGCGCTGCTCCTGCTCGGCGGAACCCTGCGCACGGGCCTCGTCCATGCCCTGCGCGAGGCGATGGGTTCGCTGGGTGAAACGCCCTTCCGCACCCTGCCGCACCTCGCCGCTCTGCCGGCCGCCGCTGCGGCCGCGATCTGCCTCTCGGCGGCGGTGGGCAGCGCAATCGTCACGATGGTGCAGACGAAGGGTACGTTCTGGCCCGAGAGGTGGGTGCCCGACGCCTCCCGCCTCTTCAACCCCTCCCGGCTCACCCAGCTGCTGAGCAAGAACACCCTGATCGACCTCTTCCTGGCGGCCGTCAAGGTGGTGGCGCTGGGGTGGACCGCCTGGTCGAGCGTGCACGGCGACTTCATGACGCTCCCGCGCCTGCTCGGCGCCGCGCCAGCGGATCAGCTTGCGCGAACCTTCGAGATCCTGCTGCGCGCCGGCTGGCGCACGCTGCTGGTGGCTGCGCTGATCGCGGGCGCGGACCTTGCAGTGGTGCATTGGCGGTTCAACAAGCAGATGCGCGTCACGAAGCAGGATGCGAAGCGCGAATCGAAAGAGCAGGAGGGAGATCCCTTGATCAAGGGGAAGCGCAAGCAGAAGCACCGGGAGCTCTCGCGCGGCCGCGCCCGCGTCGAGGTGCCCCGCGCGGACGCGCTCCTCGTGAACCCGACCCACATCGCCATCGCGCTGCGGTACCGACGCGACGAGGGCCGCGCCCCCCGCGTCATCGCCAAGGGCAAGGGCGCCCTGGCCGAGTACATGCGCGACCTCGCCCGCGAGAACGCCATCCCCATCGTGCAGGACATCCCGCTGGCGCGCTTGCTGTACCGCAAGGTCAAGCTGGGCCGCGAGGTGCCGGCAAGCACGTACAAGGCCGTCGCCGCCGTCCTCGCGTTCGTCTACCGCCTCACCGGGCGCGCCTCGGGCGGCAAGGGAGCGATCGCGTGACGGCTGAGGTGAACACCCGCGCGGCGGCTCGCGCCGAGACTTTGCTCGCCGGGGCGGTCCTGGCGGTCGTCGTCATCCTCATCGTCCCCGTACCCGCGCCCGCGCTGGACGTCCTGCTCGCCTTCTCGGTGGGCCTGGCGCTCCTCATGCTGCTCACCGCGCTCGGGCTCACCCGCGCCCTCGACTTCTCGGTCTTCCCGGCCCTGCTGCTCGTCACGACGCTCTTCCGCCTGTCCCTGAACGTGGCCACCACCCGCCTCATCCTGCTGCGCGGCGGGGAGGGCCCGGGCGCGGCAGGCCACCTCATCGAGACCTTCGGGCGCTTCGCGGTGGGCGGCAGCCTGGTCGTCGGCATGGTCGTCTTCCTCATCCTCCTGGTCGTGAACTTCACGGTGATCACGAAGGGCGCCGGCCGCGTCTCCGAGGTCGCCGCGCGCTTCACCCTCGACGCCATGCCCGGCAAGCAGATGTCGATCGACGCCGATCTGGCGGCCGGCATCATCGACGACCGCGAGGCGAAGGGCCGCCGCAGCGTGCTGGAGAAGGAGGCCGAGTTCTTCGGCGCCATGGACGGCGCCTCCAAGTTCGTCCGCGGCGACGCCGTGGCCGGCCTCGCCATCACCGCCATCAACATCGTGGGCGGCCTCGTGGCTGGACTGATGCGCGACCACGTCTCGCTCGCCCAGGCCGCCGAGACCTACACCCTGCTCACGGTCGGCGACGGCCTCGTCTCGCAGCTCCCCGCGCTCCTCGTCTCCACCAGCGCCGGCATCGTGGTGACCCGCGCCGGAGGCGACCATCTCGGCACGCAGATGGGCGCTCAGGTGTTCGGCCGCCCTCGCTCTCTCGCCACGGCGGCCTTGGTGCTCGCCGCGCTCGGCCTCCTCCCTGGCATGCCGCTTCTCGCCTTCTGGGGCGTGGGCGGCTCTCTCTGGCTCCTCTCCCGCCGCGCCACACGCGCCGAGCGCACGAACGCCGCGCCGCGCGCGAAGCCCGCTGCGGACAAGGGGCCCGAGAAGGTACAGGACCTCCTCGCCATGGAGTCGCTCGAGCTCGAGGTCGGGTTCGCGCTCGTGCCGCTCATCGACCTGGCCAAGGGCGCCGAGCTGCCCGGCCGCGTCACCGCGCTCCGCAAGCAGCTCGCGATCGACCTCGGCATCGTGCTTCCTTCAGTGCACCTGCGCGACAACCTGCGCCTCGACGCCAACGGCTACCGTGTGCTCCTGCGCGGTCTCGAGATCGGCAGGGGTGTCGCGCACGCCGAGCGGCTCATGGCGCTCGATCCCTCGGGCGCAGCGCCGGCCGTGGAAGGCATCCGTGGCCAGGATCCTGCGTTCGGCTTGCCCGCGACATGGATCCTCCCGGCCGATCGCGCCCGCGCCGAGGCGGCCGGCCTGACCCTGGTCGACGCCCCCTCCGTCGTCACCACCCACCTCGCCGAGCTATTGCGGCGCAACGCGCACGAGCTGGTCGGGCGTCAAGAGGCGCAGGAGCTGCTCGGGATCGTCGGGAAGGAAGCCCCCAAGCTCGTGGAGGACGTGGTCCCTGGCACGGTTTCGCTGGGCGACCTGGTCCGCGTGCTGCGCGGCTTGCTGCGAGAAGGCCTCTCGATCCGCGACCTGCGCACCATCCTCGAGGCGGTGGCCGACGCGGCGCCGCGCTCGAAGGAGACCTCGTGGCTGGTGGAGCAGGTGCGCCGGCGGCTGGCACGCCAGATCACCGCGCGCGTGGCGAGCCCCGAGGGCCCCGTCAGGGCGCTCACGCTGGAGCGGGCCACCGAGGACGCGCTGCGCCGGAGCCTGGGCGCCTCGGACGGCGAGCCGGCGCTCGCGCCCGACGTGGAGACCGCGCGCCGTCTCATCGCGAGCCTGGAAAGCCACGCGACTCGCCTCGCCACGGCGGGCCAGCCCGTCGTGCTCCTCGCACCGCCCGATCTCCGCCGCCCGCTCTTCGACTTCGGCGCCCGCTTCGTCCCCGACCTGTGGGTTGTCGCCGCGCGCGAGCTCGTTCCCGGCACGAGCGTCGAGCCCGCCGGCGTCGTCCAGGCCGCCCACCCGCAACTGGAAAACGCTGCCGCGTGAGGTGAACCACCATGAGCGCCACCGTCCAGACCTTCCGCGCCCCCGATTCGGCCTCTGCCCTCGCAGCCGTGAAGGCCGCGCTCGGGCCTGAAGCCATCCTCATCTCCACGCGCACCGTCCACAGCGGCCTCTTCCGGCGCGCCGAGGTCGAGGTGACCGCGGCCAGCG
>JBGQLS010000250.1:0-9086 GCA_041500205.1 Anaeromyxobacteraceae bacterium | reverse complement strand
CGCCCGGCCGCTTGGCGGGGGTGGGGCCCCGACGGGCTTGCCCGGCGGGGCGGGGGCCGCCTGCGCCCCCGGGTACTCAAGACCTGTCGAAAGATCAGCTGCGGTCGCAGGGGCCCGGGTGGGGCCCCGACGGCTCTGCCGGCGGGGCGGGGGCGGCCTTCGCCCCCGGCGACTCAAGACCCGTCGAAATATGCGATCGCTCTGCGGCGTGGCCGGGGTGGGGCCCCGATGGGCTTTGCCCGGCGGGGCGGGGGCGGCCTGCGCCCCCGGCGACTCAGCACTTCACCACTTGCAGGATCGCCGGGCCGTGCTTCTCCGCGAGCTTGGGTCCCACCCCCTTGATCTGGAGGAGGGCGGTGAGGCTCGTCGGCCTCGCGCCCGCGACGGCCTGGAGCGCCTTGTCGTTCAGGATGACGAAGGCAGGCACGCCTCGCGCCTTCGCGAGCTTCTTCCGCCACTGGCGTAGCCTCTCCTCGAGAACGGGATCGGACCGTAGCGGAGGCGCCAGCTCCTGCTTCTTCGCCTTCTTGCCCGGCTTCCGCCTGGGCTTCTTCGCCTCGGGACCTCGGCCCTCCTCCGCGTCACCCTCGAAGAGCAGCTGATCGCCGCGCAGCGCAACGCGCGCGTTCGCCCTCAGGTCCGCGCGCCGGAAACGGATCACCTTCCCGTCCTTCTCGAATTCGTCATCCCTCAAGGACAGGGCCCCGGCTCGCGCGAGCGCGTCCAGGGTCCGCTCGAGCTCACGCCGCTCGACGCCCTCCGAGAGGGAGAGGTTGCGCATGAGCGTTCCCGTGGCGAGCCCGTCCATTCGCTCGAGCTCCTCCACGACGCGCTCGGCGAGCGAGAGCTCTGCCCTGCTCGCCGCGCGGAAGCGCCGCCCCAGGCAGCCTTCCGGCAGGCAGGCGTCGCACGATCCGCAGGCCTTACCGTCGCGCATCTCGCCGAAGTGCCGGATGAGCCGGACCATCCGGCAGCCCCCCGATTGCGCGAAGCGCACCACCTCGTCCAGCTGGGCGCGGCGGTGCGCCCGGATGGCCTCGTAGCGCGGCTGCCAGCGCTCCTTGCCCGGTCTCACGACGTCATTCGAGTCCACCGTCACGCCGCCGTGGATCCAGAGCTTTCCCAGCGCCGGTTCGGCGATCTCCGCGTCGAGGCCGCGGGTGGAGAGGAGCGCCGACCGCTCGACCCCCTGCTCCGGGACCTTGGCGAGCAGCCCCTCGAGGACGGATGTCT
The DNA here is from genome assembly GCA_041500205.1 of Anaeromyxobacteraceae bacterium. GTDB lineage: Bacteria > Myxococcota > Myxococcia > Myxococcales > Anaeromyxobacteraceae > Anaeromyxobacter_A. The sequence continues at coordinate 7,853 of JBGQLS010000250.1, read as the reverse complement.
CGGGGTAGTCGCGCTCGAGGAAGCTCTCGTGCATCTTGCGGTCGCTCCAGGAGTAGCAGAGCAACGCCCGCGCGGGGAGCCCGTCGCGGCCAGCGCGGCCAATCTCCTGGTAGTAACCCTCGACCGTTCCAGGCAACCCGAGATGGATCACCGTCCGGATGTCGGCCTTGTCGATCCCCATGCCGAAGGCGATGGTCGCGACCACCACCTCGAGCTCGCCGCGCTGGAAGGCCTCCTGCGTCCGGCTGCGGGTCTGGGCGTCGAGGCCTGCGTGGTAAGGCGCCGCCCGGAAGCGCGCGGCGGCGAGCGACCCGGCCACCTCCTCGGCCATCTTGCGGCTCGGGACGTAGACCAGCGCCGGCCGCCGCTCCTTCGGCTCGAGGGTGGCGAGCGCCAGGTCCACGCGCTCGCCGCGCGGCAGCTCGACCGCCTCGATGGCCAGGTTCTCGCGCCGGAACCCGTAGATGAACCGCCGGGCCTTCCCGATCCCGAGCTGAGCGAGGATGTCGTCCTGGACGCGCACCGTGGCGGTCGCCGTGAGCGCCAGGACGGGTGAAGGGCGCAGGAGGGGAAGACGTCCGCCGAGCAGCCGGTAGTCGGGCCTGAAGTCATGGCCCCAGTGCGAGATGCAGTGCGCCTCGTCCACGGCGACGAGCGAAGGCGCCCGGCGGGCGAGCATCTCCGGGAAGCCGGGGACCGAGAGCCGCTCGGGAGCGATCGTCAGGAAGTCGAGCGCGCCGTCGAGGTAGGCGCGGCAGGCGGCGCGCGACTGGTCTCGAGTTCGCCCCGAGTGGATCTGCGCCGCGCGGAAGCCTTTCTCGAGCAGCTTCGCCGTCTGGTCCTCCATGAGCGCGATGAGCGGGCTGATGACGAGCGTCGTCCCGCCGCGCGCGATGCCCGACAGCTGGTAGCAGAGCGACTTGCCGCTGCCGGTCGGCATGACGAGGAGCGCGTCGTCGCCCGCCGTGACCGCCGTGCAGACCTCTTCCTGGTTCGCCCGGAACGCCCGGTGGCCGAAGCGTTCGGTCAAGATCGTGGTCAGCTCGACAGGGCGGTGCGGCTGCCGCGCGGTGGTGGCGACGACGGCGCCGTTGCCGTGCGGCTGCCGCACGCCGCTGGCGACGACGGCGCCGTTGCCGGAGCCAGGGAGGACCGCGCCCGGTACGCTCGGTATCATTCCTTCTCCCCCACCGGCGGAGAGGGAGAGGGGGCTGCTCGTGGCGGGCCGGCCCTCGACCCCAGCCTCCCCCCGCGAAGAAGAGGGAGGAGAACCTCGTTGCCTCTCGGGAGACTGGCCACCGCCCAGACCGCCGGAGGCACCGCCCAGACCGCCGGAGGCACCGCCCAGACCGCCGATCACCTCGATGACGAATCGTTCGACGCCCGCCATGATCTCCGGGAGCGACCCTTGCCCGCGCTCGAGCTTCTTGAGGGCGAACTCCCATTCTCCGGTGAGCTGCGGGCTCTTCACCGACGCGTGGACGACGTCGATGAGCCCGATGCCCTTCTCGGTCGCGTGCAGCGACTTGCCCCTGCGCTCCACGTAGGAGCGCGTGAGGAGCGTCTCCAGGATGGCGGCGCGGGTGGCGGGAGTTCCCAGGCCGCGCTCGCGCATCGCCTCCTCGAGCTCGCGGCTGTCGAGCGCGCGGCCGGCGGACTCCATCGCCGTCAAGATCGTCGCGTCCGTGAACGGCTTGGGCGGCGAGGTCTGTCTGTGCTTCACCTCGATCGCGGTGACGGGGCGCACCTGGCCGACCGCGAGCCCCTCGGGGAGACGTTCCGCTCGCTCCTCACCGTCCTCCTTCTTCCTCGGCTTGCGGACCTCGACGTCGAGGACCTTCCAGCCACGCTGGGTGACGACCGTTCCGCTCGAGCGGAAGAGATCCACGGGCGACCCCGGGATGGGGCCGACGGGGACACGGGTGACGACCTTGGTGACGCGCGTCTCGTGGTCGGCGTGCCAGGCCATGAGAAGCCGCCGGCAGACGAGGTCGTAGACCCTCTCCTCGTCCTCTCCGAGCTGCCTGCCTTCGCGCTGCGCGCCGGTGGGAATGATCGCGTGGTGGTCGGTGACCCTGGAGTCGTCGACGAAGCGCCGGGAGAGCGGCCTCGTGCCGGTCCCGGGCGCGACGGCATCGCCGTAGGCGGGCGCGATGGCGGCGACGATCGGCTCGAGCGAAGCCGCGACCGACACGGTCAGGTGCCGGCTGTCGGTGCGCGGATAGCTCAGGAGCTTGTGCTGTTCATAGAGCGCCTGGGCGGCGGCCAGCGTCGCCTTTGCGGTCAGCCCATAGAGCCGATTCGCGTGGCGCTGGAGCTCCGTCAGATCGTAGAGAAACGGGGGTGGGAAGGTCTTGTCGGTGCCAGTACTCTCGACGACCTCGCCGGACTTCCCCTCGCAGCGCGCGCGGATGGCCTCCGCGAGCGCGCCATCCGCCGGCAGCCTCTGCCCGAGCTCCTCGCCCTCCGACCTCGACCTCGCGGGATCGAACCAGACGCCGGAGTAGCTGTCGCGCTCCCCACCGAACGTGGCCTCGACCTGGCAGTACTCCACGGGGACGAAGTCGCGGATCGCCTTCTCTCGCTCCACGATCATCGCCAGCGTCGGCGTCTGCACGCGGCCGACCGAGAGCAGCTCGGGGCCGAAGCGCAGCGTGTAGGCGCGCGTGAAGTTCATGCCCACCAGCCAGTCGGCGCGGGAGCGAGCTTCCGCGGCAGCCGCGAGGTTGTCGAAGTCCTGGCTCGGCCGCAGGCTCTTGAAACCTGCCCGGATGGCGTCGGGAGTGAGCGAGGAGATCCAGAGCCGCTCCACCGGCTTGTGGCAGCCTGCCTTTCTCAGGATGTAGCGGAAGATCAGCTCGCCCTCGCGGCCGGCGTCGGTGGCGCACACGATGCGCTCGATCTCCGGCGAGTTGAGGAGGGCCTCGACGACGGCGAAGTGGTCCTGGGTCGGCTCGAGCACCCTGAGCGCCCACTCCCTGGGCAGCATCGGTAGCCGCTCGTAGCGCCAGGCCTTCCAGCCAGGGTCCATCTCGTGCGGCTCGGCGAGGGCGACGAGGTGACCGATCGCCCAGGTGACCGCGTAGCCGTTGCCGCGGCACATGCCCGGCTCCTTGCGGCTCGCCCCGAGCACGTCCGCGATGCTGCGGGCGACGGACGGCTTCTCGGCGATGACGGCGAGGGTCAACGGAGCGTGCTCCAGGAAGCGCCGTCCGGGGGTGGACGGCACGGGCGCGAGTGTAACGCCCGGGCATGACACCGCTGACCGGGCGCGCTCCGTGCCGCACGCAGGTACTACTCCGGCGCGACGAGCTCCAGTCGCGGGAAGTACGTATGAAACCGCCGGGCGTCGCGCGTGAGGATTCTGCAGCCCATGATCATCGCGTGTGCACCGATGAACAGATCGGGCAGAGGGCTCTTGCGTGTTCCGCCGTTCTTCTTGTACCTGCAGTGAGCTTTGCCGGCCAGGAAGGCGGCCTCCTTCGGCAAGGGCAGGAACTCGAAATCCACCAGTCGCTCGTCAAGATCCTCCATCGACGCTGCATATACCGACACCTCTGCGTAGATGATGGGGTTGACGAGGATGGGTCCCTCGTCGCTCGCGCGCTCGAGAGCGGCCTCGGACCACTCGGCCCAGGTGGGATCCTCGGTTGCCACGTCGAGAATGACGTTGCTGTCCACGAGGGTTGGCTTCACTCGTCTTCCCCTCGGGTCATCCGCATGATGTCATCCGTGGTGAGGGTCTTGTCGCCACGCAGACCCCGGAGACGATGCACGACACGCCGCCCCCTCGTCTCTCCGGCAGGCTTCTTCGCGCGCCGAAGAATGACCTCCGTGCCGCGCAGGGCGAACTCGACCTCGGTGTCAGGAAACAGCCCTGCCTTCTCGCGGAACTCCTGTGGAATCGTCACCTGGCCCTTCTGGGTTACTCGCATGGCGCCTCTTGGTAATACTGTGATGGTATTACCGCGGCGTCAAGCGGGGTGCTTATCGGTGATCGCGTTGGCAGGCCCGCGAACGTGGGTCTGCAGCGGAGCCCACCTCAAGTCCCATTTCCACTTGCTCACCCGCTAATGGGTTCAATCGCACCGAACCATCGGTGGCTGGGCTGTTCGATGGCGCGAAGATCCGCGCCATCCGGGCTGTTTCACGCTTGGCAGGCTCCTCGCAACCAAGGACGGACATGCTAACGCGCTTCGGAAAACCAGCTGTCGCAGGCGACGCCGTCGGCCTCTTGCTCGATTGCCACGAGCGCATCCGGACATTCCTGTCGCTCGCGCGCCGCATCGCCGAGGCGGGCGCGGCCGAGCAAGGCGCCGTCCCGGAGGCCGCCGAGCGCGTCCGGCGCTACTTCACCGAGGCGCTGCCGCTCCACGCCCACGACGAGGAGCAGTCGATCCTGCCTCGCCTGCGCGGGAAGGACGCGACCGTGGACCTCGCGCTCGAGGTCATGGCGCGCGAGCACGCCGATCACGAGCGGCCTCTGCGCGCGCTCGTCGAGGCGTGCGAGCTGCTCGCGCGCGAGCCCGGCCAGCACGCGCGCCTCGCGCCCGCCGTGGCGGCGGCCACGGACGAACTGGAGCAGCACTTCGCGGCGCACCTCCGGCAGGAGGAGGAGGTGATCTTCCCTGCCGTACGCCGGTTCCTCGACGCACGAGCAGACGCGGAGATCGTGAAGGAGATGCGCGCGCGCCGGCGAGGCGGCGAGAAGGACGGCGGGCAGCCCGGACAGATCTGATCCCTGCTGGCGCCCAGAAAGCCGCTTCGCCGGGTCCGCAGCCGGGTCCTGCCTGACGCCGCAGTGTCCTTGGGCGCCGATGACGAGCAGGGTCGGGAGCAGGTCACGGGAAGGGCGCTTGACCTGGCCCGGACGCAGGGCAAGGCTCCGTGCGCCGTCCAACTCCAGGTGCAGCCGCTCCGCATCCACGGCTGTTCACGCGAGGTGCATGATGCAGGCGCGGAGCGATGCCGGCGAGAAGCCTCTCTCCCCCTGGTGGCGGCACGGCACGCTGCTGGTGATGATGTTCGGCTTCTCGGTGCTGACCTTCGTCACGGTCCTCACCTACACCAACGCCCCACCGATCCCGCGCCAGGTCGTGGACCCATCCGGCGGCGTGCTCTTCACCGGGGACGACATCGAAGGTGGGCAGGAAGTGTTCCTGAAGCACGCGCTCATGGAGCACGGGACGCTCTGGGGGCACGGCGCCTATCTCGGGCCCGACTACACGGCCGAGTACCTGCACCGCGAGGTCGGAATCGCTCGCGACGTCCTCGCCACGGCCCAGTTCGGAAAGCCCTTCGCGACCCTGTCCCCTGCCGAGCAGGCGCCGGTGGCGGAGGGGGTTCGCGCCGAGCTCAAGGTCAACCGCTACGACTCGGGCACCGACACGCTGCAATTCTCACCTGGCCAGGTGGCAGCAAGCCGGGCGCTCGAAGCGTACTGGGCCGAGTACTTCTCGCGGGAGAGCTCCGCTCCCGGGCTGCCTCCCGGCAGCATCGTGGATCCGCGGGAGATCCGGCTCCTCAACGCCTACTTCGCGTGGGCCACGTGGGCCACGGTCGCGAACCGGCCAGGCGAGAGCTACACCTACACGAACAACTGGCCCTACGATCCAGAGGCGGGGAATCGGCCATCCACCCAGGCCTACGTCTGGAGCGCCCTCAGCCTGGTGGCACTGCTCGGCGGGCTGGGGCTGGTGCTCCTCATCTTCGGCAAGTTCCACTTCCTCGGGTGGGAAGGCGAGGGCGCGGAGCCACATCCGCGACCTGCCGCGGCCGCGCCGAGCCTGACCCCGAGCCAGCGGGCCACCGGGAAATACTTCGCGGTGGTGGCGGTGCTGTTCCTCCTGCAGGCCTTGGTGGGCGGAGCGCTGGCCCACTACCGGGTCGAGCCGTTCTCGTTCTACGGCCTCGACGCCATCGTGCGCCTGGCGCCGTACAACCTGATGCGCACCTACCACCTCCAGCTCGCGATCTTCTGGATCGCGACGGCATGGGTCGCAGGGGGCCTCTTCCTGGCGCCGCTGGTCGGCGGCGGAGATCCTCCGGGACAGAAGCGACTGGTCGACGTCCTCTTCTGGGCGCTGGTGCTGGTGGTCGGCGGGAGCCTCGTCGGTGAGTTCCTGGGCGTGACCGGCCGCCTGGAGCGGACGTGGTTCTGGCTCGGCCACCAGGGGTCCGAATACCTGGACCTCGGCCGCTTCTGGCAACTCTTGCTGGCGGCAGGCCTCCTGCTCTGGCTGTTCCTGATGTTCCGCGCCCTCCGGCCCGCGATCCGGAAGGAAGGGACGAGCGACGTCTCCGCCCTGTTCCTCTACGCCGCCGCGGCGATCCCGGTCTTCTACGTCCCCGCCCTGTTCTATGGGCCTCGCACCAACTTCGCGGTCATCGACAACTGGCGGTTCTGGATCATCCACCTCTGGGTCGAGGGCTTCTTCGAGCTCTTCGCCACGGTGCTCGTCGCCATCATGTTCCGGCAGATAGGGCTCGTCACCACGCGCACGGCGACGCGGCTCGTCTACCTCGACGCCATCCTCTTCCTGACCGGAGGCATCGTCGGGACCGGGCACCACTGGTACTTCACGGGCCAGGGGACGCTCAACATGGGCCTGGCCTCCTGCTTCTCGGCCCTCGAGGTCGTGCCGTTGACGCTCCTCACGCTGGACGCGTCCGGCTTCATCCGGCTTCGCCGGCGCGCGGCGGGCACCGCCGGAGCGGACCTGGCCTCCAAGCACAGGTGGGCCATCTACTTCTTCATCGCCGTGGGCGTGTGGAACTTCATCGGAGCAGGCGTCTTCGGCTTCCTCATCAACACCCCCATCGTCTCCTACTTCGAGATAGGCACGACGCTCACGGCCAACCACGGCCACGCCGCCATGTTCGGCGTGTTCGGCATGCTGGGGCTCGGCGTACTCGTCTTCTGCCTGAGGGCCCTGCAGAGCGACGCGGCCTGGCGAACGACCGAGAGATTCGTGCGCGTGGGCTACTGGGGCCTCAACGCCGGCCTCTCGCTGATGATCCTGCTCGATCTCTTCCCGGCCGGCGTCCTCCAGCTCTGGGACGTCATCTCCAACGGCTACTGGCACGCGCGGCGTATCGACTACTCGATGAGCGGCACGTTCCACAAGCTGGAGTGGATCCGCGTCGCCGGCGACACCGTGTTCCTCGTTCTCGGCGCCCTGCCCATCGCCTTGGGCGTGTTGCGATCCTACCTGAGCCGGGAGGTCTCGGCCTCGGAGAGGTAGGCTCGGTCACATCAGGACCCCGAGACCCTCCATGTCCCGCCTCTTCGAGTGGTACCTCCTCACCTCCATCACCGGCAGCCCCATCCTGTCACTCATCGCCCTGTCGGCATTCTGGTGGGCAGCGGATCGCTTCACGTTCCGCCTTCTGCCCAGCCCGCTGCGGTGGGGACGCCGGCTTGGCCGCGCCAGCGCTCTTCGCCGCACGCTGATGGTGAACCCTCACGACAGGCGCGCCCGACTCGAGCTGGCCGAGATCCTGCTCGAACTCGGCCGGCCGGGACAGGTGGTGGAGATCCTCCGGCCCAGCGTCGCGGCCGGGGACGACGACGCGCACACGGCTTTCACTCTGGGTTCTGCGCTGGCACGGACCGGCTTCCGCGAGCAAGCCGAGCGTGCCCTGGCCATGGCGCGCGAGCGCGATCTGCACTTCCGCCTGGGCGCGATCGACCTCGAGCTCGGCCGCATGCGCTTGGCGAGCGGTGACGCGGCCGGCGCGTGCGAGGCGCTGGAGCGATTCAGGGAGGAGCGCCCGGGCACCGTCGAGGGCCGCTGGCTGCTCTCCCGGGCGCTCAGCCGGTCGGGAGACGCGGAGGCGGCACGCCGCATGCG
>JBGQLS010000249.1:0-9092 GCA_041500205.1 Anaeromyxobacteraceae bacterium | reverse complement strand
TGGCTTCGCGTATCTAGGTGCCACCCCCGTGAGCCAGCGTTCGGCGGCTGACGGTTGCGCGCCAGTGTGGTGGCCCTGGCACGCCCTGGATCGGGACCGGTGGGGTTCATGACGGAGGAAGCGCCCATGGCGGAAGAGATCGGCTCGCTGAATCCGTGCGAGATCGCGGAGGCGATCTCCGCGGTGAAGGACCAGGTGGTGGAGGCGATGGAGGAGGCGCGGGAACGCTTCGAAATCGACCGCCGCATACGTGAGAACCCCTGGCTCGTGCTTGGCGTGGCTGCCGGAGCCGGGTTCGTCCTCGGCGGCGGCTTGTGGCCGACGCTTCGGCCGCTGGTGAAGGCGGCGGGACGCGCCGCGCTCGCGCCCTCGAACCTGCTCGCCATCGCCGCCGCGCTCGGCGCGATGCGCGCGGTGCGCGGCGAAGAAGAGGCCACGCCCTCCGACGCGCCCAAGGCCTCCGGGCCCGTCACACATTGACGGCCCCTCCGGGTAACGCTGCAAACGGTCGGCACCTCCGTGGCGCGAGACGTCACACCGACGCCACGGGGGCGACGTAGGCGACATGTACCGTCCCCGGTGGAGTCCTCGGCTTGCGGGCTCACCGCGCGCTGCACACGATTGCATCCTCACCGCGAGGCAAAGATCCATGACGGACGAGAGGCAGGAGCCGGGGGGCGAAATTCTCATCCGGGTGGACGGAACCTTCGACGCGCCGGCGGCGTGGGATGTCCGGGGGCGGCTCGGAGCCATCCCGGCGACCTCCAACGTCGTCATCGACTTCAGTCAGGTCAGGGAATTCAACGACCTGGGCCTCGCGGTGATGGCCCCCGGCCTGGTCCCCGGCTACGGGCCCCACGTCGTGGTGCGCGGCCTACGCCAACACCAGCACCGAATGTTCCGCTACTTCGGTGTCGATCTCGACGCGTTGCGTGATCTCTCGCGCGGCGCGGCCTCCGCCACAGGCGTGGGTGTTGCAGCTAGGCCGTCTGGCTCGGTCCGGGGATAAACTCACAGGCCCTGACACCTGATTCCTGACGCGACGCGCTGGCGCTGCGCGTCGAGAGGAACCCCGAGCACGAGCTACCTGGCACGTTGCCAGGTAGTCTCATTCGCGGCGCGGCTGGACTTCGGCCGGGGGAGCGCCCACCACCCGCTCCTCCAGGAGCTGCAAGGCAATCGCGAGCGCCTTGCGCGTCTTCTCCCGGATCTTCTCGTCGGCCTTGATCTTCTGGTAGGCCTTGACGACCCGCTCCTCGTGCTTGGCGTTCTGCGCCTCGAGGTCGCCGATGCGCCTCTTCCCCTCGGTGATCTTGCGCTCCGAGTCGGCGCGCGCCCCCTCGGCTGCCGTGCGGGCCCCGGCGAGCTCGGCGCGGGTATTCTGCAGGTCGGCGTTGACGCTCTCCAGGTCCGCGCGGACACGCTCCAGCTCGGCGCGGAGCGCGCCCAGGTCGCTCTCGCCAGCAGCCACGCGCGCCTGGGTCGTGTCCAGCTCCCGGGCCAGCCCCTCCGCCCGCTCGCGAGCCTGATCGGCCTCGGCCGTCTTGAGCGAATACGCCTGCTCCGCCTCGTCCAGCCGGAGCTTCAAGCTGGCGCTCTCCTGATCGGCGGTGTCCGCGCGCGCCTCGGCGGCGATTGTCCGCGCTTCGGCTGTCCCGGCGCGTGCCTCGGCCGTATGCGTCAGCTGCTCGGCGGCGTGCACGCGTTCTTCGGCGACGTGGAGGTTCGACTCCGCTGCGCGTGCCCGCTCCTCGGCTGCACGCGTGCGCTCTTCGGCAACCCGGGCGCGATCGACACTGGCCGCGGCGGCGGCGTCGGCCGCCTTGCGAGCCAGCTCCTCGCGTTCCGCGCGCTGCCCGTGGTTCTTTGCCTCGGCCTCCAGCGCTCTGGCGCGCTCGTCGGCCCTGCGCGTCTCCTCGGCCGCCGCGCGGAGGGCCGCCTCGGCGCGCCCTGCAGCCGCATCGGCCGTGCGGGTGTGTTCCTCCGCCGCCTTCCGCAGCTGCTCGTCGACCCGGCTCGCCGCGGTCCGGCGCTCGTCGAGATCGGCCTCCAGCGCGCGAAGGCGCGCCGAGACCGCTGCAGCCTCGCCACTGCGTCGTTCGAGCGCTTCATTGGCGCGAGCAACCTCCGCAAGGAGCTCGGCGTTGCGGCCTTGGAGCCGCTCGAGCTCTGCGTCCTGGGCTCGGGCGTCGTGACCCGCGGCGGCGAGCGCGGCCGAGCTCCCGTCTCCTGCCGGGACGCTGGTGCTTCCCGGGGCAGCATCGAGGACAGCCGCTGCGCGCCCAAGATCGACGTCGGTCGTTTCGTCCGAGCTCAGCGCTGCCAGGGCGGCGTCGGCGTCCGCGCCGAGCTTGTCGATCTCGGCGTGGACCCTCGCATCGTCGCTCTCCGAAAGATCGGCGACGTTCGGCGCCTGCTCCCGGGCGGTGGCCTCCTCGGTGGCGTCCGCCTGCTGTGCCTCCTCCGAGGCCAGGCTCTCGAAGGCTTCGTCGAGGAGCTTCAGGTCGTCATCCTCGGCCGGGACCACCTGCGGCGTGGAGCCTTCGGAGCGCTGCGCCGGTTCGGCGACCGAGGTATCCAGCTCGACCTCGTCCAGCGAGATCAGCTCGTCGCTCGAGACCATCGCCGCCTCCGGCGGAAGCGCGATGAGCCCCTCGATCGTCGCGAGGAGGGCGGCGGGTTCGAATGGCTTGATGAGGTACCCTTCGGCGCGCGTCTTCAGCTTCCTGTGTTGATCGAAGGTCTCCGGCGTCGCCTCGGCGCTGATGATGACGAGGGGGATCGACTTGAGCTGGTCGTCCTTCTTGAGCTTGTTGCAGACCGAGTAGCCGGACATCCGCGGCAGCTCGACGCAAAGCACGATGAGGTCCGGGCGATCTACCCGGGCGAGATCGACGCCCTCCTTGCCATCTCCAGTGACGCGCGCCTCGACCCCGCGCGCCTCGATGGTTTTGGAGAGCTCATGGGCGAACGTGCTGTCACTCTCGATGAGCAAGATCTTCATTGGAGGTGTCTTCCCCAGAAGCGGGCCGCGAGGGCTGCCGAGACCGTGTCGAGCAGGCGAAAATTGTCGGGAAATTCTAGCCTTGAGTCGAATGGGCTGTCAAAGGACCGACGTCCTACATTTGCCCCTCAGAGAGCCAGGCCTGTCGATGCCAGCGGACATCGATCCTGAGGCGGAGCGGATGTGATTGTACTCGCTCACCGGCGGGCGGGGCGAATCGGGCGGGAACGCGCGAGAGCGAAATTGTCGAACTCGAGTCCCCTCTCCCCGCAAGCGGGGAGAGGGAGACCCCTGACCACGTATCAGATCGCGTTCAAACCGTTCAGGGGCCTAGAAGGGCGACTTCAGCGCTCCTGCCCCTGCGCTCGCTGTACCAGCTGCGCCAGGTCCTCTTCGTCGAGGTCGGAGACGAGCGAGTAGACGATCTCGTTCCGGCGCCAGACCGCGACGTTGAAGCCGCGAGCGTTGATGAGCCGGATGGTGGACGGCCCTGCTTGCACGGCGCGGCCCACCTCGCCGAAGCGTCGCTCGGGGTCGTCCAGGATGAAGAGCCCCAGGTGTCCGCGAGGCAGGTCGTAGCGGACATACGCCGCGGGACGATCCTGGATGTTGGAGAGGCGTGCGCCGACCATCCGAACGTCGGTGCCCCGGAAGTGTGGCGGGGCGGCGTTGAAGTCGAGCTTGCCCGCGAACCAGCCCGCGATCGACTCGGGCCCCATCGCCGCGGCGGTCACCTCGAGCGGGAGGTCGCGGGTGTGCTTCCGGACCGACTCCTCCACCAGCGGATCTGTGCCGCCGTGGGAGACGAGCACGACCAGGGCGCCCGCCGCGCACGCCGCCATCGCGGCCAAGGGAACGGGCCCCAGGACGCGGCGCAGGAATGGCTTCCTCTCCTGGACGAGCGAGAGGTGGATGCGGTGACGGAGCGCATCGGGCGCCTGGCCTGCGCCGCCCAGCGGCCCCATCGCGGCCTTGAGCTTGTTGCGAAGTGCGGTCCGCAGCTGCGCCTCCCCGTCCGCGAGCGCCCGGCAAGCCTCGCAGGCGGCGAGGTGGACGGAGGCCTCCATCTCCTCGGGCGGAGCGAGCTCGCCGTCGAGGTAGGCGTCGAGCGTGCGCCCCAGCTCGGCACAATCCATCACGGCGCTCGCTTCGGTCGGGTCGCTGGACATGGGCGTCCGGGTGGTGCTCAGGCGGTCTTGCCCTGGCGGCGGCGGAAAGCGTCGAGGTCGACGGGCTCGCCGTCCGCGGGCCCGCGCAGGACCCCCGAGATGGCGGCGTAGGCGGCGAGCGCCTTCTGGAGGAGCCGGCGGCCGCGGTAGAGGCGGCTCATGACGGTACCGACCGGCACGTCCAGGATCTCCGCGATCTCCTTGTACGAGAACTCCTGCAGGTCGGCGAGGATGACCACCATCCGGAAGTCGATGGGGAGGGAGTCGACGGCGCGCAGCACGTCATCCGAGAGCAGGCGATCGAAGAAGAACTGTTCGGGGTTGGCCGCGTATTCGGTGGCCTCGCGCGAGATGAAGCGCTCGTGAACCGCGTCGCGCTCCGAGCCTTCGACGATGGTCCGCTCCTTCACGGATCGGCGATATCTGTTGATGAAGGTGTTCGTCAGGATCTTGAAGAGCCAGGCCTTGATGTTCGTGCCGCGCTCGAACTTGTCGAAGAACCGGTACGCGCGCAGGAACGTGTCCTGAACCAGATCCTCCGCGTCCCGTTCGTTCTTGGTGAGCCTGAGCGCCGCGGAGTAGAGCGGGTCCACGTGCTTCATCGCGAGCCGCTCGAACTCGTCGCGCGTCAGGTCGTTCTTCTGGAGATCGAACATGGATGTCGTGGACCCTTGGACAAGGTCTTATTCCGGCGGCACACGCGCCGCCGCGCGCTTCTGGTCACTCGAAACAGGCAGCCAGGCGGCGCGATTCCCGTCCTGGGTTCGGCCACTCAGGGGCGCGGCGGAGGGAAAGCCGCCCGCCAGCTAAGTAGCCGTAAAACTTGGGTTCGTGCTCTACCACCACTGCATCGGCACGTCGACCGATTTGGCGGCCGAATACTGCAGGGTGTCTCCCAGCGGGACCCGAGTTATAAGCGGCGGTCTCGCGCGGGTCCCGGTATCCCGTCACCCCGGCGCATCCTTCGATGGCAGCCCACCGCCTCCTGTTCGCCGATTCCAGCGGCGTCGTCTTCGACCACCCAGCCCTGCTCGCGGCCGCGCGCTCGGGTGACGACGTCCTCGCGCCCGTCGCGCGGCCGTCGCCGCTCCCCGCGGGAGGAAGCCTATGCCTCTTGCCCGGGCGGCGGCCCATCGGCGTCGATCCCGGCTCCGGTGAGCTCGTCACCCTGCGCGAGGCGAAGGTTGGAAGGCGGAGCTTCGTCCCGCACGCCGTCGGCGCCACGTTGCCGCCCGGCTGGACTCGCGCGCTCTTGCCCGCGGCGGCCCGCCCCGCGCTTTCGACGGTCAGCGAGGCGCCGGTGCTGCCGCAGTGGGCCTACACCGCGGCCGCCCTCGGCGCGGACGGACCCGTTGTATACGCTCTCCACACCGACCGGCGCCTGCACTGGAGCGTGTCCACCCACTCGACTCCGGACCTGGGGCGCCGGGTCGAGGCGCGCCTCGCGCGCGCGGGCTGCGCGGAGAATCCCGTCTGGCGCCAGATCGCGCGCTGCGCCCTGGAGTGGAGCTGCTTCACCGCGCAGAACACCTTCTACGGGCGCGACGAGGGGGCGGTACCGTCGTCGGCCGCGTGCAACGCCGCGTGCGTTGGTTGCCTCTCCGAGCAAGCCGAGGGGATGCCACCTGCCTCCCACGAGCGCATCGCGCGGCCGCCCTCGGCGGAGGACATGGCGGCGGTGGCGGCCGAGCATCTGGAGTCCGCCCGGGGGCGCGTCATGGTGAGCTTCGGCCAGGGCTGCGAGGGCGAGCCGCTCCTGCGCTGGCGCGAGATCGCGCGGGCGATCCGGCTCGTGCGGGCGCGGACGCGGCGGGGCTCCGTCAACGTCAACACCAACGGCTCGCTCCCGCAGGGCCTGGCGGCTCTCATCGAAGCCGGCCTCGACGCTTGCCGCATCTCGCTCAACAGCGTCTCGGAGGACCTGTACGACGCCTACTACCGGCCCGTGGGCTACGGCTTGGCCGACGTGGTGCGCTCGATGAAGCTGGCCAAGGATCGCGGCGCCTACCTGGCGCTGAACCTGCTCACGTTCCCCGGGGTGACGGATCGTGAAGAAGAGGCGGAGCGGCTGTGGCGGCTCGTCGCGGAGGTGGGCGCCGACCAGGTGCAGACGCGCTCGCTCGCGATCGACCCCGACGTCTACATGGCGTTGGCACGCGGGCTCGGGGGCCGCGGGCCGGCGATCGGGATGCGCGCGCTCCTGGAGGGACTGAAGCGGGCCCGGCCCGGACTCGTCATCGGGAACTTCGCCCGCGCCATGGGCGAACGCGGCGGTTCCCCCCGCCGAGGGACCGATCTCCTCTCCCCTACTGGGGAAGAGATGCAGTCGGGACACAGCCAGAAGGGAAAGCGTGGGCAGGGGATCGATCTCCTCTCCCCCACCGGGGGAGAGGGCAGGGTGAGGGGGCGTCGCGGCAGGTCCGCCGCCGCCAGCCGCACACGAGGCCGGCGGGCATGAGCGTGGAGGTCGCCGCCCGGCTCGCCCTGCAGAAGGACCTCGCGCGCCACCTGCGCGCGGGGCACCCCTGGGTGTTCCGGAAGGCGCTGGAGCGACCGCCCAAGGGGCTCCCCGCGGGCGCCATCGTGGACGTCGTCGAAGGCGAGCGCTTCGTCGCGCGCGGTTACTACGATCCCCACTCCGCCATCTCCGTCCGTGTCCTCACGCGCGAGCCGGCCGAGTCCATCGACGGCGCCTTCTGGAAGCGCCGCGTGCAGCGCGCCATGTCGCTCAGGCGCGCGCTCGTCCACGGGACGACCGGGTTCCGCATGGTGCACGGTGAGTCGGATGGCCTGCCGGGCGTCGTGGCGGATCGTTACGCGCGCTGGGTGGTCTTGAAGCTCTACTCGGCCGGCCTCACGCCCCACCGTGGGCAGATCGTGGAGGCGCTCAGGGAGGCCGCGGCGGAGGCGGGCGGCGGGGACGGCGGTGAGCTCCCGGCGCACCTGGGTCCGCTGGCTGGCGTCTACGGCCGGGACGAGGCCCCGCGCGACGAGGACGACGACGGGGCCTCTCCCGAGGGCCGCGTGCTGTGGGGCGCCGAGCCGCCGGAGCGCATCGCCATCGACGAGCACGGCATGAAGCTCCTGGTGGACGTCAGGCGGGGCCAGAAGACGGGCACCTTTCTCGATCAGCGCGAGAACAGGCGCATGGTGCGAGAGCTCGCGCGGGGGCGCGCCGAGGCGCTCAACTGTTTCTCCTACACGGGCGGCTTCTCGGTCGCGGCGGCGCTCGGAGGCGCGAAGCACGTCGTCAGCGTCGACCTGGACGCGGAGGCGATCGCCCTCGCGCGCGACAACTTCCAGGAGAACGGTCTCGACCCGAACGCGCACGCCTTCGCCGCGGAGGACGTGTTCGACGCCCTGGCCCGCTTCAAGCGCGACGGCCACCGGTTCGATCTCGTGGTATGCGATCCCCCGGCCTTCGCCAAGTCGCAGAAGGCGGTGGAGGGCGCCCTGGCCGGCTACGCCTCGCTCAACCGCGCGGCGCTGGCCGTGCTCGCCCCCGGGGGCCTCCTCGTCACCGCGAGCTGCAGCGCGCGCGTATCCGCCGAGCAGTTCTTCGACGCGGTGAAGGAGGCGGCCTTCAAGGCGCGGGTGGACCTCCAGCTGGTCGAGGAGCGGCGACAGCCGCCGGACCACCCGGTGAGCCCACAGTTCCGGGAGGGGCGGTATCTGAAGCTCCTGGTGTACCGCAGGGTCGCCTGATCAGCGATGTCGCGCGGCGGCGAGGACCGCCAGCATCGCGAGCGAGACCACCGCGGCTGCCATGGCCGCGAGCTGTCCTCCCGGGACGCGTCCGAGGTGGAACGTGGTGGAGGGATCGGCGGCGTCGCCACGCGCGAAGGCCTCTTCGACGGGAGGCGGCGCCGGAGTGGCGCGCCGATACGCCATGGCGAGAAAGCGCAGGACGAATACCGCGAGCGCGAGCGTGAGGAGCGCCCCGAGGGCGATCTCGCTCGTGCGAGGGATGGCCTGGAGGCTCGTCACCGGCCCGCTGGCCGCCGCCAGCGCGAGGCCGAGGCCGTTGTTCGTGGCGTGCGCGAGGACGGCCGGCCAGATCGAGCCGGAACGCCAGGTCAACCAGCCGTAGAGGACGCCGAGCGTGACGAGAGCGGAGAAGCGAACCGGATCGAGGTGCATGACCGCGAAGAGCAGCCCGGAGAGCACCACCGCGGCGCTCGTGGAATGGCGTGTGCGCAGCGCGGTGAGCAGCCAGCCCCGGAAGGCAACTTCCTCGCAGAAGGGCGCCACGGTGGCGGCTGCCACCGAGAGCCCCACGCGCTCGAGCAGCGGGCGCTCGAAGAGCTTCGAGATGTCGAAGATCTCGAGCCAGCGAGCCGGGAGCAGGATCGACGTGAGCTGCATGATGGCCCCTGCCGCCAGGAACCCGACCGCGCCGATGAGCAGCGCGAGCGCCGCGGCGGGAACGCCCGGCCGGCGCGCGAGCAGCAGCGCGCGAGCGGGGTGGAGGTTCGAGCCCGAGGCGGCCACGACGGCGGGCAGGAGCAGCGCGAAGGCTTGGCTCCAGACGAGGCCCAGGAGGGGGTTCGCGACCTGGGCGGCGGTGCCGAGGACCGCGTAGAGGCCGAGCAGGATCGCGAAGAACGCCAGGCCATTCTTGCGCGGTGGCGCCGGTAGGCCTGGCTGCTCGGGCGGCCGAGCCTCACTTGCGGGAAGCGTATCGAAGTCGGTCGGAGGCGCGTCCACGGGATGGCTGGACTATAGGGCGGCCGCGGAACAGCAGCGACGTAATCCCTGCGGATGCGGCCTCAGTTCTCGGGGCACCCGGCGAAACGGGTCGAGGCCGAAATACAAGGTCGAGATGCGGCTCCGATGTAGGTGTCGGGTCCCGTAGGTCGGAGAGGGCCGGCACGATTCCGTACCTATCCCCTCTCCCCCACCGGGGGAGAGGGTTAGGG
>JBGQLS010000248.1:0-9131 GCA_041500205.1 Anaeromyxobacteraceae bacterium | reverse complement strand
TCCGCGGCACCCGCCCGGCTCGGGCCGCGGCGTCTGCGCAAGGAGGCCCGCCGGAAGAGCTGGCCCCGAACCCGTCCCCGGGCGCCCCGCGCCAGGACCGCATCAGGATGCCCCAGGCCGACCCGGCCCGACGGCTGCGCGACTTCGCCGAGATCGACCTCGGCTACACCGCGGAGCAGGCCATCGCCGAGGCCAAGCGCTGCCTGGCCTGCGGAGAGTGCAGCGAGTGCATGCAGTGCGTGAAGGTCTGCTCGGCCGGAGCGATCCGCCATGACCAGCAGCCCACGGAGTTCGAGCTCGACGCCGGCAGCGTGATCCTCACCCCCGGCTTCGAGGAGTTCCAGGCCTCGCTGCGCGGGGAGTTCGGCCACGGCCGATACGCCAACGTGCTCTCGAGCGTGCAGTTCGAGCGCATGCTCTCCGCTGCCGGCCCGACCGGCGGCCACGTGGAGCGCCCCTCGGACGGCGGCGAGGTGAAGAAGATCGCCTTCATCCAGTGCGTGGGCAGCCGCGACGCGGCCCGGGGCAACAATTACTGTTCGTCGATCTGCTGCATGAGCGCCACCAAGGAGGCGATGGTGGCCCTTGAACATTCCCACGGCCAGGCGCACGGGCAGAAGCTCGAGGTCTCCATCTTCTGCATGGACGTGCGGGCCTTCGGAAAGGAGTTCGACAGCTACGTCAACCGCGCCCGCGACGAACACGGGGTGAAGTACATCCGCGCCATGCCCTCCCGCGTCGTCGAGATGCCCGGCACCAAGAACCCGCGCGTCCGCTACTTCGCGCCCGGCGGCGCCGAGCAGCAGGAGGAGTTCGACCTGGTGGTGCTGAGCGTGGGGATGCGGGTTCCGGCCGGCGTCAAGGACCTGGCCCAGCGGCTCGGGGTCGGGCTGAACGAGTTCGGCTTCGCGCGAACCGACCGGCTTGCCCCCCTCGCCACGTCCCGGCCCGGCATCTACGTGGCGGGCGCGTTCCAGGAGCCCAAGGACATCCCCGAGTCGGTGGCCCAGGCCTCGGCGGCCGCGGCCTGTGCCATGGACCAGCTCGCCCTCGCCCGCGGGACGATGATCCAGCGGCGCGAGTATCCCTGGGAGCGCGACACGAGCGACGAGTCCCCTCGGGTCGGGGTGTTCATCTGCCACTGCGGCCACAACATCGCCTCGATCATCGACGTGAAGAGGGTCGCGGAGGACGCGGGCAAGATGCCCCACGTCTGCCACGCCGAAGCGAGCCTGTACACCTGCTCGGACACCAACCAGCAGCACATCAAGGACATGATCAAGGAGCACCGGCTCAATCGCCTGGTGGTGGCCTCCTGCTCACCGCGGACGCACGAGATCCTGTTCCAGGAGACGCTCCGCGAGAGCGGGCTCAACCAATACCTCTTCGCCATGACCAACATCCGCGACCAGTGCTCCTGGGTCCACAAGGACGACCCGGTCGCCGCCACGGACAAGGCCGTGGACCTCATGGCGATGGCGGTGGCCCGGGCGCGCCATCTCAAGGCGCTCGAGACCGGACGACTGCCGGTGACCGCGTCGGCGCTCGTCATCGGCGGTGGGCTGGCCGGCATGACCGCGGCCCTGGGCATCGCCGACCAGGGATTCGAGGTGCACCTCGTCGAGAAGGAGCCGGCGCTCGGCGGCATGCTGCGCAACCTCCACGCCACGCTGGAGGGGGCCGACGTAAAGGCCCACCTGCGAGAGCTCGTGGACAGGGTGAAGTCGCACCCGCGGATCAACGTCTACCTGAGCGCCAGCCCGGCCGGGATCAGCGGCCACGTGGGCAACTTCAAGAGCGTGCTCAGCGTGGCTGGCCGCGAGAAGCCCATCAGCCACGGTGTGGTGATCATCGCCACCGGCGGGCAGGAGCGGCAGACCGAGCTTCACCTCCACGGGACGAACCCGCACGTGATCACCCAGAGCAAGCTCGAGGCGGCTCTTGCCGGCGGCCGCCTCCCGCCGGAGCTCGCGGGCAAGACGGATCCGACCGTCGTCATGATCCAGTGCGTCGGGAGCCGCAACGACGAGCACGCGTACTGCAGCCGGGTCTGCTGCTCCGAAGCGGTCAAGAACGCGCTCGAGATCAAGCGGCGCCTGCCCGAGGCCAACGTGGTGGTCCTCGGCCGCGACATCCGCACCTACGGGTTCCGGGAGCTCTTCTTCGAGAAGGCCCGCCAGGCAGGCGTGCTCTTCGTCCGCCACCCGGAGAAGAGCGATCCGGTCGTGGTCGAGGCTGGCGGCCAGCTCCAGGTCACCGTGCGTGACAACTCCACGAACCGCGACCTCGAGCTGCGGCCCGATCTGCTGGTGCTCTCCACCGGCATCGCGCCGGCCGACGGCAACCCGGTGCTCTCGGGCCAGCTCAGGAGCGCGCTCACGGCGGACGGCTTCTTCCTCGAAGCTCACCCCAAGCTCCGACCGGTGGACCTCTCCAACGAGGGCGAGTTCCTGTGCGGGGTGGCCCACTCGCCGCGATTCATCGACGAGACCATCGCCCAAGCCCAGGCCGCGGTCGGACGGGCCAGCAGCGTCCTGTCCAAGGCGTATCTCGAGATCCCAGGCCAGACGGCCCGGGTGAAGCCCGAGCTCTGCGTGGCCTGCGCCACCTGCGTGAAGACCTGCCCCTTCGGCGCCCCCATGATCAATCACCTCAACAAGGCCGAGATCCAGGGCGCCAAGTGCATGGGGTGCGGAAGCTGCGCCGCGGCCTGCCCGGCCAGGACCATCACCCTCCAGCACCAGGAAGACCAGGCGCTGGTGGCCATGCTCGACGAGCTCCTCGTCGGCGGAGCGATCGATGACCGAGCCTAGCGCCCGTCCCTCGGAGGCCAGGGCAGCGGTGTCCAGGACCCGGGCACCCAGCGCCGTGGAAGCCAAGGGGTGGGAACCCGAGATCATCGCCTTCTGCTGCAACTACTGCGCGTACGCGGCAGCGGACCTGGCCGGCTCCAAGCGCATGCAGTACCCGCCGAACGTGCGGATCATCCACGCGCCCTGCACCGGCAAGATCGAGATGGAGCACATCCTGGCGGCCTTCGAGAAGGGCATCGACGGCATCCTGGTGGCCGGGTGCCTGGAAGGCGGCTGCCACTTCCTCGAGGGCAACCTGCGCGCCCGCAAGCGCACCGATCGCATCCGTGAGACCCTGGACGAGATCGGGGTCGGCGGCGAGCGGCTCCTGATGGTGAACCTGTCGGCCGCCATGGCCCCCACCTTCGTGGAGCGCGTGCAGGAGATCGTCGAGACCGTGAGAGCGCTCGGCCCCAGTCCGCTCAGGTCGCCCCCGCAAAGAGAGAGCGCAGGTCAGCCATGATCGTCGCGTCCCCGAAGTCCGTCACCGAGCTCAAGAACCTCATCGCGCGCCATCGCAAGGTCCTCTTCGTGGGCTGCGGCACCTGCGTCACCGTCTGCCTGGCCGGCGGCGAGCGCGAGGTGGGCATCGCCTCCTACGCCGTCCGCATGGCCCGCAAGATCGAGGGCAAGCCCCTCGAGCTCACCCAGGTGACCGTCGAGCGGCAGTGCGAGAACGAGTTCATCAAGGACCTGGCCGACGCGGCGGCCAAGGTCGAGGCCGTCGTCTCCTTCGGCTGCGGCGCGGGCGTGCAGGCCATCGCCGAGCGCTTCCCCGGCAAGCCCGTCTATGCCGGACTCAACACCCAGTTCCTCGGCATCCTCGAGAAACAAGCGGTCTGGACCGAGAAGTGTCTGGGTTGCGGCGATTGCATGCTGGCGGAGTATGGCGGTGTCTGCCCCGTGACCCGGTGCGCGAAGCGGCTCCTGAACGGGCCGTGCGGTGGCTCGACCGAGGAGCATTGCGAGGTCGACGCCGACCGCCCCTGCGCCTGGCAGCTCATCTACGCCCGCCTCAAGAGCATCGACCAGCTCGACCGCCTCGATCCCATCGTCCCGCCCAAGGACTGGCGGCCCGCCTGGCACGCCGGCGCGCGGAAGGTCGTGCGAAGAGAGCACCAAGTGTGAATGCCTGACCGGCCAATACGTTGGGTGGATGAATAGGACGATTGGCCAATCGATGGGTCCGAGGCGGGTGTCTGTCGACCCGGCACGCCGGGCCTTCCGATCCCCGGGCAACGCGTCGCGCTCCGAGGCGATTGCCTACCTGTGTAAACCTCGGGTAGAGTGACCGGCTCCGGTGATGACAGCCGGGGACAGACAGAGTACCGGCGGCTCAGGGGAGCGTCGCTCCCAGCCTACATCTCGTCGGGACTCCTCGGGGCTCGTCGCGAGCCCCGAAACACCACACAGGGACCACTTCCATGATTCGACTGGCTGGATTCAAGGTGCTGCGCATCTCCCTTGCAGCGAGCTGCGCCGTGGCGCTCGCCATTCCCTTCGCCAGCTACGCGGAGACGCGGCGGATCACCAAGTCGGACGTGGCCCCCACCTTCAGCGGCGTGACCATCCTCCAGGATGACCCGCTCGAGAAGGAGAAGGTGGAGTACCCGGTCACCGGCAAGGGAAACTACGACGAGTTCTTCCGCTCCTCGGCCCAGCTGCACGCGGGGATGATCATCTCGCAGTCGGCCAGCGATTCGCTCACGACGAACCTGAAGAAGTACGCCCGCTCCTACGCGGCCTCCAAGGCGACGGACCAGAACGTCAAGGACATCGTCGGCGACAGCAAGCCTCAGGACCTGAAGGACGATCAGGCGCTGGCGCTGCTCAATCTGAAGAAGAAGAACGGCGAGCTCACCTCCGAGGAAGCCGCCTTTGCCGGGAAGTCGGTGGCGAGCGCGGCGGTGCTGACGGCGTTCCTGGCCAAGACCCCGGGACAGGCGAACGACCTGGCCACGCAGGGTACGGCACTGACCAAGTCGGTCCCCTCGGACTTCAGCGGCTTCAACGCGATGAAGGCGCCTGGCGTCACCGCGGGCCTGAACCAGTCGCTCACGAACGTCAAGGGCGCCTCCACCAAGGCGCCCGAGCTTGCGAAGAGCCTGGCACGCCTCAGCGAAGGCCTCCAGTCGCTCCGATGAGCGCGACGATCCGTTCAGCGGTGCTCGTCGCCGTGCTGGCGGGCGCCGGCTGTGCGACGCGCACCGCCTCCGGGCCGCTGGCCTTGCCGCACAACTGGGACGATCGCTATCTCGACCTGGCCGTCGACAAGGCGAGCGTTCGACCGACGTTGGCCGTGCTGCCGTTCACCGTGGGAGACCACGTCAAGAACGTGGGCGACCTCCACATCGGCGACATCCTCGCCACCGCCCTCTTCAAGACCGGCCGCTTCGACATGGTGGAGCGCTCCAAGCTGAACGAGATCTTGAAGGAGCAGCGCTTCAGCCGCTCCGGAATGGTCGACGAGAGCACCGCCGCCCAGATCGGCAAGCTCGTCGGCGCTTCGGCGGTGGTCTTCGGCACGCTGTCCACGGCGGCCCAGCAGAAGCTCGACCGGTTCGCGTACGACGTCATCCAGACCGACGTTCGCCTCGAGGCGCGCGCGGTCGAGACGACGACGGGGCGGTTCGTCTTCACCGAGACCGCCGACGGCCGCTCCGAGATCAAGGTGGTGACCGACGCTCACGGCACCGTCATCAGCGGCGCGGTGGCGCCGCAGGCCGAGTACATCAAGGCGGCGACCGCCGCCACGGTGGCGCTGAGCGACAAGCTCAGCAAGCAGTTCCCGGTGATGGGCTTCGTGGTCACTGTCGACCAGGCACGGCTGGTGACGGACGTCGGCTCGGAGCGGGAGCTCTTGCCCGGCGATCGCCTGATCGTGCTCCGGCCGGTGGGGAGGATCATCCATCCGGTGACCAAGAAGCAGGCGGGCTGGAACAAGAAGATCCTCGGCCAGGCCGAGGTGCTGACGGTCGAGGTGGCGACGTCCAGCGCCAGGGTGACCCGGCTGGAAGGCCCGGACGCCGCCATCAAGCCCGGCGACATCGTCGTCGTACAACCGAGGGTGGAATGACTCACCGCATGCCCTTCTGGCGCCGGGCTCGGCTGGCGGCGCTGCTCGCCCTTCTCGGCGCCACGCTGGGCGGTGTGGCCGAGGCGGCGCCCGTTTCCAGCAAGCCGATGGTGGCGGTCCTCTACTTCGACTACGACGGCGTGGAGGAGGAGCTGTTCACGCTGCGCAAGGGGTTCGCGCAGATGATCGGCGCGGACCTGGTCTCCGTCGAGACCATCGGCGTGGTGGAGCGGGGTCGCCTCCAGGAGCTCCTCTCCGAGCTGGAGCTACAGCGCTCCAGGCACTTCGATCCCGGGACCGCGGTCAAGATCGGCAAGCTCCTCGGGGCGCAGTACATGGTGTTCGGTCTGTACTTCCAGCTCGGCGGCGTCCTCCAGGCCTCCGCCCGCGTCGTGGACACCAGCACCGGCGTGAACGTCTACGCCCTCAACGCCATGGGTCCCCCCGGTGACTTCCTGACCGTGCAGCAGAAGCTGAGCGGCGGGATGGCCCACTTCTTCGCCACCAAGCTGCCGGTGCAGCCGGACCCGAAGGTCCCGGCAGGTGGCAAGACCGGCGCGGCCGGCAAGGGGGAGGGGCCGAAGCAGCTGGCCAGGAAGCCTCCCAAGCGGCTCGACACCAAGACGGCGGTGGCCTACTCCAAGGCCCTCGAGGCCATTGACCACAAGGAGAAGGCGACGGCCATCAAGCACCTGCAGGAGGTGCTGGCGAAGGAACCCGACTTCGCGCTCGCCTCCGACCAGCTCACGCAGGTTGCGCTCAACTGACCGCCGGCGCTGCGGTACGGCCCGGACCGCTGGGCGCCCGCGTCCCTACTGGCCGGTGCAGTACTTCTCGGCCTCGGGACTCCCCAGCCCCTTGGCCTGGCAGAAGGCGCTGAGCGCCTCGGCCCACTGGCCGGCCTTGGCCAGCGCGTGGCCCAGCAGCAGCCATCCCTCCGGCCTGTCCGGCTGCCGCGAGGTGACGTCCTGGAGATCCAGCAGCGCGCCCTTCACGTCGCCATTCAACAGGCGCGCCTGGCCACGCCCGAGCCGCGCCCGATGGTCGTCCGGCTTGCGCTCGAGGACCTCGCCGAACAAAGCCTCCGCGCTCGCGTAGTCCTTGGCCTGCAGCGCGAGAATGCCCATGCCCACTCGCGGGGGAAGGTAGCCGACTGAAGCGGCGCTGGCCCGCTCGTAGCTTGCTCGCGCCTCGTCCAGCCGGTGTCCTCGCTGCGCCATCGTGCCGGCGAGGTATTGGGGGACGGCATAGCCGGGGCAGAGCCTGGCGGCGGTGCTGGCGGCTTCCAGGGCTGCCAGCGGTTCGTGCTGCACGGCAAGTCGAGCCCTGGCCAGCAAGGTCCAGTACTCGGTCGCGCCGTCCAGCTTCGGGCCGGCTGCTTGGTCGAGGAGGGTCAGGGCCTCGGTGTCGCGCGGTCGCGCCGATCCCGCGGCAGCCCCCGCGAGCAGCTCGGCCGGGCGCAGGAGCGCGGAGAGCCGCGCCATATCCCGGACCTGGCAGCCGGAAGGCGGCAGGGGATCGCCGTCGGCGCCGAGCAGCGTGTCGAGCCTGGCGCGAGCCGCGGCGGCTGCTGCCGCGCCTTCCCTCCTGCTGCGCCCGAGCTGGAGCGCCGCGAGGCTCGCCCCGCCCAGCAACACCACGAGAGCGGCCACGACTGCGGGAACGACCCACCGTCGCGATTGGAGCCGCGGCTTCTCGGTGGCGTGGGGTGGTGGCGTCCCGGCGTTCACCGAGGGTCCCGCCGAGGGAGCGCGGGGCGTCCCGCTGGGCCGCGGCGGGGGCTGGAGCACCGCGGTCTTGGGGCCGAAGCCCGGCCCGGGTGAGCTCGGCGGCGTCGAGCCTAGCGCCTTCCGGGTGCCGGGCAGGACCTGGGTCGGTGCTGCGGGCGGCGGCGTGGGCATGGACTGCCCGCCCGCCAGCTCCAGCAAGCCACCGAGGGTGGAGCTCACGACGGCGGCGCTTGCGGGCCGCCGCTGAACCTCCTTCGCGAGCAGCTCCATGATCAGCGCTTCCAGCGCCGGGTCCACCGCTCCCGGCGCCACCTCGGAAGGCGGTCTCGGGGGCTCGGTGGCCTGCTTGATAAGCACCTCGTGCAGCGTTTCCCCGTTGAAGGGAAGCGCGCCCGTCGCCATCTGATAGAGCAGGATCCCCAGGGAGTAGAGATCGCTGGCGGGGCCGACTGCCTTGCCCATGGCCTGCTCGGGCGACATGTAGGCGGGGGTTCCGAGCACCGAGCCCTCGACCGTCACCTGGGAGGACGGCTTGCTCGCGTCGAGAAAGCGGGCGATCCCGAAGTCGAGGACCTTGACGAAGTCGCGCTCGCCGTAGCGGTCGAGGAGCATGACGTTGTCGGGCTTGAGGTCGCGGTGAACGACGCCCTCCTGGTGAGCCGCGCCGAGCGCGCGCGCCACCTGCCCGCCGATGTAGGCGATGCGGGGGAGCGGCAACGGCCCCCGGGCCTGGAGCTCCTCGGCCAGGGATCTCCCCTCCAGGAACTCCATCACCAGGAAGAGCTGCCGCTCCTCCGTCTCGCCGAAGTCGAAGACGCGCACCGTGTTCGGATGCTCGATGACGCTCGACGCCTGCATCTCCCGGTGGAAACGAGCGGCAATCTCGGGGTCGTCGGCCAGGCCAGGATGGATGAGCTTCAGGGCGACCATCCGACCCATCGAGAGCTGCCGCGCCTTGTAGACGGTCCCCATGCCGCCGCTGCCCAGCTTCTGCAGGATCTGGTAGCGGCCGAGGATGATCTTGTCGATGAGGGACGTCGTCGGAGCGCTCATGCCGGAGAGCGAATGCTAGCAGGTCTTCCAGCCCTCGGAGCGCGTGGAAGGTCCGGAATGACGACGCGCTTTGCGTCGCCCGTCGAACACCACGAGCCCCGCGAGCGCGCAGCTCCGTATGGCCGAGGGGCGAGCTTGGCCGCGGCGCAAGCTCGCCGGGCGAGCTGGAAGGACGACGCTCCGGCGAGCGCATGACCCCGCGCGATTTCGCGACCACGGATAGGCGGTCGCGAATTCGCGATGGCGCACTCATGGTAAATTCCAGGTGTCGTTCAAGAGCTGTTCGCGCGGGAATAGGCGAACAGGGACCGGGCCGTCAATCGATCGGTAGGCTCTTGCCGTCGAAGGACTTGAGGGCGAGCGCGCCGATGTCGACGCCCTCGAGGCAGCGCACGTTCACCGCGGCCACCGCGCTGCCGT
>JBGQLS010000247.1:0-9176 GCA_041500205.1 Anaeromyxobacteraceae bacterium | reverse complement strand
GCGCAATGTTGTCAAATCGCAGCCAATCGCAGCACCGCAATTGATTTCCGCCGCCCTTGCTGCGCCGCCCAGCCGGACCGGGATCAGGGCGACGAGCGGGCGGGAGCCTGTTCACCGGGCGGCCGCCCGTGCGATCGGGAGCGGGCCGCTCGCGCAAGACCTGTCGAAAAGTGTGATCGCTCTGCGGCGTGGCCGGGGTGGGGCCCCAATGGGCTTTGCCCGGCGGGGCGGGGGCGGCCTGCGCCCCCGGCGACTCAAGACCTGTCGAAAAATCAGTTGCGGTCGCAGGGGCCCGGGTGGGGCCCCGACGGCTTTGCCGGCGGGGCGGGGGCGGCCTGCGCCCCCGGCAACTCGGTCGGCTCCTCACCGGGGGAGGGGCGCGCCGCCCCTGCCACAGGCGGCAGATCGTGCGAAGCGGTGGGCGCGCCGCGTACAGGGCTCTCGCCTGGGCGATGCCGTCCCTAGCGTTGCTGGAGGGCGCCGCGCGAACTCAGGTGATCGAGCTCGGCGCTCAGCGTGAGGACTTCCCTTGCCCGACGTGCGGGTGCTGATGGCGCCAACCGGGAGTGCCGTGGTGTCCCTTGCGGGCGCGCTCGACGTCCGGACAGCCGCGGCTTTCCGGATGGAGCTGGCGAAGCGCCTCTCTCTCCAGCGCGTGACCTCCCTCGAGGTCGACGCCAGCGGGATCGAACGGGGCGACATGTCCGGCATGGTGATCCTGTATGAGCTGGCGCAAGGTCGGTTCACGCCAGGGATACGCGCCCGACTGAACGGCCTGCGCCCCGAGCTGCAGAAGGTCCTCTCCGCGTTCTGCTCGGAGGAGGCGGGGCCGGCGAGCCCGCCCAGGGCAAGCTTGCCGGAGCGCGTTGGGGCCGCGGTGCTGGACGCCCTGGAGAGCGCGCGCCGGCACGTGGTCTTCACGGGAGGCGTCGCGCAGTCCTTTACCGCGGCGCTGAGGCGCCCCTCGCTGATGCGCTGGGGCGAAGTCGCCCGCGTCTTCGAGGCCGCGGGCGTCGACGCCTGGCCGATCGTCTCCCTCGTCAGCCTGCTGACGGGGCTCATCATCGCGTTCGAGGCGGCGCAGCCGCTGGCGGCCTACGGCGCGCAGATCTACCTCGCCAACACCATCGGGCGGGTGATGACCCGGGAGCTCGGCCCGATCATGACGGCCGTCGTCCTGGCCGGCCGGTCCGGTTCTGCCTTCGCGGCGGAGCTCGGCACGATGAAGGTGAACGAGGAGCTGGACGCGCTCGAGACGATGGGCCTCGAGCCGCTTCGGTTCCTCGTCATCCAGCGGATCCTGGCGGGGACCGTGTTGACGCCGCTGCTCACCGTCTACGCGATGGCGCTGGGAGTCCTTGGCGGGGTCATCGTCATGCTGGGGATCGGGTTCTCTCCCGCGATCATCTGGAACCAGCTGGTGAGCGCGCTCGCGGCCACGGACGTGCTCGTGGGGCTGGTCAAGGGAGTCGTCTTCGGGGCTGCCGTGGCCGCCATCGGCTGCCAGCACGGCATGGAGACCAGGCAGGGTCCGGCGGCGGTCGGCATCTCCACGACGCACGCGGTGGTCGCCGGAATCCTCACCATCGTGCTCATCGACTCGGCTTTCGCCCTGCTGACGTATCTGCTGCACGTATGAGCGCCGCGGCCGAACAGGAACCCGTCGTCGTGGTCAAGGACGTGACCTTGGCCTACGGGGACAACGTCATCCAGCAGGACCTCTCGTTCCAGGTGCGGCGCGGCGAGGTCTTCCTCATCCTCGGCGTATCGGGGAGCGGCAAGAGCACGCTGCTCAAGGGCATGATTGGCCTCTACCAGCCGCCCCGCGGCCAGATCCTCGTCGCCGGAACGAGCATCGTCACGGCGCAGGGAGAGGAACGTTCGCGCTTGCTGCGGCAATTCGGGGTCATGTACCAGAGCGGCGCGCTCTTCGGCTCGATGAGCTTGCTCGAGAACGTGCGCCTGCCGCTGGACGAGTTCACCGATCTCGATCCCGAGGAGAAGGACCTGGTGGCGCTCGCCAAGCTGAACCAGGTCGGGCTGCGCGCGGCAGCCCGGAAGATGCCGGCCGAGCTCTCGGGGGGCATGCAGAAGCGCGCGGCGATCGCGCGGGCGATGGCCCTCGATCCCTCCATGCTCTTCCTGGACGAGCCGTCGTCCGGCCTCGATCCCGTCACCTCGGCAGGTATCGACGCGCTCGTGCGCGAGCTGTCCGAGGGCTTCGGGATCACCTTCGTCGTCGTCACGCACGAGCTTCAGAGCACCTACGCGATCGCCGACCGCTGCATCCTTCTCGACGCGCGCGCCAAGACCATCATCGCCGAGGGTAAGCCTGCCGATCTCCGCGACCACTCCGAGGACCCGAGCGTGAGGAGGTTCTTCCGCCGCCAGGCGGAGCCTGCCGGGGGGGCCTGCGTCCGATGAGCCAGCAAGCGCGACGGTTCAAGATCGGGCTCTTCGTGCTGGCCTCGCTGGCGATCCTGGTCGCCGCCCTCTTCGCCTTCGGGGTCCGGCGCGAGCTGGAGCGGAAGCAGGAGTTCGAGACCTACGTGGCGGGAAACGCCGGCGGTCTCACCGTGGGCGCGGCGGTGAAGCTGAAGGGCGTCACCGTCGGCGAGGTCACCAAGATAAGCTTCTCCTGGATCGAGTACCCAGGAGGTCAGCCACCCTGTGTCGTCATCCATTTCGAGACCAAGGAGAGCGTGAACCCCACGCCGGCGTCGACGGCCGCCCTCGACGAGGAGGTCGGGCGCGGCCTGCGGGCCATCATCACGAACCAGGGGATCACCGGGTCGTCCTTCCTCGCGCTCGACATGGTGGACCCCGTGGCGAACCCGCTGCTCCCGTACACGTGGAAGCCGCGCAGCTACGTCATCCCCTCGGCGGAGAGCCAGCTCGACCACATCGTGGCCTCCGTGGAGAGGACGCTCGCCAACCTCGAGAAGCTCGACGTGGCGCGCCTGGCCGCGCGACTCGAGGGCACGCTCCAGTCGGCCGACGCAACCCTCGAGAGGCTGGGGCGCATCGACGCCGAGCGGCTCTCCGAAACCCTGAGCGAGGCGGCCTCCAGCACCAACGCCGCTGCGCTCGAGTTCCGCGCGCTCGCGAAGGAGGCGCGCGGCACGCTCAGGGGGATGCAGCTCCAGGCCGTCAGCCAGGACGCGGACCGGCTCCTCCTCGGTCTCCAGGATTCCAACGGGAGGCTGCAGCGCCTCATCGACCGCCTCAACGGCATCGACGTCCGCGACTTGAACGAGACCCTCGCCGGTACGCGACAGGCCGCCCGACACCTGGATGACACCATCGAGGAGCTGAGGAAGTATCCGTCCGGGTTCCTCTTCGGGAAGGAGCCGCCGCCGGCCCGGAGCGTCGATAAGGAAGAGAAGTGAAGCCCCGCCTTCCGGCGCTCCTCGCCGCCGCCCTCACGACGGTCTGTGGCTGTCTGGCAAAGCCCGCCCTCGTCGCGCAGACGTTCTCGATCGATCCTCCACCGCCCCGCGAAGCCGCTCGTTCCCGGCTGGCGCGCGTCGTCTCGCTCAAGAAGGTCGAGGTGGCGCCCCAGTTCGACGGAAAATCACTGCTCTACCGGACCGGCGATCACGAGCTCGAGCGCGATCCGTACGCGAGCTTCGCCGCGCCGCCGGGCGACATGCTGACCGCCGCCATCCGGGAGTACCTGCGCAACGCCCGCTGCGTGCGTGACGTCGTCGAGCCAGGAGATGAGCTCCCGGCGGACCTGCTCGTGGAGGTCTACGCGAGCGAGCTGTCCGGCGACTTCAGGCGAGCGGACGACGCCGCGGGCGTGCTCAGCTTGCAGTTCCTGGTGCTGCCTGCGCGGGTAGCGTCCGACACGGCGCCGCTCCTGCGCAGGGAGTACTCTCGCCGGAACCGCGTCCCGCGGCGAGCCGCCGGCGCGGTCGTCGTGGCGTGGAACCAGGGGCTGTCCGAGGTCATGCAGGACTTCCTGGGCGATCTCGAGGCGGCGCTGGCGCAAGGCGCATCGTCGGCGGGGGTCCGCAGAGCGCCGGTGACCGAGGAGCCTCGTGCGAGGCGAGATGTCACGCTGGGTACTTGCCGCTGATGTACTCGACGAGCTGCTGGATGTCGACCTCGCGGTTGCGGATGAGCCAATGGTTGAGATCGCCCGCCGAGATGATCCCCAGGACGCGCCCTTCCTCCACGATGGGGAGGTGCCGGCATCGACGCTCGGCCACCACGGTCATCGCGTCCTGCACGGTGGCGGTGGGCCGCATGACGATCAGGTCCCGCGTCATCACATCTCCGATGCGCGTGGTGTCCGGGTTGCGCCGTTCTCCCAAGACCCGGCGCAGGACGTCGCGCTCGGTGAATATTCCCGCCAGCTGCGGGCCCTTCATCACGAGCACGGCGCCCACGCGCCTGGCGTTGATGAGCTCCACGGCGGCGGCGACGGTCGTGTCAGGCTCGACCGAGAAGACCCCGGCCGGCTTGCTCTCGAGCAGAGTCCGGAGCTGCGTCTCCATGGCCTGCATGGTTTCCCTCCTTAGGGTACAGGTCGCTCCTGGCAGGAGCGAACGTGGTGTTCATGGCCGTTGCTGGTTTCGAAGGGTCGCGGAGAGCTTTGAATAGCCGCGCTCGCGGGCGCATGCCACTTCCGGGTGCAGGGAGCGGTGACGCCGGTGAGCGGAGCGGGAAGCGCCCGGTGCCGTCATTCGTCCACCCGTGGAAGCACCGGCTTGATGTCGAGGATGGGGGTGCCGTCGAGTGCTTCCAGCGGGCGGACCTGGAGGCGGTTTCCTAGGACCTCGAGCACCTCGACCCGGTGCAGGCCGATGGGATTGGGACGATCCGGAGAGCGGGTCGAGAAGACGCCGCGCAGAGGCCGCGAGGCTTCCCCGCGCGGCCGCACCCGGAGCACGTCGCGCAGCCCCAGGTGAAGCCAGGTCAGGACGAGGATGTCGTCGCCGGCGTGGATGCCCTCGACAGCGTCCGCGAACGCTGGCTCGATCTCGAGCCACGCCTCGGGCGCGCCTTCGCGACCCTGTTTGGGGCACTGCTCTCTCGAGGTGAGGGGTGACGAGACGCGCCCCACGATCTGCAACGTGTATCGGGGATCGTCCATGGAGAGCTGATTCGCCGACAATGGGCGGGCCGTCAAGCTCGGCGGCGAGGTTTGCGGGGAGAGATGTCCCCCTCGCCCCTGATAAGGGGAGAGGGTCGGGGTGAGGGGTTCTGCCCGCCGAGAAACCCCCTCTCCCTGGCCCTCTCCCCCGGTGGGGGAGAGGGGATAGGTACGGAATCAAAGGTATTTCTTGCTGATCGCTGCTCGAGGGCGAAGAGGATCCATAAAGGAGGACCATGGGTGTCGAGCCTGGAACCGCCGCCGCGCAGGGCCGTTTCTCGATAGCGAGGCTGCCCGACCATTGGTTCATCGCCTGCCGGTCCCGAAGCTTGCGCGGCCAGCCGCTCGGGATGACCCTGCAGGGTGTGCCTCTGGTCCTGTTCCGCGGGCCGGGCCGGCGGCCTGGAGCTCTGGAAGACCGCTGCCCCCATCGCAACGCGCCGCTCGCGGCCGGGCGCGTCCGCGGCGGCCAGCTCGAGTGTGCGTACCATGGCTGGCGTTACGACGCCGGCGGAGCTTGCACGGCGGTTCCGGGGTTGTCGGCGCCGCCGCAGGCGCGCGCTACCCACGCCATCGCCTATCCCTGCCTCGAGCTGGACGGCCACATCTGGGTCTACTCGACGCCGGGCGTCGAGCCGCGCCGCCCGCCCTTCCGGTTCCCCCGGCTCGATGACCCGAGCTACACGACGGTCCACCGCGAGTTCCAGGTGAGGTCCACGCTGCTCGCCGCGCTCGAGAACACGCTCGACGTGCCGCACACCGCCTTCCTGCACGGAGGCTGGTTCCGGACGAGCCGAAAGGAGAACGAGATCGAAGTGGTCGTGCGGCGGTACGCGGATCGCTGCGAGGCTGAGTTCATCGGGGAGCCACGGCCCGGGGGCGTGGCGGGGCGGCTCCTGGCGCCTCGCGGCGGCGTGGTGACGCACCTCGACCGTTTCCTCCTGCCGTCGATCGCGCAGGTGGAGTATCGCCTGGGTGGCGCGAGCCACCTCATCGTCACGAGCGCCATGACGCCCGTGGACGACTTCACCACCAAGCTCTTCGTGGCGGCGACGTTCCGGTTGCCGGTCCCGGGCTGGCTGGCCGGCGCCTTCCTCAGCCCGATCGCCGCGCGCATCTTCAAGCAGGACGCGTGGATCTTGAAGCTCCAGACGGACAACGTGCGGCGCTTTGGCGGCGAGCGCTTCGCCAGCACCGAGATCGACGTGCTGGGCCCTCAGATCTGGCGCCTGCTCAGGCAGGCGGAGCGGGGCGACGCGCCGACCTCGCAGGACGCGGTCGAGCACGAGCATCGGGTGAGGATGCGCGTGTGAAGCTCGCGGATGGCCACGCAGACTCGCTCATGTGGAACCGCGACCTGACGGTGCGCCAGCGGAAGGGGCAGGTGGACTTCCCGCGTCTGAAGGAGGCGGGCGTGCGCCTCCAGTGCTTCACGATCGTGACCCGAGGCTACCCCTTCGTGGACGGCATGGGCGTGTTCGGCGCCCTTCACCGGTGGCCCGCGGCAGCGCGTCGAGGGCCGTGGGCGCGGTGCACCTTCCAGCTCGATCGGATGCGTGCTCTCTGCGATCGATCGGGCGGCGACGTTCGCATCGCCGGCACCTCGGCAGAGCTGGAGGAGAACCTGGCGCAAGGGCGCATCAGCGCCGTCCTCGGCGTGGAGGGGGCGCAGGCGCTCGAAGCGCGGCCAGAGCGGGTGCTCGAACTCCGCGCGCGGGGGGCACGGTTCATGAGCCTCACGCACCTCGCGAACAACGAGCTGGGGGGCTCGTCGTCGCCACTCATGGGCGACCGGCCCCTGACGTCGCTCGGCCGCCAGGTGCTCGAGGCGATGGTGGATGCGAGGATGGCCGTGGACCTGGCGCACGCGTCGCACCGGACGCTGCGGGGTATCGCGGAACTGCGAGCCGCGCGCCTGTTCTCCTCGCACACGGGCGTGAGCGGCGCGGCGCGGAGCTGGCGCAACCTCGACGACGGGGAGGTGCGGCTGATCGCCCAGCGCGGTGGCGTGGTGGGAATCATCTTCGCCACCCCCTATCTCGGCGGACGTGGCATCGAGGACGTCGTCCGCCACGTCGAGCACGCGCTGGACGTGGGAGGCGAAGATGCGGTGGCGCTCGGCTCGGACTTCGACGGGATGGTGCCGCTGCCGCGCGGAATCCGGGACGTGACCGACATGCCGAAGGTGGTGGAAGCCCTCGCGCGCAGGCATCCACCGGCGCTGGTCGAGAAGGTGGCATGGGGGAACTGGCGCCGCTTCTTCCATGAGGCCCTCGGTGGCTGACAGGCTCACCGGCCGGTCTACAAGGTCGGACTCCACCGCTCGCCACGGTCGGCCGCCCTCAGCGCCGCGCGCGCCGCGAGATAGCCGCACATGCCATGGACGCCACCGCCCGGAGGCGTCGACGCCGAGCAGAGGAAGAGGCCCGCCACCGGTGTCGACCACGGTATCGCGCGCACGGCTGGCCGAAAGAGCGTCTGTCGGAGCGAGGTCTCGCCGGCGCCGACGTCGCCGCCGACGAGGTTCGGGTTCTCGCGCTCGAGGTCGGCGGGACCGCGCGCGCTCCGGGCGAGGACCAGGTCCCGGAACCCGGGGGCGAACCGCTCGATCTGTGCCTCGAGCGCCCGGGTGGCGTCGCCCGCGAAGCCGTGAGGTACATGGCAGTACGCCCAGGCGGTGTGCCGCCCGGCGGGCGCGCGCGACGGGTCGAACAGCGTGTGCTGCGCGAGGAGCACGAACGGGCGATCGGGCAACTCGCCCGAAGCCACGGCGCGTGCCGCCCGGGCGATCTCGTCGAGCGGGCCGCCCAGGTGCACGGTGCCCGCCAGCGCGCATTCTCGCGCGCGCCACGGGATCGGTGCCGAGAGCGCGTAGTCGACCTTGAAGGCCCCCGGGCCATAGCGGAATCGCGCGAGCGCGCGGCGGTAGCCATCGGGGAGCCGGGCGCCCGCGACCGCTAGGACCTGGCGCGGCGTGAGGTCGAGAAGGACGGCGCGCGCAGGCGGCAGGTCGCCCGCCGAGGTCACCTCGACGCCGGTCGTGATCTCGCTGCCCGCATCACGGAGCACGGACGCGAGCGCTTCCGAGATGCGCTGGGCTCCGCCCAGGGGGAAGGGCCACCCGACCGCGTGCCCGGCTGCGCCGAGCAGGAGGCCGAAGGCGGAGGTAGGGCAAGTGTCGAGGGGCCGCAGCGAATGCGCGGCGATCCCGGCGAAGAGTGCTCGGGCCCGCTCGCCGCGGAAGCGCGCGCGCGCGAGCACGCTGGCGGGCAGCAGCGCGGAGAGCCCGAAGCGCGCGAGGAGGAGCGGGTGACGCGGGAGGTGCAGCACGGCGCCGAGGGTCTCCTCGGCGAGCGCGGCGAAGTCGTGGGCAAGGGGATCGAAGAGCGCCCGCCAGGCGCGGCCGTCTTTCCCGAGCGTGTCGCCGGTCTCCCGCGTCGAGCGCAGGAGGAGGGCGGCGGTCCCGTCGTCGAACGGGTGGGCGCACGCGGCGGGCGGCTCGACAAAGCGCAGGCCGTGTCGCGCGAGCGGTAGACTCTTGAAGAACGGAGAAGCAGCCGCGAGGGGGTGGATCCCCGAGCAGTGGTCGTGCAGGAATCCGGGGAGCGTGAGGGGGAGCGTGCGCGTGCCGCCGCCGATCTCGCGCGCGGCCTCGCGCACCCGCACCTTCCAGCCCGCCCAGGCGAGCGCGATGCCGGCGGCCAGGCCGTTGGGGCCGGCGCCGACGACGACCGCTTCGGGAGCGTCCACGGAACCGATCTAGAGCGGCGAATGGTTTGAACGCGATCTGATTTCGCGGGCTTGCAGGCACA
This sequence comes from Anaeromyxobacteraceae bacterium, assembly GCA_041500205.1. Lineage (GTDB taxonomy): Bacteria > Myxococcota > Myxococcia > Myxococcales > Anaeromyxobacteraceae > Anaeromyxobacter_A. The sequence continues at coordinate 263 of JBGQLS010000247.1, read as the reverse complement.
GGGTTCGGAACAAGGCCACACGAGCGTGATTGTGTCTCCCGCTACTCCGGCCGCCCGAATTCACGGTCTCCCTCTCCCCGCGCAGGGACTCCTGGCCGCGCTTGTCGCGGCGAACTCCTGGCCGCGTCCCGTCGCGGTCAGGAGCAGGGGCGTAAGATCGCGACGGCTCGGCCGGCGCGATCGAAGACGGGAGACGAGACCGCGGCGGCTCTGCCGGCGGGGTCGACGGAGGGCCGGGGTGAGGGGCTGGCGCCCAAGGATCG
>JBGQLS010000246.1:0-9176 GCA_041500205.1 Anaeromyxobacteraceae bacterium | reverse complement strand
GCTTGCGGCGCGCGGCGAGCCGAACTCGCTGGGAGGTGAGCTGGCTGCCCGGATGCAGCGACTGGTGGAGGAACGCGACGCCCTGCACACGCAGATCGGGGAGCGCGACATCCGCATCACACGCCTTCAGCGGGAGATCGCAGACAAGACGGATCGACTGGGACGGCTGGCGAAGGAAATGGGAGAGCTGAAGTCGAAGGGTCTGGGGAAGATCTTCAGGTGAGGCACGAGAGGTGCGGTCGGGTTGAAGGGCCGTTAGAGGTTCCTCGTGACGGCGGAAATCCTGACCGACGCCGGCCCTCCGCCGGCGCTCGGCGTGCGCCATGTAGCGCTACTCGTCCGCGATCTCGAGGCGGCCGAACGCTTCTTCGTCGATCTGCTCGGGTACCGGGTGGAGTGGCGCCCCGACGCGCAGAACGTCTATCTCGTCCGGCACGGCGACAACGTCGCGTTACACCGCTCCGGCGACGTTTCCGGCCCGGGGATGCTCGATCACATCGGCCTGCTGGTGGCGCGAGCCGAGGAGGTCGACGCCTGGGCCAGCTGGCTCGATGCGCGCGGGGCGAAGCTAGCCGCGCGCCCGCGTACCCATCGCGACGGCGCCCGCTCGCTCTACCTCTCCGGGCCGGAAGGACTGGTCGTGCAGATCATTCATCACCCCGGAATGCTCGCCGCGCCGCCGGCCTGTGCGCCGTAGGGGTGCGCGCGGTGATTCTCGAGCGGGTGGCCGCGACGTGTGCCAGCCGGGGGAGCGGGGGACGGGGCGCCCGCCGGCGTGCTCCGATCGATCGCGCCGATGGGTCGGCCCCGGCAGGGCTCGGCGGGGAGGGCCAGGCCTTGCGCTTTTCCTGCAAGGCCTGGAGACTTCTCCCGAGAAGTGCTTGGAGCACACGTAACGTGAATCGGCTCGAGACATGTGCGGAGCGGCACTAGGTTGGAGTTCTTCGGATGGGCTCTAAGGTCCGGCTCGCCTTCCTGTGGCACATGCATCAGCCGCTCTACCGGGAGCCGGACAGCGGGGAGTTTCTCCTCCCTTGGGTTCGCCTCCACGCCACCCGCGCCTACTACGACATGGCGTGGATGCTGGAGCGGCATCCCGGGATCCGCTGCACGGTCAACTTCACGCCCGTCTTGATGGAGCAGCTCGAGACCTATGCGCGCGGCGAGGCGCGCGACCGCTTCCTCGACGTGTCCAAGAAGCGCGCGCAGGATCTCCTCCCCGAAGAGCGGCAAGCGATCCTGCGCTCCTTCTTCATGGTCGACTGGGAGACGGCGGTCAAGCCGCTGCCCCGCTACTGGGAACTCCTGCAGAAGCGTGGACGCGACGTGCGGTACCTCGACCTGCCACGGGTGGCGAAGGAGTTCTCCGTCGCCGAGTTCGCCGACCTTCAGGTCTTGTTCAACCTGGCCTGGTTCGGCTTCGGCGCGGTGGAGGACGACGACGGGCTGCGCGCGCTCGTGAAGAAGGGCCGCGCCTACACCGAAGGCGACCTGCGCTACGTGCTCGAGGTCCAGGGTCGCATCGTGGGCGAGATCGCGCCGCGCTGGCGCGCGCTCGCCGAGCGTGGCCAGGTGGAGCTGTCCACGACGCCCTACTACCACCCGATCCTCCCCCTCGTCTGCGACACGGACTCCGCGCGGCGCGCGCTCCCCGGGGTCGCGCTGCCCCCTCGCTTCGCGTGGCCCGAGGACGCCCGCTGGCACGTCCGCGAGGCGCTCGCCTCGCACGCGCGCCACTTCGGCAGGCCGGCGGTCGGGATGTGGCCAGCGGAGGGCTCTGTCTCGCCGGAGGCGCTCGAGATCCTCGCGACGGAAGGTGTGCGCTGGGCGGCGACCGACGAGGGCGTGTTGCTGCATTCATTGCCTCCCGAGACGCAGCGGCTGCGCACGCTCTACCGGCCCTGGCGGGTGAACGCGGGTGGCGGCGGCGAGATCGCCATGCTCTTTCGCGATCGCGGCCTGTCCGACCTCATCGGCTTCAGCTACGCGCGCACCTCCGCGGCGGACGCCGCGGCCGACTTCACCTCCCACCTCGAAGCCATCGGGGACGCCTGGGAAGACGACGGTCAGGCTGGTCCGGCCACGGTAGGCGTGTTCCTCGACGGCGAGAATCCGTGGGAGCACTTCCAGGGTTCGGGACGGGATTTCCTCTCGGCCCTCTACGAGCGTCTCGACGCCTCGCAGGACCTGCAGACCGTGACCCTTGCCGAAGCCACGGCGGACGCACAAGGGCCTGCCATCTCCCGCATCCACTCCGGCTCCTGGATCGAGTCGTCCTACCGGATCTGGATGGGCCACGAGGAGGATCGGCGCGCCTGGACCGCGCTCGGGCGTGCCCGTGAGGCCCTCGCCCGTGCCGAGGCCTCGCCCCCGGAAGGGCTCGCCCCGTCGGCGATCGCGGTGGCGCACCGACACCTGTACGCGGCCGAGGGGTCCGACTGGTACTGGTGGTACGGCGACGACTTCCACACCGAGCTGGCGCTCGAGTTCGACGGCCTGTTCCGGTCGCTGGTCGTGTCCGCTTGCCAGGCCATCGGTGCCCCCCTGCCCATCGAGGCGCTCGAGCCCATCAAGCGGGTGGGCGCGCCCGCCGCCGGAGACGCCAAGCCGCTGCGCGAGCCGACCTTCCTCATCACGCCCACCATCGACGGCCGGGAGACCACCTACTTCGAGTGGCAGGGCGGAGGGCTCTACCGCCCGGGCCAGAGTCGCGGCGCGATGTTCGGCGGCGCGCAGGCCTTCCAGGCGCTGCGCTACGGCTTCGACCTCCTGAACCTGTACTTGCGTCTCGACCCCGCGGAGGCTCCGCAGCGGACCGGAGAGATGTGCAGCGCGCTGCGCGTGGAGGCGGTCGCCGCGAACGTGCAGGCCCAGGTGGAGTTCGAGGTGTGCCCCGATGGCGCCGAACGGCCCGGACACCGTGCCGGAGCGGACCTCGGCCGGAGCGCCTTCGCGCGCGTAGTCGAGGTGGCCATACCGTTCGCCGGACTGGGGCTCGCGCGCGGAGACCGGATGGCCCTCGCCATCCACGTGTTGAGGGGTGACGTGGAACTGGAGCGTTTGCCGCGATTCGGGTACGTCACGCTCACGGTGCCGGACGAGGACTTCGAGAGGATCCATTGGAGGGTGTAGGGCCGCCGTGCCGGGGCGCGCGGCCGCCGGTGCTCTCGCCCACGCTTGGCTCCCTCCCAGCGGCTGTGCCACCCTGTCCTGCTAGCCATGCCCAACGACGACACCCGCATCACGGGTTACCGCCCCCCGAGCGGCGACGGTTCGGGGTGCCTCGTCGTCATCCACGCCCCGCAGCGGCGGCTCCTGGGCGCGCACCTGCCGCTGGCACGCGCCGAGGTGACGCTCGGGCGCGACGCCGGCTGCGACCTCGTCCTCGACGCGGAGGACGTCTCGCGCCGGCACGCGCGGGTTCGCGCGGACGGCTCGGGCCACCAGCTCGAGGATCTCGGCTCGACCAATGGCACCTTCGTTGGCGGGGAGCGCGTCGCGTCGCACCCGCTCGTCGCGGGCGATCTCGTCCGCCTCGGCTCCGTGGTGCTGAAGTACCTGGCCGGCGACGATCTCGAGGCGCTCTACCACGCCGAGCTGAAGCGGCTCTCCCAGGAGGACCCGCTCACCGGAATCGCGCACAAGGGGACCTTCCGCGAGACGCTGGCGCGCGAGGTGGCGCGCGCTCGTCGTCACGGCCACCCGCTCTCGGTGGCGATGCTCGACGTCGACCACTTCAAGGCGGTGAACGATCGTTTCGGCCACCTCGCGGGCGACCAGGTGCTGCGCGACCTCGCGGATCTGGTGCGCCCGCTCGTGCGCGCCGAGCAGCTCCTGGCGCGGGTGGGCGGCGAGGAGCTGGCGCTGCTCCTCCCCGACGTGCCGCTCGAGAAGGGGGCGCTCTTCGCGGAGAAGGTGCGGCGCCTCGTCGAGGCGCACGCCTCCGTGTTCCAAGGGGAACGCATCGCGGTGACGGTCTCCATCGGGCTCGCCGCGCTCCAGCCCGGCGATCTCGCGCCGGAGGCGCTCCTGGCCCGCGCCGACGCCCGGCTCTACGACGCGAAGCGCGAGGGACGAAATAGAGTCTCCTGCTGACCCCCCCGTCGTCAGGAGACGGACCGACCAGAATGTCAGCAGTGACGCGCCGGTCGGGTTACATTCGGCGCGCGTGAAAACCCGGCGATCGCTGGCCATCCTCTTCGTCATCGTCTTCATCGACCTGCTCGGGTTCGGGATGGTCATCCCGGTCATGGCGCTCTACGCCGAGCGGCTGGGTGCCCCCGACAGCCAGATCGGCTGGCTCATGACCGGGTATTCGTTGATGCAGTTCGTGTTCACGCCGATCTGGGGGCGGCTCTCCGATCGCTTCGGACGGCGGCCGCTGCTCCTGCTCTCCATCGTGATGACCGCCCTCGGCTTCCTGGGCTACGCGCTGGCCCCGGACTTCCGCTGGCTGCTTGGCTCGCGCCTCTTCGCCGGCGCCGCCACCGCGAACATCGCCATCGCGCAGGCCTACATCGCCGACGTGACGCCGCCCGAGGGGCGCGCGCGGGGCATGGGGCTCATCGGCGCCGCGTTCGGACTTGGATTCGTGCTCGGGCCGGCGCTGGGCGGTCTCCTCTCGAGCGTGTCGCTCTCAGCGCCGGGGTACGCGGCCGCGGCGCTGGCCGCCGCCAACGGAGTCGCGGCGTTCTTCATCCTTCCCGAGCCCAGGGCGCACGTCGTCTCCGCGCACCGGCCGCGCTTCATGGCCGTGCTCGACGAGCTGCGCCGGCCAGGCATTCGGCGGATCATCCTCATCTATCTCTTTGCCATCCTGGCCTTCAGCGGCATGGAGGCGACCTTCGCCCTCATCGCCGCGCACCGCTACGGACTCGACCAGCGGCACGTGAGCTACGTCTTCGCGTTCATCGGCGTCGTCGTCACGGTGGTGCAGGGTGGACTCATCGGGCCTCTCACGCGGCGTTTCGGGGAGCAGGCGCTGCTCGTCGTGGGCTTCCTCCTGCAGGCCGTCGGCCTCGCCGCGGTTCCCTATGCCGGCAACATGGCCGGCCTCCTCGTCGCGTGTCTGCCGCTCGCGTTCGGCTCGGGACTCTCGACGCCGGCGCTGTCTTCGCTCCTCTCCCGCTCGGCGCGCGACGAGGACCAGGGCGGCACGCTCGGCATCGGGCAGTCCGCCGCCGCGCTGGGCCGGATCGCCGGCCCCATCTCCGCGACGAACGCCTACGACCACCTCTGGTTCGCCGCGCCCTACGTCGGTGGCGCGGTCGTCATGCTGCTCACGGCGGCGATCGGCTCGACGCTGCGCCGCCCGCGCACGCCGGCCGTGCCCGAGTCGGCGGCGCGGTCCGCGAGGAGGGCGTAACCGATGCCGGAGCTCCGCAGGGACCCCATCGTGGGTCGCTGGGTCATCATCGCCACCGAGCGGGCAAAGAGGCCGAGCGACGTCCCGCGGCCGCACGAGAGCGCTCCGGCGCGCCTCTGCCCGTTCTGCCCTGGCCACGAGGACAAGACGCCGCGCGAGGTCTACGTGTCGGGCCGCCCACCGGCGTCGCCCGCCAACGGACCAGGGTGGAAGGTGCGGGTCGTCCCGAACCGCTATCCGGCGCTCATGATCGAGGGAGACCTCGAGCGCGAGGCGAGCGGTATCTACGACCGCATGAACGGGATCGGAGCGCACGAGGTCATCATCGAGACGCCCGACCACACGAAGGACCTGGGGGCCCTCACCGACCACGACGTGACCGAGGTCCTCTTCGCCTTCAAGGCGCGCATCATCGACCTCCGCAACGACATGCGGTTCCGCTACATCCTGCTCTTCAAGAACCACGGCGCCGCCGCGGGCGCCACCCTCGAGCACGCGCACTCTCAGCTCATCGCGATGCCGGTCACGCCGCGCCACGTCCAGTTCGAGATCGAGGGCGCCAGCCGCCACTACGAGCACCGCGAGCGCTGCATCTTCTGCGACATCGTCATGCAGGAGCGGAAGGAGCGCAGCCGCCTGGTCCTGGAGAACGACGAGTTCGTGGTCTTCGCCCCGTGGGCGCCGCGCAGCCCCTTCGAGACCTGGATCGTGCCGAAGCGGCACGAGTCGAACTTCGAGGCGGAGCCGAAGGAGCGGCTCGGGTATTGCGCGCAGGCCCTGCGCTCGACCTTGAAGCGGCTCGGCGCGGCGCTCGGCGACCCGCCCCACAACTTCATTCTCCATTCGAACCCGCTGCGCGACGCTCCCAGCCCTTCCTACCACTGGCACATCGAGGTGATGCCCGCGCTGGCGCACACCGCCGGCTTCGAATGGGGATCGGGGTTCCACATCAACCCCGTACCGCCCGAGGAGGCGGCCGAGTTCCTGCGCCTGGTGGTGACCTGAGGGCCACCGTCCTGGAGCCCGCCGGCGCGATCGCCCCACATGCGAATCCTGTTCGTGGCCTCCGAGGTGGCGCCCTTCTCGAAGACGGGCGGGCTCGGGGACGTGGCGGGCGCGTTGCCGGCCGCGCTCGCCGAGCGCGGTCACGACCTGGTGGTGGTCACGCCTCGGTACGGGTCCGTCGATCGCGCCGCGCACCGCCTGGAACCGCTCGGTGCGGCCGTGCACGCGCGCGGCGAGAGCGCGGCGCTCCTGTCCGGCCGGCTGGGAAAGGCGCGCGTCTACCTGCTCGAGCACGAGCGCTTCTACGGTTCGCGCGGCGCGCCCTACCACGAGCACGGCCGCGACTATCCGGACAACGCGCAACGCTTCGCGTTCCTCAGCCGTGCCGCGCTGGAGGTCCCGCGCGCGACCGGGTTCGAACCGGAGATCATACACCTGCACGACTGGCAGACGGCGCTCGCGGCGTGGATGGTGCGCCACGAGTACGCTCACGAGGAGTGGACGCGTCGTTCACGCATAGTCTATACGATCCACAACCTTGCCTACCAGGGGGTCTTCCCGAAGGGCGTCACGCCGGCGATCGGGCTCCCCTGGGACGTGTTCCGCTACGAGGCGATGGAGTTCTACGATCAGCTCAACTTCATGAAGGCGGGGCTCGTCTTCGCGGACGCCATCACCACCGTCTCACCCAACTACGCCAGGGAGATCTTGACCCCCGAGCACGGCTGCTCGCTCGATGCCGTGCTGCGCCACCAGGCGCCCCACCTGACGGGCATCCTGAACGGCATCGACGACGTCGCATGGGATCCCTCGCGCGACCCGCACCTCGCCGCCACGTACGCGCCGAACGACCTTTCCGGCAAGGCGCAATGCAAGGCGGCGCTGCAGCGCGAGCTCGGCCTGCCCATCCGGCGCGAGGTGCCCATGGTGGCCATGGTGGGAAGGCTCGCCGAGCAGAAGGGCGTCGACCTCGTCGCGGCAGCGCTGCCTCACATCTTGCGGACGGAGGCGCAGCTCGCCGTCCTCGGCAGCGGCCGCCATGACTACCAGGATCTCTTCCAGCGCGCCGCGCGGGAGCACCCCGACCGCGTCGCAGCGCGCTTCGGCTTCGACGAGGGTCTGGCGCACCGCATCGAGGCGGGCGCCGACCTGTTCCTCATGCCGAGCCGGTTCGAGCCCTGCGGCCTCAACCAGATGTACTCCCTCCGCTACGGCACGGTGCCGGTCGTGCGCGCCGTGGGCGGGCTCGAGGACTCCGTCGAGGACTTTGACGGGTTCCGCAGCGGTACGGGGTTCAAGTTCCGCGATTACCATCCCCTGGCGATGATGACGGCGCTGCAGCGCGCGCTCGACGTCTACCGCGACGCGCGCGCCTGGCGAGGGCTCATGGAGCGCGCCATGGCCGAGGACAACTCCTGGCACCATGCCGCCGAGCGTTATGAGCAGCTGTTCGAGTCGCTCCGGGGCCCCTGACGGGCTCACAGGGTTGTTAAAGATGCCGGGGACCGAGACAGGCGAGCGAGAGCGCCGAAGGCGCAGCCGCCGGGACCGGTGTTTAGGACAACCCTCTCAAGACCCGTCGAAGAATGCGATCGCTCTGCGGCGTGGCCGGGGTGGGGCCCCGATGGGCTTTGCCCGGCGGGGCGGGGGCGGCCTTCGCCCCCGGGTACTCAGTGTCCGTGCGGCCCAGCGCCTGGTAGCTCGTGGCTTGGAGGACGAGGCTCCACTCGCCTCTTCCCTCTGGCGAGTCTCGTACAGGGAGCCGCTGCCGTCCGCTCGTTGCCACCCACGCCTCCCGTCCCTAGTTTCCCGTGTGCCGAAGCGCAGACGGGGCTTGCGCCCTCCTCCCCTCGACCTCGAAGAGGAAATCCCGGACACGCCGGAGCCGACCGCGCAGCCGCGGGAGCGAAACGAGCCCGAGGAGGAGGACGGAGACAGGCTCGTACCTTCCGAGAACGTCGGTGGCGCCGCTCCGACCCACCTCGGCGGGGATTCCGGCGGTGACTTTCCCGGCCAGGACGACGACCTGTCGAGCCTCATCGAGCCTGAGCCGCCCGAGTCACCGGAGGTCGGAGCCGTCCATGTGCGCGCCGGCGAAGGCCCGAGGGGGCCGCGCCGCTGATTCCTCTCATCTCACCGGAGGTTTGTGCTCCGGGGCGGGAATGAGTTCACGATACGCCCGGTCGCTCAGCGTCACGACGCGATAGGCTTGGTCGAGGTGCACGTACATCTCGGTGGGGGTCGCGTGCTCGATGACCTCGGGGTGCTGCGCCGTGAGCTGCCACAGCGCGGTCTCGGTCAAGACCGGGTACCCGTCGTGGCGGGTGTAGATGATGCCCCACTGTTCCCAGGGATTGCCTGTTGGCATGGCCGCCTGTCCTAGCGGGGGTCTCCAAGCCAGGTCAATGGAAAAGACCATTCATTGACGCGACGCGCGTTGAACGGGTCCGCCCGGGCGACTAGGAGTCTTGCTCGACCCAGGCCGGAGACGACCATGCGTTACCACGTTCAGGGCGTGAGCGAGAGCGTCCGCTTCGAGATCCTGGCTGGCGCGGATCGGGGCGGCGCCGAGGATCGCCGGCGGAGCTCGCTCTGTGACGAGCGCATCTGCGAGGCCGCCCATGCCATCGAGGAGGCGCCCTGGGCATGGGCTCTGGGCACGTCGAGGCAGCTGCGGGACGACGAGGCGAGCTGAGTCGCCGGGGGCGCAGGCCGCCCCCGCCCCGCTGGGCAAAGCCCATCGGGGCCCCACCCCGGCCACGCTGCAGAGTTGCCGGGGGCGCAGGCCGCCCCCGCCCCGCTGGGC
>JBGQLS010000245.1:0-9184 GCA_041500205.1 Anaeromyxobacteraceae bacterium | reverse complement strand
TGGCTTCCTCGGCGTGGACCTCGCGTTGACGGGCGACACGCTCGTCTATCCCATCCAGATCGACAACCTGCGGGAGGACAACTCGGACTCGACCAGCGGCCGCACCAACACGAACAACGCGCTCATCGACCGTTTCGACATGAGGTATGAAGGGGCAGGCGTGAAGCTCTCCGCGTCGTTCTCGCAGACCGCGACCGTCCCCACGGGCGGCTCGACGGTGGTGGTCGTTGCCCTCATCCCGTCGAACGCGGGCGTCGCCTTGGCGGGCGCGATCGGGAGCGGTCCCGTCAATGCCATAATTCACGTGAAGGCGCACGGGCGCTACGGCGACGACACCGAGTTCGATACAGCCGAGTTCCCGGTTCCGGTCATACTCTCGCAAGTCGGCACCTCGCCGTTCGCGTGCACGGGCGCCGATGCCGGGAAGACGCCAGCATGTTGCCCGCAGGATGGCCAGACCGCCGCCTGTGCCTGCCTGTGACGCCGGTCAAGGGGCCGACTACCTCGTCTGGGCAGCGGGCGGAAGTTCTGTTGCCTTGACCCCGCGCGCCCGGCCGGGGTAATAGCCAGCGGACCAGGCCGGGCGAGGACGCGCCACCGGGCCGGTTGCGAGCGCCCACACCATGAGCTTCCGCGAGCACCTCCAGGACGTGTGCAAGGGCCTCGAGGGGGCGGTCGCCTGTTCGCTCATGGGCATCGACGGCATCGAGGTTGACACCCACCTGTCGGCCGAAGCCGGCGACGTCGATCTCAAGAACCTGCTGGTCGAGTACTCGAGCGTGTTCCGGAGCGCCCGCGAGGCGGCCGACGTGCACCTGGCCGGCGGCATCTCCGAGGTCAGCATCAACACCGACAAGCTCGTGACCGTGGCCCGCCTGGTCTCGCCCGACTACTTCATGATCGTGGCCATGAAGCCGGAGGGGAACTACGGCAAGGCCCGCTACCTGCTCAGGATCACCGCGCCGAAAGTGAACGCCGAACTCTAGCGCCTTCGCGGCGCCTCACGCCCTTCGGGTGCGCCGGCTAACGCCGTCGCACCCTCGCGACTGCGCCCCTCACGGCTAGCGCCATGAGGGGTCCACGCCCCCGGGGGCCGCTGCCCGCGCGTCACGCTTTTTTTCCGCAGGCGGGCTCGCCCCGCCTCACAAGATCGGGAGATTCGAAATGGCCGACACCCTCGACACTTCGGCGTTCCGCCGCGGGCTCAAGATCGAGATCGACAAGGAGCCGTGGGAGATCGTCGAGTTCCAGCACGTCAAGCCTGGAAAGGGGTCCGCCTTCGTGCGGACTCGCATCAAGAACATGCTGACGGGCCGGACCATCGACCGGACGTTCAAGTCCGGCGACGTGGTGGGCAAGCCCGACGTGGAGGAGAAGGAGATGCAGTTCCTCTACAAGGAAGCCGACCACTACAACTTCATGGACAACAAGACTTACGACCAGACGTTCCTCACCGTGGAGCAGATGGGCGAGGCGAAGAACTTCATCAAGGACAACACCACCACGCACATCATGTTTTACAACGGCAAGGCCATTGGGGTGGAGCTCCCGAACTCGATGGACCTCCGTGTGATGAAGTGCGACCCTGGCGTCCGTGGCGACACGGTGTCGGGCGCGACCAAGCCCGCCACGCTCGAGACGGGCTACGTGGTGAACGTGCCGCTCTTCATCAACGAAGGGGACATGCTCCGGGTCGACACCCGGACGGGTGAATACCTGACGCGCGTGGCGGCCTAGCTGGCCCCCAGGAGATTTACATGGCGACGAGACGTTTGGAGCAAGCGGAGCGCACGAAGGAGACCCAGGCCCCCGCCCGCTCCACCACGGCGGCCGGTCCCTTCACCCTCGACGAGGTCAAGGCGCTCGTCCAGGTCCTCGAGGGCACCGATGTCACGAGCCTTCGCTGGGACCGCAATGGCCAGCAGATCGTCATTCACCGCGGCCGCGTCGCGCCCGTGACGCAGGTGGTGCACCATGGTCCGGTGGCGGTGCCGGGACCCACGTTCGCGCCGGCGCCGGTTTCGGCTCCAGCTGCTGCTGGCGCCGTCCCCCCGCCCAAGCCGGAGGTGAAGCCCGGCGTGGTCGTCACCTCGCCGTTCGTCGGCACTTTCTACCGCGCGCCCTCGCCCGACTCCCCGCCCTTCGTCGACGTGGGGGCCGTGGTGAAGAAGGGCCAGGCGCTGTGCATCGTCGAGGCGATGAAGCTCATGAACGAGATCGAGGCAGAGGTGCCCGGGAAGATCGCCGAGATCCTGGTCGCCAACGCGACCCCGGTGGAGTTCGGGCAGGCGCTCTTCCGCATCGAGCCGGTCTAGTCGCCGGGTACCGTGGCGGGGGCTCATCCCCACCTTGGACGAACATTCTGTAGCGCGGGGGCTTGTCCCCCGCTCAGTCGAACAGTCCGTATCGCGGGGGCTCATCCTCCCGCCTCGGATGTCGATGCATTCTAGGCGCGGGGCTTCCCGCCTGAGAGGACGCGGCGTCATGTTCAAGAAGGTCCTGGTCGCGAACCGTGGGGAGATCGCGCTTCGCGTCATCCGAGCTTGCCGGGAGCTCGGCGTCCAGACGGTAGCCATCCACTCGACCGCGGACGCGGACTCGCTCCACGTCCAGTTCGCCGACGAGGCGGTCTGCGTGGGACCCGCGCAGTCGAAGGACAGCTATCTCAACATCCGCTCCGTCATGTCCGCCGCGGAGGTGACCGGTTGTGACGCCATCCACCCTGGGTATGGCTTCCTCTCGGAGAACCCCGCCTTCGCCGAGATCGTCGAGAAGCTGGGCATGAAGTTCATTGGCCCGCGCTCCGAGATGCTGAAGCTCATGGGGAACAAGGTGCAGGCGCGCGCGTTCGCGGAGAAGGCGGGCCTGCCGCTCCTGCCTGGCGCGCGCGGCGTGCTCCAGGACGGCGACGAGGCCACCGAGATCGCTAAGCAGATAGGCTACCCCATCATCCTCAAGGCGGCGGCGGGGGGCGGCGGCCGGGGCATGAAGATCGTGCGCGAGGGCGGCGACGTGCGGCGCGCCTTCGACCAGGCCTCGAACGAGGCGCGGGCCGCCTTCAACGACGGTTCGATGTACCTCGAGCGCTACGTGGAGGAGCCGCGGCACATCGAGCTGCAGATCGCCGCCGACGAGCACGGCAACATCATCCATCTCGGCGAGCGTGAGTGTTCGGTCCAGCGCCGGCACCAGAAGATCGTCGAGGAAGCTCCCAGCCCGGCCGTCACGCCCCAGCTCCGCAAGGAGATGGGGGACGCAGCGCTCGAGGCCATGAGGTCCATCGCCTACAACAACGTGGGCACGGTCGAGTTCCTCATGGACGAGAAGGGCCGCTACTACTTCATGGAGATGAACACCCGCATCCAGGTGGAGCACCCGGTCACCGAACAGGTGTACGGGCTCGACCTGCTGCGCCTGCAGATCCGGCTCTCCGCGGGCGAGAAGCTCGACCGGACCCAGGAGAGCGTGGTGCCCCGCTTCCACGCCATCGAATGCCGCGTCAACGCGGAGCACCCCGAGACCTTCGCGCCTTCGCCGGGCGTCATCACCGGATACCACCAGCCGGGAGGCTACGGTGTGCGTGTGGACACCATGGCCTACGAGCACTACAAGGTGCAGCCCTACTACGACTCGCTCGTCGCGAAGCTCATCTGCTGGGGCGACTCGCGCGAGGTCGCGATGCAGCGCATGCGCCGCGCCCTGAACGAGTACGTCATCGAGGGCATCAAGACGAACCTGCCCTTCCTGCGGCGCGTGCTCGCCGACGAACGCTTCCGGGCCGGCCGCTACGACACCCGGATAGTGGAGCAGATCCTCGCCGGCGACGTCCCCGAGCAGAAGCCCGAGCGCAAGGCCACGGGCACATAGGGCCTTGACTTCAGGCGTAGACTTCTGGCCTCGGGAAGAACCGTCTGCGATCACGGGCCGTTTTCTCTTGAAGCCCGAGGTCCGAGGCCTGAGCCAGCACACTGACGGCCGAATGTCCACCGCTGCCGTGTAAGTGCCTGAAACTCCCGGCGGGATTGGTGGCCGGTGGCTTGACCGACCCGGCTGGTTCCACTACGCTGGGCGAAGCTCGAGCACTCGGCAGGCGCGCGGTCGATTGGCGCGCCCTGACCGGGGACGACGGCCTTGCAACCCCCGAAAGACACTTCCCGGCCCGATGGCTGTCGACAAGAACAAAGTCATCGCCGAGGCCACCAAGCTTCTCCAGAAGGGGCAGTTCGACAAGGCAATCAAGGCGTACGAGAAGATCCTGACCGAGGACAGCAAGGACGTTCGCGTCCTCCTCAAGGTCGGTGAGATCCAGCAGAAGAAGGGCGACAACGCGGCGGCGGCCGAGACCTTCAGCCGGGTCGCGGACGCCTACAGCGACCAAGGCTTCTTTCTCAAGGCGGTCGCCGTCTACAAGCAGATGATGAAGCTCGCGCCCGACGACGTGCGGGTGAACGAGCGCCTCGCCAGCCTGTACCAGCAACTCGGCATCCTCTCCGATGCGATGGGGCAGCTCCAGCTCGTCGCCTCGCACGCGGAGCGGTCCGGGGACGACGCGAAGCTCCTCGACGTGCTGCGGCGGATGGCCGAGCTCGATCCGGACAACGTCGGCTCGGCGGTCAAGCTGGGCGAGCTCTATGCCAAGCAGTCGCAGACGAAGCTCGCGCTCGAACACCTGCGCCGCGCGGCAGGGCAGCTGAAGAAGAACAACCGGGCCGACGAATACGTCAAGATCGCCGAACGCATCGCCTTCCTCTCGCCCGACGACGTCGCGCTCACGCGCGAGCTCGCGAACATCTACCTGGCGAAGGGCGACACCAAGCGCGCGCTCGCCAAGCTCCAGCTCTGCTTCAAGGCCGATCCGAAGGACGTGGACACGCTGACGCTGCTGGCGCAGGCGTTCAAGGACCTGGGCCAGGTCTCGAAGACCGTCTCGGTCTACCGGGAGCTCGCGCACCTCCACCGTGAGAAGGGCCGCCTCGACGAAGCGCGCGCCGTCTGGCGTCGCGTCCTCGAGCTCGCGCCAGGAGACGCGGAGGGGACCCAGGAAGCCGCGCCCGCACGCGCCACGTCGGCGCCGTCGGCTCCGAAGCCACCAGCGCGCGCGCCGGCAGCCGCCACGCCCTCCGATCCGCAGCGCCTGGCAGCGCCGCCGCCCGTCTCGCGGCCCCCTGCCGCGGTCGTGGCCCCCCCGGCGATGGCACGGCCCCCGGCGCCTGCCGCGGCGCTCCCTGGCCCGGATGCGATCGGGAAGCTCCTCACCGAGACCGACGTCTACATGAAGTACGGGCTCCACGAGAAGGCGCTCGAGCACCTCAAGAAGGTGCTCGCCATCGACCCCGACCACCTCGAGGCGCACGAGCGGGCGTTGCACCTCCGCGCGCTCCGCAACGACGCGGCGGGCGCGGCCGAGGAGGCGGTGAAGGCGGCCCGCATCGCGTTCGCTCGCGGGCTCGAGGATCGCGCGCGCGCCGCGGTCGAGCGCCTGCGCCAGATCGCGCCGGATCATCCTGAGCTCGCGGCGCTCGGCGGCTCCGAGCCTCCCGCCGTCGAGGAAGAGGTGGTGTTGGAGGCGGAGGACGATCTCGTCCTCGAGGTCGAGCCTCCCATGCCCGAGGACGACATCGCCATCGCGGCTGCCAGTGAATCGGTCGAGGAGGTCGTGTACGAGGAGCCGGTGCCGGTGGTCCCCCCGCCTCCCGCCCCGGCGCCTGCCTCCAGGCCGGCACCTTCGCGGGCCCCTCTCGCCGACCCTCCCTCCGCCGCGCGGGGCGAGGGAGACAGAAGCGTCGTCTCCCCTCTCCCTGGCAGGGCGAGGGTCGAAGTGGCCGCCCCGAGAGCCTCCGCTCCTGACCGGGCGCCTTCGCCCGTGCTTCCTGTGGCGGTCCCTCCGACTCCCGTCGCTCCTGACCGGGCGCCGAAACCCGCGACCTCGGTGGTGCCTCCGCAGCGCACCGCGCCCCGGGCGCTGGTCGCCCCGCCGCCAGCGGTCATCGCCCCTCCGCCGGAGCCAGCTCCTCCTCCCCCGAGCGACGAGGACGAGGAGGAGGACCTCGACGACGAGCTCGCGGAGGCGGAGTTCTTCATCCAGCAGGACCTGCCCGACGAGGCGCGCGAGGTGCTCCAGAACCTGCTCGCCTTCTACCCGGCGCACGCGAAGCTCCTCGCCAAGGTGGCGGACCTGGAGCGCAAGCTCGCGCCGCCGCCCCCTGCGACCCCCGCCGCGCCGGCCGTGGAGGAGACCTTCGACATCGGGCGCGAGCTGGCGGAAGAGCTCGGGACCTCCGCAAGCGCTCCCGCCGCGCTCGACGAGTTCCAGTACTCGGTGGCGGACGTCTTCGACCAGTTCAAGAAGGGCGTCGCCGAGACCGTCAAGGCGGAGGATTCGGAGACGCACTACGATCTCGGCATCGCCTACAAGGAGATGGGCCTCATCGACGACGCACTGCACGAGTTCGACGTCGCGATGTCGGGGAAGGGGCGCAAGAAGGAGATCGACTGCCTCACCATGATCGCCATGTGCCGCACGGAGAAGGGTGACGCCGCCGGCGCGATCCAAGCCTACCAGCGCGCGCTCCGCTCGGACTACCTCACGCCCGAGGTGGCCCGCGCGGTGCATTACGAGATCGCGGGCGCCTACGAGCAGGTCAAGGATCCCGAGGCGGCGCTCCACTACCTGCACAAGGTCCTCAAGGCGGATGCCGGGTACCGCGACGCGAAGGCGATGGTGGCGCGCCTCGGCGGCGGACCCGGCAGGCCGCCCGCTAGCGCCGACAAGCCGCGCCCGGCCCAGAGCGAGACGCCCGCGCCGGGCGCTGCCCGCAACGGACCAAAGAAGAACATTGGCTTCGTATAGGCTCTCGGTGAATTACCTCGACTTCTACGAGCTCTCGCAGGAGCCCTTCTCGAACGCGCCGGTCTCGCGCTTTTACTACTCCTCGGCCCAGCATGCGCAGGCGCTCATGCGCCTCATGCACGCCGTCTCGCAGATGAAGGGGCTCGCGCTGCTGGTCGGCGACATCGGCGCCGGGAAGACCACGCTGGCGAGGCGCCTGCTCGACAACCTCCCGGAGGACGAGTACGAGGCGGCGCTCCTCGTCATCGTCCACTCTGGCATCACCGCGCACTGGCTGCTCCGGCGCATCGCGCTCCAGCTCGGGGTGGAGAGCCCGGCCGAGGAGAAGCTGGCGCTCCTCTCGCAGCTCTACCAGCGCCTCCTGCGCATCTACGAGTCCGGGAAGAAGGCGGTGGTCCTCATCGACGAGGCGCAGATGCTGGACACGCGCGAGATCATGGAGGAGTTCCGCGGGCTCCTGAACCTCGAGGTGCCGGAGCGGAAGCTCCTCTCCTTCGTCTTCTTCGGGCTGCCCGAGATCGAGGAGAACCTGAAGCTCGACCTTCCCCTCGCGCAGCGGGTCGCGATGCGCTACCGCCTCGAGCCCCTCACGGAGGAGGCGACGGAGGCCTACGTCCGGCACCGCCTGCGCCTAGCCGGAGCGCCGCACTTCCCTTTCACGGACGGAGCGATCGCCGCCGTGCACCGGTACAGCAACGGCACCCCGCGGCTCATCAACACGCTCTGCGACAATGCGCTCTTCGAGGGGTTCCTGGCGCGCGCGCGCGAGGTGCCCGAGGCGGTCGTCGAGCGCATCGCCCGCGACCTGGCGGTCGCGCAGAACGGCCGGTCCGGCGACCACGTGCTGGAGGCGCCGGGAGAGGCAACCGAGCGGATCGACCTCGACGAGATCGATCGCTACCTCGAGTCGCTGACGAAGTAGTTTGTCCAAATCTTTGGCTCTCTCCGGAACGGAATGGTCTTGGGCGTGAAGCGCAAGGTCGCCCTGGCGTTCGTCGCGGTGGTGCTCGCCACGACCGGCGGCGCCGTGCTTGCGCTGCGCACGTCCTGGGCCGGCGAGCGGCTGTGCGCCCTGGCCCAGGCGCGCGTGCGCCAGGCGACGGGGTTGCACCTCGCCCTCTCGCAGTGCCGGGTCGAGCCCTTCCGGCTCGAGGTGAGCGCGCGTGACGTCCGGCTCGGCCCCGAGGGCGCGCCGGTGTTCGAGGCCGACGCGGTGAGGGTGCGGCTCGCGCCGGTGCAGGCGCTGGGCAAGCGGCTCGAGCTGGCGGAGCTCACGCTCACGCGGCCCCGCGTCACGGCCAAGCTCCCGCAGGCGCGCCCAGGGACGCCGGAAGGTCCCTGTCCGCCGCCGCTGCTCGAGAGCTTCCAGATCCACGAGCTGCGCGTCGACGGAGGCGCCGTCGACCTGACCCTTCCCGGCGGCGAGCGGGTGGTGGTGGGTCGCGTGGACGTTCGTTCGGTGCCCGTCGCATCCCGGCGCGGGATCGCCGCGCTCGCCCCGGCGGGCGCGCGCCGCGCAGGGCTCGACGTCGTGCTCTCCGCCGCGCGCGTCGAGGCGGGCGGCAAGGTCATCGCCGTCGACGAGGCGCTCCTGGCGGCCGACCTCAGCCTCGACCTGTCGCGCCTGGACGTGCACCTCGCCAGCGCCGAGCTGCCCGGCGTGAGCGTGGCCGCGACCGGCACCGTGGAGCAGCTCTGCCGTCCGCGCCTCGACCTCGCCGCCTCCCTGCGCGGAGACCTCCCCGCGCTCCTCGCCCTCCTTGGACGGTCCGGCACGCCTGCCGAGGGCCTGGTGGTGGCCGATCTCGCCGCCGTGGGCCCCGTGGCACGGCCGGAGGTGAAAGGCGAGGTCCGGCTCGTCGATGCCGTCATCGGCGGCTGGCGCCCCGGCGACGCGACCGCGCAGGTCCGGTTCGCCAAGTCCGAGCTGCAGGTGGAGCGGCTCGAGGTGCCCACGCTCGGTGGGCGCGTCACCGCGCACGCCCGCATCGGCTTCGGGCGCGAGGTGAAGCTCGACGCCGAGGCCGCACTGGAATCGGTCGAGCTGGGCGAGATCCTGGCGCGTCTCAAGCTGCCGGGCGCCTGGGTGATGACGAGGGTGACCGGCAAGGTGCGCGCGTCCGGGACCGCCTGGCCGCTGAAGCTCGCGGGCGAGGCCGGGCTCGACCTGGCTGACTTTCGCGTCCTCGGGCATGCCTGGGACGGCTATCGTTCCGGCGAGCAGCCCTTCCTCGAGCTGCGCCGGAGCCGCGTCGACGCGGACGTCCGCGTCGACGCGGCTCCGGCGCAGCTCGAGGAAGGGCTGCTCGCCGGAACGATAGCCGTCCCAGGCAT
>JBGQLS010000244.1:0-9252 GCA_041500205.1 Anaeromyxobacteraceae bacterium | reverse complement strand
TCCCCGCGGCCGCGTTCGCTAGCCGCATGACGCGGTCGAACGTCTTCGCCTGAGGCTCGCCGCGCGAGGCGCCGTCCTCGACGGCGCGCGCCACCTCGAGCTGGAGCTCGTCCATCCGCGGGTCGGGATGCCGCCAGCGCCAGGCGAGCGCGGCCTCGTCGAAGCACTCGATCCACGGGGGTGGGGCGGTAACCTGGCCCCTGATGTTCAACAGCAACGATCCCGGCGGCACGAGCAGGCGGATCGAGAGCTGTACCGGATCGAGCGACGCGAGCCAGCCCTCGCGCGCGAACACGCCGAGCAAGTCCAGGTAGTCCTCGAGCGTCGACCACGGCGTGAAGGGCATGAGCGACGGACGCAGCACGAGGCCGGCGTCGCGGCAGGCGGCGAAGGCGCGGTAGACGTCGGCGCGGCCATGCCCCTTGTCGAGCTCCGCGAGCACGCGGGCGGAGAGTGACTCCACGGCCGAGACCACGAAGATCGCCCCCGCATCCCGGAGAGGTCCGAGACAGCTCGCATGCCGAACGAGGTGCTCGACCTTGGCCGTGAAGTCGAAGGTGAGGGACGGGAAAAGTGCGTGAAGCGCGGCCGCGACGCGCATGGCATGGCCTGGCCCGTTGAGGAAGTCCGGGTCGCCGAAGGTGACGTGCGTGATCCCCGCGGACACCTGCCGCGCCACGTCCTCCAGGATCGTCTCCACCGGGATGGCGAAGAAGCGGCCGCCGTAGACGGGAGGAATTGGGCAGTGGCGGCAGAGGTGCTTGCACCCCCGCGTCGACTCGGAGTAGCCGGCGAGCCGCTCGTGGCCGTCCGCGTCGGCGAGGCGCGCGTATCGCCCGGCTGGCGGTAGCCCCTCCCGGCTCGGCACCGGGTAGTCGAGCTTCGCCAGCGTGACCCCGGCTGGACCCTCGCGCTGGAAGCCCGCCAGGTCCTCGCCACGCTCCAGCGCCTGCGCGAGGGCGACGATGTCGTCCTCACATTCGCCGCCGAGCACGGCGGCCGCGCCCGCCGTGCGCAGGAGAGGTGCCTGCAGCAAGGCATACAGGCCGTGGAAGGCGAGTCGAGCGGCCGGGTTCAGCGCGCGGACGCGCTCGGCGGCGCGGAGCGCCAGGCGGAACGCGGTGTGCATGGGCACGGAGAAGACGATGAGCCGCGCCGCGCGGATGCGCCCCTCGTCGAGCGGCTCCACGGCCAGATCGAGCGCCGCCGGCCGGAAGCCCGCGCGCTCGAGGAAGGCCTTGGGGTATGCGATGCCGGAGGGCTGGTGCCCGAGCTCGTACGTCGAGACGAGGAGGATGTCGCCCTGGCCGCGCATGGACGGCCCGTGCTGCTCAGCCCTTGGACGGCGGTGGCTGGAAGTCGGGCGGGAGCTGAGAGCCCTCGCCGAAGAAGAACTGCTCGGCCTGCTGGAAGAGGATCTCGTTCGTGCGCGGGTCCGCGGGCGAGAGGCGGAACTCGTTCATGACCATCTTGAAGTGCTCGAGCCACATCTTCCAGGCGTCCTGGGAGACGTTGTCGTAGATGCGCTGGCCGAGCTCGTTGTTGAACGGCTTGAAGGCGAGGCCCGGCAATTCCTTGCCGAGTTTCTTGCACTTGACCATCCGCGCCATGAAGGTCGCTCCGTCTGTGGTTGCGCACGAGCGCGCAGAAGACTTGGGAACATAGGCGAATTCGAGCTTTCGCGCACGCACATGCTGACAAAAGGGCTGCAAGTTCGTCCCCTCCCGCCGCTGCGCCGAATCGCGTCGCCGGGATTCGCCCAAAACCTTGAAGTAGCACGAACTCTTGAAGCGGCACGAGCTACTTCTTGAGCCTTCCCGCGCCTAGCGTGCCTGCCGTGCTGAGCACCAGGGGGCGCAGGCCGCCCCCGCCCCGCCGGCAAAGCCGTCGGGGCCCCACCCGGGCCCCTGCGATCGCAACTGATTCTTCGACAGGTCTTGAGAACCTGCACGGCGCTGGTGTCGCAGCTCGTCCGCCCGGCTCGGCCCGGCGTGTCGCCTGCTGCGCTCGATGATGATGGATGGGTTATCAGCTACCCGGAGCGGTCCCCCGCAGGTCGCTCCGAGATGCCCGAGATGTGGGCTAGGAGAGGAGAGACGTCGCCGAGACGCTGAGCGCCTTGGCGAGCGATTCGAGTGTGTCGAGCGGAGGCGTACGTTGTCCGCGCTCGAGCATCGAGATGTAGGAGACGGAGAGGCCAGCCTTGGCGGCAAGCGCCTCCTGCGAGAGCTTCTTGCGCAGCCGCTCGCTCTTCAGGTTCACAGCGAATTTGTCTGCAAGTCCAGCCATGTTGTCTGCTCCTGGCGAAGTATCCCGCTGCTTGCTTCGATTTTGGCGGATTCCGCCAAATTATTTTGGCGGATTCCGCTAAAGCCCAAAGCGTATCTAGCACCCAGAGCGAGGGTGGTCCAGTCTAGCGTTTACACGACGCGTTCTTGTAAGGACGGCCAGGGAAGGGCACGCCGTAGCGCCTGAGGAGCCGCCGCAGCCCGTAGTAGGAGACGCCCAGGCGCAGGGCCAACCCCCGCGGATCTCCTTCGAAAAGCCTTGCACAAGCGGACAGATACAGATTCGCCGCCTCTTCGAACGGCACGACCGCGTCGGCCGAGGCGGGTGCGCGCAGCCCGGGGAGACCAAGCGCTAGGCTTCCGCCCAGCTGCGCGAGACGCTCACGCGCCTTGTCCACCTCGGCCTCGTTCTGGTTGATCAACCGCGAGAGCCGGCGGCGATCGATTGCGAGGTCGAGGGCGTGCTCGATGGGCTCGCCGCCCGCGTACTCGAGGAAATGGTCTGCTCCCGCCATCATGGCCGCGACGGCCTCGGAGGGCGGTGCCGCGGCCGTGAAGGCGAGGATGGCGAGGTCGGGCCGTCGCTGCCGCAGGAGCGCGATGACCTCGAGGCCGTTCCGGGGCGGCATGACGAGGTCGACAGCCAGCGCCGAGACCTCGGGCGTCACGAGGCTCAACGCCTCGTCGCCGTCGCCGGCCTCGATCACGCGGAACCGGGGGTAGGTGCCGAGGGCGATCGCGCGAGAGCGCCCGCGCATTTCCTCGAGCCGCTCCCGGATCGAGAGCCGGTGGAGCGGTTCGTCGTCGGCGATCACCACCAGGTGGTCGTATTCCTCGGGCCTGTTCCAGGTGGTGGCCAAGCCAACCCTCACCGACAACAGGACGCCCGGCGATGTCTCGGTTCCCGCAGTTCCCCGCTGGCGGTGCGGTCGAGGGGACGACCCCGCGCCCCACGTGACCGGGAACACCGTCTCATGTGCCGTCTCGGGGAGGAGCGAGCAGGATGGCCTGCACGCGCCCGCCGCGCCGGATGCGGACGGCAGCCTTCGGTACGACCGCGAGCGCCTCGAATCCGGTGGCGGACGAGAGATGGCCGCTCACCTGCGTGCGCAGTGGCTCGAGAACGAGCTCTCCGTCGCGCAAGTGGGCGCGCGCGCGCAGGTAGTGCGTGAGGCCGGCGGGCTTGTCGAACCGCGTGGCGAGCCGCGCGGGCAAGACGGCCCGTCCGCAGCCGGGAAGGCCCGCCAGACAGCGCAGCGCGGGGCGCACGAAGAGCTCGAAGGTGACGAGCGCGCTGGCGGGATTGCCAGGCAGGCCGAAGACCGCCATTCGACCTCGCCGGCCAAAGGCGATGGGCTTGCCCGGCCGCATGGCGACGCGCCAGAAATCGAGGCGCGTCCCCATGGCCGCGAGCGCCGGCTTCACCAGGTCCTTCTCGCCCACCGACACGCCGCCGGTGGAGACGAGCGCGTCGAACCCTTCGGCAGCGGCCAGGGCGGCGTGGAGCGAATCGCGGTCGTCGTGCGCGATGGGCAGGACGGTCGGCAGGGCCCCGGCCTCCAGGCACGCAGCGGCGAGGGCGTGGCTGTTCGAGTCGATGATCTGGCTGGGCGCCGGCAGGCGGTCCACCGGGACGATCTCGTCCCCCGTGGTGAGCAGGGCCACCCGCGGCCGCCGGTACACGAGGAGCTCTGTCCGGCCGAGCGCCGCGGCCAGTCCAACCGCGCCCGGATCCACGACCGTGCCCCGCGGGAGCGCGGTCGCCCCGACCGCCACGTCCGCGCCGGCCGGGCGCACGAAGCGGCCCAGCTCCGCCGCGCGCTGGAAGCGCGCGAAACGGCCCCGCCGCGTCACCTCCTCCTGCATCTCCACGCAATCGGATCCCACCGGCAGTGGCGCGCCCGTGTAGACGCGGCAACAGACGCCGGGAGGCAAGGGTGGCGGCATGGCCGAACCGGCGAAGACCTCGAAGGCGACCTCGAGCCGAGCGCCGGGCCGCGCCGCGTCGGAGGCGCGGAACGCGTAGCCGTCCATCTGCGAGTTGTCGAAGGCAGGCAGGGCGCGCTGCGCGGTCACGTCCTCCGCCAGAGCGCGGCCGAGCGCCTCGCGCAGGGCGATACGCTCCGCCGCCAGGGGAGCGAGGTCGGCGAGGGCATCCAGGATCCGCGAGACCGCCTCTTCGGGTTCCAGCACGCATGGTTCTTCGCCCCGGCTATCGGGGTTGTCAAGCTCCTCGCTCCAAGCGCGCCGACCGGTCCGAGCGGCGCGAACGTCGTTGGAGCAGCCGCCGCGCGCGATTAGACTTCGCCTCATGGCACATGAACAAGCGAGGGACGCTCGGCGCGAAGCGTTGCTCTCGCAGCTGCGAGCCGCCAGCGGAAGAGCGCTCTCCTTGGGCGACCTCATGCAGCGGGCGCGACTGCATCCCGGGGAGCGCACCGACGTGAAGCGCGTGCTGCGGGACCTCGCGCGGGAGGGCAAGCTCCTCCGCGACGGGAACCGTTTCTCGCTCCCGGGCGTCAGGCCGGATGCGGCCCCCGCCGCGCCTCGCACGATAGGTGGCAAGGGGTCCACCCTGGGTCTCCGGCGCCGGGGTCTGGTGGGAACGCTCACGCGCCACCGGGACGGCTATGGCTTCGTGGCGAGACTCGATCGCCAGGGGGAGGACGTGTTCGTCCCTCCCGCCGAGGCGGCGAAGGCGCTCGACGGCGACCTGGTCCGGGTGGAGATCGTGCCTGGGCGTGGCGGGCGGACCATGGGTCGCATCCACGAGGTGGTGGAGCGGCGCCGGCGCTGGATGCTCGGTACCTACCACGAGCGCGGGGCATCGAGCTTCGTCGTGCCGGCCGACGCCACGCTGGAAGGCTACGTGGCTGTCTCGCCGACGCGCCTCGCCCAGGACGGGGAAGTGGTGAAGGTGGCGCTCGAGCCCGGCACCGAGCGCCTCGCCGGCCAGGTGGTGGAGCGCGTCGGACGCCCGGGCGACCCTAGAGTCGAGGTGCTCAAGGTCGCCTACGCGAAGGGCTTCTCCGACCTGTTCCCTGACGACGTCCGCGAGGAGGCGGAACGGGTTCCGGATCACGTGCGCGCCGAGGACCGGCCGGGACGCCGCGATCTCACCGGCCTGCGCCTCGTCACCATCGACGGCGAGGACGCGCGCGACTTCGATGACGCGGTCTACGTGGAGCGCGTCCGCGGCAAGGGGGCGCGTTACCGCGCCGTCGTCGCCATCGCCGACGTGGCGCACTACGTCCGGGCCGGGACCGCGCTCGACGCCGAGGCGCTGCGGAGGGGCACGAGCGTCTACTTCCCCGCGCAGGTGCTCCCCATGCTCCCCGAGCGCCTGTCGAACGGCATCTGTTCGCTCAACCCAGGCGTCGACCGCCTGTGCATGGTGGCGGACCTGCTCGTCGACGCCGCGGGCGAGACGCTCTCGGCGGACGTCTACGAAGGCGTGATGCGCAGCGCGGCGCGCTGCACGTACACCGAGGTGGCGCGCGTGCTCGACGGCGAGCGGCTTCGAGAGCGCGAGCCGTTCCGGGCGGACTTCGAGCTCATGGCCGAGCTGCAGGAGAAGCTCACGGCCATGCGCGCGCGGAGGGGCGCCATCGACTTCGACATCCCCGAGTCGAAGATTGTTCTTGCCGCCGACGGCCAGGTGGAGTCGATCGAGCGACGTCCGCGCAACCGGGCACACCGGATCGTCGAGGAGCTCATGCTGGCCGCGAACGAGGCCGTGGCGCGCCGGTTCGGCCATGCCGAGCTGCCCACCATCTACCGCGTGCACGGCCTGCCCGACGAGGAGAAGCTCGACGCCTTCCGGAAGCTCGCGCGGATGCACGGGTTCGAGGTGCCGGAGGGCCCGCTCGGGCCGAAGCAGCTCAACGCGCTCCTCCACGCCATCGAGGGGCACGCCCAGCAGCGCGCGCTGAACCAGCTGCTGCTGCGCGCCATGATGCAGGCGGTCTACACCTCGGAGAACATCGGGCACTACGGCCTGGCGGCGGAGCACTACCTGCACTTCACCTCACCCATCCGGCGCTATCCCGATCTGATGGTGCACCGCTTGCTCAAGGAGGAATGGCAGCGCGGCGCCCTGACCGGGAAGCTGCCGGCGCGCGACATCGAGGAGATCGCCACCGTCTGCTCGGAGCGCGAGCGCGCCTCGATGCAGGCCGAGCGCGAGATCGCGTCCTACTACGCGGCGCTCTTCATGCAGGACAAGGTCGGCGAGCGCTTCCGCGGGGTCGTGGCGAGCGTGGTCGAGTTCGGTATCTTCGTGGAGGTCGAGCCGTGGTCGGTGGAGGGTCTCATCAAGCTGGAGCGCCTCGGCGACGGCTGGGAGCACGATCCCGAGTTGCACGCGGTCGTCCAGCGGCGCACCGGCCGCGCGTTCCGCGTCGGCGACACCCTCGAGGTCGAGGTGGCCGCGGCGAGCCCGGCCCGGCGCCAGATCGACCTCGCGCTGCCGGAGGTAGCCGGCTCGCCTCTGTCGCAGCCACGCGGCGAGAAGGCGCCCGCCAAGGCGAAGCCGGGCCAACGGCATCCGCGCGCCGCGGATCGGCGGCCCGCGGGGAAGACCAAGGCGAAGGCGCGACCCGGGCAGAAAGGGAAGGGCGGGCCGAAGAGGGGAAAGGGACGGGAGCGGCCGAAGAGGTGAGCGCAGCCCGACCAAGACCACGCTCGCCTTTCAGGACCCTGTTCCCTCTCCCCCACCGGGGGAGAGGGTCTCAGAAAGGAAAGGGCGGGCCGAAGAGGGGACAGGGACGGGAGCGGCAGAAGAGGTGAGCGCAGCCCGACCAAGACCACGCGCGCTTTTCAGGACCCTGTCCCCTCTCCCCCACCGGGGGAGAGGGTCAGGGTGAGGGGGCCGATCCTCGGGTCGTGTGACCTTGAGCCGTTCGGTGCTCTAGCCTGGCCCGCCTGCCGCGCACGCTACGCGGGCACGAAGCGGACAGAGGCGGCGTCTCCGGGATCGAACCCGAGCGCCAGGCTATGCGCCCGCATCGCCTTGAAGAAGCTCTCCCATCCGCAGCGCGCCAGGCCGTCCCCCGACCCGGCGGAGAACGCCGGTCGAGACCGGTCGTCGAGCGCCGGCGACAGGTGGTGGAAGCCGGCGAAGTGGATGATGAGTCCGCGATCCGTCGTCATGGCTTGCTCCGTCCGCGAGTGTACCGATGCCGGCTCCGAGCTGCACGGCCACGAAGAGCTGGACCTCCGAACCGAAGGAAGAGCTCGATGCCCACGTCCTGCTCGAGGCTGCGAAGGACGACCGCGAGGCCCTTTGCAAGATCAGTAACGCAGGATCGATCTGGGCGGCCACGGCCACGACGATGGGATAGAGTGCGCGCGCGTGTTCACCTGGATCCTGCTCGCCGTGGCTGGTTTCTTGGCGGGAGTCATCAACGCGGTGGCGGGTGGCGGCTCGCTCGTGTCCTTCCCGGCGCTCCTCACCACCGGCATGGGCTCGGTGACCGCCAACGCGACCAACACCATCGCCGTCTGGCCCGGCAGCGTCTCCTCCGTCTTCGCCTATCGCAAGGTCATCTCGGACGAGCGCCACCGCGCGACCGTGCTCGCCTGGCCGTCGCTCCTCGGCGGGTTCGCCGGGTCCTGGCTGCTCCTCCACACCTCGGAGCGCTCCTTCCGCACGGTCGTGCCGTGGCTCATCGTCTTCGCCTGCGCGCTGCTGGCGCTGCAGGGACCCGTTTCACGATGGGTGACAAAGCGCACCGGCTCGCAGGCGAACCGGGTCCCGGTGACGCTCTTCGTCGCACAGTTCTTCATCTCGGTGTACGGGGGCTACTTCGGCGCGGGCATCGGGATCCTGATGCTGGCGGCGATGGCCATCTTCATCCCGCACGGGCTGCAGGCGGCGAACGGCCTGAAGGTCCTCTTCGCGTGCCTCATCAACGGCATCGCCGCCATCTACTTCCTGGGGATGGGCGCGGTCCGGCTCCCCGAGGCGGGGCTCATGGCGCTCAGCTCGGTGTTCGGCGGGTGGGTGGGGGCGCACGTCGCGCAGCGCCTCCCCTCGAAGGTCATGCGCGTGCTCGTGGTGAGCTACGGGCTCATCGTCGCGGGGAAGCTGTTCATCGGCTGATGCCGGGCGGGGAGATGAGGAGCTGTCCCCTGAACTCCTGGCGGCGCGTTCAAACCGTTCGGCGCTGAAGGTGCGGCGGACGCGCACTAAGGCTTCTCGCCCGCCGCGGCCTTCTTCGTGAAGTAGATGAGCGCCTCGAGAGCGTTCGTGGTGGTGAGGATGCCCACCAGGTCGCCTCGCCCGTCCACCACGGTGATGCCGTTGAGCTTGCGGTCGTGGATGAGCTGGGCCGCGTCGGCGAGCTCGGTCTGCGGCAGGACCGTATGCGGCTTGGGGTTCATCGCCTCCGTCACCGGGGTCCGGGCCAGGAGGTAGTGCAGCTCCCACGTGTCGAGGGAGCTCGACTTTCCTGGCGAGTAGCCGAGCAGCATCCGCTCGGTCAGGATGCCGGCCAGCTTGCCGTTCTTCAAGACGGGGACGCGGCGGATGTTCTTCTCCTTGAGGAGGTGGATGGCCTCCACGATGGTCGCGCCCGCGTCGATGGTGATCGGGTTCGGGGTCATCCAGTCGCCGACCGTGGTCTTTCCCATGGACTCGCCTTTCGCGGTTCTTCGTACCTTCGCACGGCTTCCGAGGCGCGTCTGAGTGATCTCCGAGCTCGCATGCCATGTAGCGAGGCCTCGAATGGGGGTGGCGAGCGACCACTCCCGCCATGCCCCATGATGCCGGCCAAACTGGAGACGGGCAGCCGCGTTACACGTCCCAGACGGCCCTCTTGAAACAAAAACCCCGCGAATGGCCGAGGCCACTCGCGGGGGCGATGCGATGAAGCGTGTTCGGCGTTGAAGCTAGAAGAAGTACATACCGGAAAGCATGAGCTGATTGCCGTCGAGCACGCCGTTGGGGGCGGCGACGCGCGAG
>JBGQLS010000243.1:0-9264 GCA_041500205.1 Anaeromyxobacteraceae bacterium | reverse complement strand
GAACTCGCCCCGAACTGCCGCCCGACGTCCCGGCTTCTTGCCCATGCCCGACCGTAGATCACGCCGGAATGGGACCTGTCTACTTGTGTGGGATCATGAGCCCGGTGGGGGAGAGGGGATAGGTACGGAATCAAAGGCATTCCTTACTGATCGCTGCTCGAAGGAGTGGCCTCCGCGCCGCGCGCAGCCTGCGTGGGTGCCGGTGTGGAGCGATGATCGCCCCCGCAGGAACGGGCCTCCACGCGCCGCGCGCAGTCCGCGTGGGCGCCTGTGCCGCCCGGTGATCGGGCGCAAGCACCCGCCGTGACAACCGAGCGCAGCGAGGTTGGCGCGTGCTGGCGGGTGCCGCGCGCCGGCCGTCGAGCTGTGACGGCCGCAGGACGGTACCAGTCTTTGGGGCCCCACGCGGCGAGCACGACGCGCGGAGGCCCGCTCCGGACGTTCATTCGCGCTCCCTCAGTCCCGCTCCATCCTCGGGACCAGATACGAGAGCGACCGATCGTACCGATAGTCGATACCGCGGTGCCCGTCCTCGAACTCCTCGTGCACAACCTCCACGTCGCCCGCGCGCAAGGACTCGACCACCATGCGAGCGCCCCAGCGCAGGTTGAACTCGTCGCGCGTGCCGCAGTCGACGTACACGGAGCGGAGCCTCCGGAAGGAATCGAGGGCGCGTGCGACGAAGCGCGCCGGATCGTGCGCGAGCCACCGCTCCCAGACGTCCGCGCGCAACCGCGCCGATCCGGGCTGGAAGGGCAGCTCGAGCCCGAGCGGCTCGCCGGCGCGCGGAGAGTACGCGGCGGCCATGGCGAGGATGTTGAGGACCGCGTGGTCGTCGCCCCGCAGCTTCGTCTCTCGCCCTCGGCGCAGCATGCCCTCGAACCAGTTAGCAGGATCGGTGCCCTCCAGCGCGGCGGCGGCGCGCGGGAAGTCGGGCAGGTAGCAGTACTCGAAGGCGGCATCGCCGGCGTGGCTCGCCACGTGCGCGAAGACGTCCGCGTGGTGCGCGCCCATGACCAGCGCGCCGTAGCCGCCCGAGCTCTTGCCCACAACGGCGCGAGCGCCCGGGCGCGGGATGGTGGGGTAGCTCGCGTCCACGAAGGCCACGACGTCGCGGGCGAGGTAGTTGCGGTAGCTGCCGATCGCTTCGCTGTTGACCCACTGGCTGCCGCCGAGCGCGCTCCAGCCGTCCACGAAGACGCCCAGGACAGGCGGCAGGGCTCCTGCGGACACGAGGGCGTCGACGCGCTCGGGCACGGAGGGCTGGAAAGGCGTCAGGTTGGTCCATGAGCGCGCGCTGCCGGTGAAGCCGTGCAGGAAGTAGATGACGGGCAACCGCTCAGGACTGTCCTTCAGCCCCGGCGGCAGGTACACGAGCAGCGGCCGGCGGGCCGGATCTCCGAGCGGATTCCCCGCCAGCGCCTGCGAGTCGATCTCCGTCCATTCCAGCCGGCCGCGCATGGCCTCGCCTCCCTGCTCCGTGGGTCGGGAGGATGATTACCCTCACCGGACGAAACTCTCCTGGTAGTCCAGGTCCTCGACGCCGAGCGCGGCCGGGGTGGCGGAGAGGGGCTGGTAGCAGTCGAGCATGACCGCCAGCTCGCTCGTCGTCTTCACGCCGATGGATCCTTCGTAGGCCCCGGGGTGCGGACCGTGCATGACGCCGGCCGGATGGTGCGAGATGGAGCCCGGCCCGACCCCGCGCCTGCTCGTGAACTCGCCGCGCACGTAGAAGAGGATCTCGTCCACGTCCACGCTCGCGTGCGGGTACGGGCAGGGGATCGCCTCCGGGTGGAAGTCCAGCACCCGCGGGACGAAGCTGCACACCAGCGCGCCGCGTGCGGCGAAGGTGCCATGCCAGGTGGGAGGCAGGTGGACGAGCCCGGCGCGCGGCTGGAAGTTCAGGATGGGAAAGGCGAGCGGGTAGACCGCCCCGTCCCAGCCGACCACGTCGAGCGGCGAAGCGTCGTAGCGGAACCCGTGGAACGCCCCGTTGCGCTTCACCACCTGCTCGCGCAGGCCCTCGTCCGTCGGGCCCTTGAACTCCGGGAGCCGGAAGTCGCGCTCGCAGTAGGGCGCGTCCATGCGGAGCTGCCCGGTCTCGTTGCGCCACTGCTTCGGGAGCCAGACGCCTCCGAGGCACTCGAGCGAGAGCCAGCGCTGCGGGCCGGGGTCCGGGAGGAACCGGTGCAAGAGGCCGCGCGGAACGTAGACGTAGTCGTCCTTCTCGAAGCGCAGGTCGCCGAGCGGGCTGCGCAGGATGCCGCCGCCCTCCGCGACGTAGAAGAGGTCGTCCGCGTCGCCGTTCGCGGCGTAGACGGGATCCGGGCCGGTGGGCGCCAGTATGCCCGCCACCACGTCTCCGTTGAAGAGGAGCGGCACCCTCGCGTCGACGGGACCGCCGCCGGGCGCCGGGAGGTCCTGCGTCCGGTAGTGACGCTTCAGGATGGCGCGCGGCGGCGTCGCAGCCGGGACGTTCCAGCCGTGCCGCGCCTCCGCCACGTGCTGCGCGTGCGGCCTGTTCACGTGATAGGCGATCGTGTACGGCCCGTCGAAGCCGGCCCGCGTGAAGCACTCCTCGTGCCGGAGGCGCCCCTCCGCGTCGCGGAAGGCGATGTGGTGCTTCCGCGGCACCTCGCCGCGCTGGACACGCATGAGCACTAGGTTCGCCCGGAGCGCTGCTGGTCGCGCTCGATCGACTCGAAGAGCGCGCGGAAGTTCCCCGCGCCGAAACCCGGATCGCCCTTGCGCTGGATGATCTCGTAGAAGAAGGGCCCCGCCTCCGGGTCGTGGTAGAGGCCGGCCGAGTCCTTGAGGAAGATCTGGAGCAGGTAGCTCCCGGGCGCGGCGCCGTCGACGAGGATTCCGAGCTCCCGCAGCTTCTCGATTTCCTCGTCGATCTTCCCCACGCCGATCTTCTGGAGCCGGTCCGGGAGCATGTCGTAGTAGCTGCCGGGAGTGGGCATGAACTCGACGCCGCGCGCGCGCATGTCACGCACCGCGGTCAGGACGTCCTCCACCGTCAGCGCGGCGTGCTGGACGCCGTCGCCGCGCTGGTCCTCGTGGAAGATGTTGATCTGCGAGCTCTTGAAGGCGGGACGCCAGGGTTCGTTGTTCGCGAACTTCACCCCGCTCTTCGGGTCCCACATCACGACCGAGCGGAGGCCCGAGCCCTTCGCCTGCATCGCCTTCTTGCGCTGCTCGCTCGCCGCCTCGGCGGTGTGGAACCGTACCTCCCAGAATTCCTCGAGCCCGAGCACGTGCTCCATCCACAGCAGCGCCGGCTTCATCGTCTCGAAATTGGAAGTGACGTGGTCGATGACGCCGAGGCGGAAGGCGTTCTTCCCTCCCTTGGGCTGCGGGTGGGGGGCCATCCCCGGGTAGACGTGGCGATAGCCGTCTCGCCGCACGAAGCGGAAGGTCGTGTCGCCGAAGGGCGTCGTGATGCTGAAGGTCTGGAACGTCCCGCCTTCGTCCGAGAACGACTCCACGTCGGAGATGGGGGTCGCACCGCGCTCCTCCAGGAGCTGGAACGTCCGGCGGATGTCCTCCACCAGGAAGGCGAGCGTCCCGACGCCGTCGGGATGCTTGCGGAGCCAGCGCCACGCGCGGCCCCCTTCGCCTATCGGTTCGGAGCAGAGCACGCGTACGCCGCCCGCCTCGAAGAGCGCCGACCGCTGGCGTCCGGCGCGCTCCAGCTCCGGCGTGGAGACCGCGGTCTCCGCGAAGTCCATCTTCTGGGTATAGAAACGGCGGCTTCGCTCGAGGTCGTGCACGTAGTAGTGCAGCGCCTCGAGGCGCACGATGCCGATGGGCTCGAGCGTGGCCATCTCTGCGGCTCCTTTCGAGGCGGGGGACAGGGCCCCCGCGCTACCACGGCGAGACGTTTCTACGCATTCTCCGCGGGCGGCGCGTCGGGCTGCGCAGCCGGCTCCGCGAGGCGGAAGGCCTCGAGCTCGCGGCAGGCCGCCTCGACGCGGATCAGGGTGGGACAGGGAGCGAGGTCGACGCCGAAGCGCCGTGCCCCGTAGAGCTGCGGCACGAGGTAGACGTCGGCCATGGTCACGGTGTCGCCGTGGCAGAAGCGACCGGCGCCGCTCTTCACGGCGGCCTCGAGCACGGCGAGTCCGCTTCCAAGCCAGTGCTTCACCCACTCGGTCTCGAGCCCCGGCGTGCGGCCCTTCAGCCACTTCAGCGTCGCTGAGTTCTGGTAAGGCTGGATACCCGAGTTCACGTGCTCGGCGAGGCCTCGCACCCGGGCCCGGTCGTAGTCGGTGCCGGGGAGGAGCGGCGGCGTGGGGTAGCGCTCTTCCAGCCATTCCAGGATGGCCATCGACTGCGCCAGGTGGCGCGTCTGGCCGCTCTGCTCGACCTCCAGGACCGGCACCTGCGACATGGGATTGCGGGCGCGGTGCTCGGGCGAGAACTGCGCCCCCTGACGCAGGTCCACCGGTCGGTAGTCGAATGGAATGCCCTTGAGGTGCAGCGCGATGCGGACGCGCCACGACGAGGAGCTTCGCCAGTAGGAGTAGAGCGCGATCCTCGTCACACGACCTCCTGCGCGATCCTTCCGAAGATGCTGCGCCCCCGGGCGTCGAGCATGTCGATCTCGACGCGGTCGCCCCGTTTCATGAACGGCGTGCGCGGCTTGCCGCCGGGCCCT
Source organism: Anaeromyxobacteraceae bacterium (assembly GCA_041500205.1). GTDB lineage: Bacteria > Myxococcota > Myxococcia > Myxococcales > Anaeromyxobacteraceae > Anaeromyxobacter_A. Next base: position 4,601 of record JBGQLS010000243.1, on the reverse strand, counting down.
GCGTCGAGGATCTCGATCGTGCGCCGTTCGGCGAGGCAGCTCACGCCGCGTGCGCGGTCGGCGTTGGAGACCGTGCCACTCCCCAGGATGGTCCCGGCGGTGTAGCTGCGGGTCCTGGCGATGTGCTCGACGAGATCGAAGAACGAGAAGTGCATCTCGGGCCCAGCATCGCAGTCTCCGACGAGCGCCCCGTTGTAGACGACCCGCAGCCTGAGGTGGACCCGGCCCTCCTTCCAGGCCGGCCCGAGCTCGTCCGGGGTGGCCGCGAACGGCGAGAAGGCGGTAGCGGGCTTGGACTGGAAGAACCCGAATCCCTTCGCCAGTTCCTCGGGTACGAGGTTGCGCAGCGTGACGTCGTTGGCGAGGAGCAGCAGCCGGACGTGGCGGGCGGCGTCCGCGGCACGCGTTCCTTGCGGGACGTCGCTCAGGATCACGCAGACCTCGCCTTCGAAGTCGAGGCCGAAGCCCTCGTCGACGAGGGGCATGGGATCGTGCGGACCGCACAGGACCCCCGAGCCGCCCTGGTACACGAGGGGGTCGACCTCGAGCTTGGGTGGCAGGTCGGCGCCACGCGCCTTGCGAACCAGCCGCACGTGGTTGAGGAAGGCCGAGCCGTCCACCCACTCGTACGCGCGGGGCAGGGGAGAGCAAAACGCGTCGAGGACGACCGGCTCGCCCGCGAGCGCACCGCTGTCGAGATCAGCCGCCAGCGCCCGCAGCCGCGGCTCGCACCTCGGCCAGTCGTCGAGCGCGGCCTGCAGCGTCGGCGCGATGCCCGTCGCCGCTGCCAGCCTGACGCCGTCGTGGCGCACGACCGCGAGGCGTCCGTCGCGGCTGCCATCCCTCAGGGTAGAAAGACGCATCCCTTGCGGTTTCTAATATTGCATGCGGATGCTCACAATGCCGGTCGGGTGACCGTGCCGCGACCCGCGAACGTCGCCGCCGGTCGCCCGGATCCCGCTTGGGGGTCGGGCTCGTCGTCGCGGTGGCTGAGTCGCCGGGGGCGCAGGCGGCCCCCGCCCCCCCGGGCAAGCCCGTCGGGGCCCCGCCCTCGCCCCAGCGGCAGGAATGGAGTTCGCGCTCGGTGACCAGGTGTACACTGGTCCCAGGAGGTCCACGAATGACCTTTCCCTGGAAGAAGGTCCTCTGCCCCATCGACTTCTCCGAACCGGCTCGCGCCGCGATGAAGGTCGCGGTGGAGGTCAGCCGGCAGTTCGACTCGGAGCTGACATTGTTCCACTCCTACGAGCTGCCCGGGTACACGCTGCCCGAGGGCTCGGTCGTGGCCAGCCCCAAGATGCTGCAGGACCTCGCCGATCAAGCCGAGGCGCACCTCGTCGAATGGCAGCGCATCGCCGAGGGCATGGGAGCAGCGCGGGTGACGACGGCCAAGGGGATCGGCGAGCCGGCCGTCGAGATCGCGGAACTGGCGCGCGAGGGCCAGTACGACCTCATCGTCGTCGGGACGCACGGGCGCACGGGGATTCGCCACGCGCTCCTCGGTTCCGTCGCCGAGCGCGTCGTGCGGCGCGCCGGCTGCCCGGTGTTGACCATCCACCCGGAAGGCCGGGCGCGCAAAGCTTGAAGACAATTAGGGTATTCCCTGATGCCGAGGCAGGCTCTTCCACCTGCACCTCGACACCAGGATCTGTTAGCGTCCCGGCCGCTCTCTCACTCCATCAGGGGTCTGCATGTCCCGCTTCCAAGACGTGAAGAAGGCGTTCGGCGCCGCCCGGAAGAAGTACGATGGCTACTACTCTCAGTGTGCCTACTTCGCGAGCGCGTTCTCGCGAGCGCTGATCGACCGGTTCGAGTGGCCGCGCGAGCTCGTCGTCTGGGAGCGCCCCGGCGCAGGTCCCGTCGCCCATGTGGAGGATGCGCTCGTCCTGGAAGAGGACACCTTCTGGCACCTGGGGCTGCGCCTCCGGCTGCAGGATGAAACGGCCGCCAGCGACGACATCCGGATAGCCCTGCGCTTCAAGAAGTCGGGCGACCACTACCTGATGGAGATCTTCCCCGGGGTCGAGTTCGAGGTCCGAGAGCCGACCGTCGAGCAATTCCAGCAGGTTCTCGACACGCTCTTCGAGGAGATCGCCATGCACTACGGTCGCGGTCTCGATCTGTTCCTCGAGAATCGGGCGGACAAGCTGCGGATCCCCTTCAGTGTCCCCGAGCCGAAGCCGCTGCCGGAGGCGGCAGGTAACGATTGACGACGAGAGTACCTGGCCGTGCCGGAGGGGGCCCGACTAGATCCGGAACACCGAACGAGCGAGGTGCCCCCATGGCGGAGAAGCGAGGCGGCGTCGTCCCAGGGAACGATTCAATCCGGAACGCCTTGAAGTGGCTCTCGAACAAGCGGCTGGACGAGCCGGCAACTCCGCGTATGAAGCTCATCGAAGAAGCGGCGCTGCGGTTCGATCTGACGCCGCTCGAGGTGGACTTCCTCTCGAACAACTGGAAGGAAGGCTAGGGCTTGGAGCGAGGGCTGCGCGCGGCGGCGCCGCAGCGTGAGCTCGCGCGGCCCAGCCCGCCCCCGCCGGGCGGGGGGCGAGGCGGAAGGCGCGCCTTCGCCGCGAGCTTCGCGGTGGCGTGGAACGGCATCGTCGAGACGGCGATGCACCAGCGCAACATGCGCGTCCACCTGGTGGCGGGACTCCTCGTGTCTCTCCTCGCCAGCGGTCTCGCGCTCGGCGTGGCCGAGCAGCTGGCGTTGCTCCTGTGCGTCTTCCTCGTGCTCTCGGCCGAGGTCGCCAACAGCGCACTCGAAGCGCTCGTCGATCTCGTCACGCGCGAGCGACACGACCTCGCGCGAGCCGCCAAGGACGCCGGCGCCGGCGCGGTGTTGGTCCTGGCGATCGGCTCGGTGGCCGTCCTCGCGGCGGTGGTCGTGCACGCCTGGCCCGCCGTCGCCGCGAGCCGCCAGGCGGTGCTGCGGCAGGCAGCAGCAGGGGTCCCCCTCGCGCTGGTGATGACCGTGCTCCTCGCGCCGGGACACCGGCCGCGCGCGCTCGACCTCGGGCTCACGATCGTGGGGATCGGGCTCCTGGCGACGCTGGCGAGCTTCACCGCGAGCGCCCTCTTCACGGGCGTGGCGGCGCTGCACTTCGGGGTGAGCGTGGCGGTAGCCCACCGCCGCCGCGCGATGGCTCGAGTACCCGATCAGCCCTGAACGGGTTCCCGGGAGCCGCCCTCTTCCCAAGGGGACTCCGGCCCGGCCACCATGCCGGCCTGCCGCGTACTGAGTCGCCGGGGGCGCAGGCCGCCCCCGCCCCGCCGGGCAAAGCCCATCGGGGCCCCACCTCGGCCACGCCGCAGAGCGATCATATTTTTCGACAGGTCTTGAGTACCGGGGCTCGCGCCGCCCCACCCCGGCTAAGAAGCTAAAGGGGTTTTTCGACAGGTCTTGAGGTCTCGAGACCACATCGACGGCGCAGTTCCGAGGAGGAACAGATGGCCGATCTCGCCACGACGTACCTGGGCCTGTCGCTCCCGAGCCCGATCATCCTCGCCAGCTCGTCCCTCTCCAACCGCGTGGAGAACTTCCAGATCGCCGAGCAGCACGGCGCGGGCGCGGTGGTGCTGCGCTCCTTGTTCGAGGAGCAGATCGAGGCAGCCGACTCGGCGATGCAGGAGGCTCTCTCCTACGGCGCCGAGAGCACCGCCGAGGCGCGGAGCTTCTTTCCGGCGCAGCAGATCGGTCCCCGGGAGTACCTGGACCTCGTGTCCCGGGCGAAGAAGGCGGTGAAGATCCCGGTCATCGCCAGCCTGAACTGCGTCGCGCCGGGTAGCTGGAGCGGCTACGCGCGCCAGATCGCCGAAGCGGGTGCCGACGCGCTCGAGGTGAATCTCTACGCGGTGCAGGCCGATCCCGGCCTGGACGCTGCCGCCGTCGAGACCTCCTACGAGGAGATCGTCGCCTCCATCCTGGATTCGGTCCCGATCCCCGTCGCGGTGAAGCTCTCGCCCTTCTTCACGGCCCTCGCCAACATGGTGGCGCGCCTCGAGCGACGCGGCGCAAAGGGATTCGTGCTCTTCAACCGTTTCCTGCAGCCGGACATCTCGCTCGAGCGCATGTCGCTCCAGAACGTGATGCCGCTCAGCCACCCCACCGAGATGCTGCTCCCGCTGCGCTGGATCGCCCTCCTCTACGGCCGGGTGAAGAGCGATCTGGCCGCCAGCACCGGCGTCTACGACACCGCCGGAGTGGTGAAGCAAGTCTTGGCCGGCGCGACCGTGGTGCAGGTCGCTTCGGCGCTCGTGAAGCACGGGGTCCCCCACCTCGGTGGCATGCGCGACGGCCTCGAAGACTGGATGGACAAGCACGGGTTCTCGGATCTGTCCGACTTCCGAGGCACCCTCTCGCAGAGGGTCATGAAGGATCCCGGGGCTTTCGAGCGCGCTCAGTACGTGCATCTCATCCTCTCCCAGAACACCTGACCACGTCGGCAGGCGAGGACCGCCGCCTGTCCTGGTTGGGGCCCCAGCTCGAAGTGCGAGGCCGATACGCCTCGGGCGAGGTCAACGATGCGTGGCGAAGCTTCATGGCATCGGTTCAGGGAAGCCCGGGTCCGACCGGAGGCGCGGGCCTCCCATCAGCCGCG
>JBGQLS010000242.1:0-9275 GCA_041500205.1 Anaeromyxobacteraceae bacterium | reverse complement strand
GGCCCTCCTCGCCGAGCACGGGCGGCCTTACTGCGCGGCGCTCGCCGACGGCAACGTCTTCGCGGTGCAGTTCCACCCTGAGAAGAGCCAGAAGGTGGGTTTGGCGTTTCTGGAACGGTTCCTGCGCGTCTGACCGGGTCTCGGACCTCTGGACCTTTGGGAGACAGATGCGCGACGGTGGACGTTTCTGCTGCGGCCTGAAGCCTGAGGCCTGAGGCCTGAAGATGTTGGTCATCCCCGCCATCGATCTCATGGACGGAAAGGTCGTCCGCCTCAGGAAGGGCGACTTCGCCACCCAGACCGTCTATTCCGCCGATCCGGCGGAGGTGGCCGCGCGGTTCCGGGACGCGGGCGCGGAGCGCATCCACGTGGTGGACCTCGATGGGGCGCGTGCCGGACGTCCCGTGAATTTCGACGCGGTCCAGGCGATTGCGGCGGAGCAGGTCCCCATCGAGGTGGGCGGCGGGATGCGCCGGATCGAGGACGTCGAGCGCATCCTCGACTTCGCCGCGTTTGCCGTGCTGGGCACGGCCGCCGTGGAGCGTCTCGATCTCGTGCGCGAGGCCTGCGTGCGCTTCCCCGGCCGGATCGTCTGCGGCATCGACGCCAAGGGGGGCGAGGTGGCGGTAGCGGGCTGGGAGCAAGGCACGGGGCTCCCTGCCGTCGAGGTCGCGCGGCGCGTCAGCGCTGCCGGCGTCCGCCTCGTGGAGTATACCGATGTCGCGCGGGACGGTATGTTCACCGGCGTCGACGCCGATGGGGCCGCGAAGCTGGCGCGCGAAGCGGGCGTGGAGGTCGTCGCATCGGGCGGCGTCGCCTCGCTCGACGACGTGCGGGCCTGCCTGGCGGCTGGCCTCGCCGGGGTCATCGTCGGGAAGGCGATCTACGAAAAGAGGATCGACCTGGTGGAAGCGATCAGGTTGACGAAGGAAGGCAGCTAGTGCCGGCCAAGCGCATCATCCCCTGCCTCGACGTGAAGAACGGACGCGTGGTGAAGGGTATCCACTTCGAGAACCTGCGCGACGCGGGCGACCCGGTAGAGGCGGCCTCGCGTTACGACGCGCAGGGCGCCGACGAGGTGACCTACCTCGACATCGCGGCCACCCAGGAGAACCGCGGGACGCTCATCTCGCTCGTGGAACGCACCGCGGCCTGCGTCTTCGCCCCGCTCACGGTCGGAGGCGGCGTGCGGAGCGAGGCCGAGATGGTCGCGCTCCTGCGTGCCGGGGCGGACAAGGTGAGCGTCAACTCGGCGGCCGTGAAGGACCCGGGCCTCGTGGACCGCCTCTCCGCAGTGGCTGGAGCGCAGGCGCTGGTGGTCGCCATCGACGTGAAGCGCCGCCACCAGACCGCGCCTCAGGAATGGGAGGTCTACGTGGCGGGGGGCAGCCGGCCGACCGGTGTCGAGGGTGTGGCCTGGGCCGTGGAGGTGGCGCGGCGAGGTGCCGGGGAGATCCTCCTCACCAGCATGGACCGGGACGGCACGCGAGCCGGCTACGACCTCGAGCTGCTCGAGAAGGTGTGCTCGGCGGTGTCCATACCGGTCATCGCCTCGGGCGGCGTGGGCACGCTCGAGCACGTGGCCGAGGGTCTCCGCTACGCGGACGCGGCGCTCGCCGCGAGCATCTTCCACGACGGCCAGTTCACGGTGCAGCAGGCGAAGGCGTACCTGCGCGAGCGCGGGATCGAGGTGAGGCCGTGACCGCCAGCCGACCAGGAGCGGTTTCGAGCGGAGGAACTGATCATGGCTGACGAGCGCTTCCTTGCCCAGCTCTGGGCCGTCATCGAGTCGCGCAGGGCCGACGAGTCGGCCTCGGAGAGCTACACGCGCAAGCTCCTCGCCGACCCGCCCAAGATCCGCCGGAAGATCGCGGAGGAGGCCTACGAGGTGAACGAGGCCCACCAGGCGCTCATGGACGGGAAGGACTCCCAGGACCATCTCGCCCACGAGGCAGCGGATCTCGTCTACCACCTCTTCGTGCTTCTCGCCTCCGCCGACGTCACCCCTTCGGCGGTCTATTCGGTGCTCGAGCGGCGGCACGGCGTTCCAGCGGCGGGCGCGGGGGGGAGCGGCCCTGGTGTGGGCAAAACCCCTTGACATAGAAATGCTTTTTCTCTACAAGCGGCCACTCAACCATTGGACAGGCCGGGCGGGTCGCTGCCCGGCTTGTCGCCTTTTGAGAACCCTTGGGCGGGGACGGCCCCCTGCTACCAGGTCCGAGGAAACCGAATGACGGGTGTGCGAGTCAAGGACGGCGAGTCGTTCGAGAACGCGATGAAGCGCTTCAAGAAGCAGTGCGAGAAAGCGGGCATCCTCTCGGAGATACGCAAGCGCGAGCACTACGAGAAGCCGAGTGTGAAGCGCAAGAAGAAGGCCCTCGCCGCCAAGAAGCGCGCCCTGAAGAAGATGCGCAAGGGCTTCTAGAGCGCCGGGGGCAGTTCGCGCATGGCGCTCAAGGAGCAGCTCGACGCGGATCTCAAGTCCGCGATGAAGAGCAAGGATCAGCTCAAGGTGAGCGTGGTCCGGATGCTGAAGAGTGCCGTCAAGTATCGCGAGATCGAGCTCATGAAGAGCCTCGACGACGCGGGAGTGCAGACCGTCATCGGCTCGGAGATCAAGCGTCGGCGGGATTCGGTCGAGCAATACCGCCAGGGCGGGCGAGAGGATCTCGCGTCGAAGGAGGAGGCGGAGATAGCGTTGCTCCAGCTGTACCAGGCGGCGCAGCTCTCCCCCGACGAGCTGGCCAGGATCGTGGACGGCGCGATCGTGCGGGTTGGCGCCCAGGGCCCGAAGGACATGGGCAAGGTGATGAAGGAGCTCCTCCCCGAGGTGCAGGGCAAGGCGGAGGGGAAGGTGGTGAGCGACCTCGTCAAGCAGAGGCTCGCCCTCAAATGAACATGACCCGCCGTCTTCGTGCCGGCGCGCAGGCGCGGTCTTGGGGGCCTGGGGGGGCGGAGGCGAGCCGCTGGCATGGAAATGGCGAAGCCGGCAGCATCTCGCGCCGGCGAGTGCGCCGAACGCGCAGCCGACGGGGCAGCACGCTCCTGTAAAGGAACATGATTCCGGACGCGATCATCGACGAGATCCGGGGGCGCATCGATATCGTGGCGGTGATCGGCCGCCACATGGAGCTCAAGAGATCGGGTCGGACGTGGAAGGGGTGCTGCGTCTTCCACGGGGAGCGGACTCCCAGCTTTCACGTGTACCCCGAGGACAAGCACTTCAAGTGCTATGGCTGCGGGGAGTATGGCGATGTCTTCAAGTTCCTGCAGAAGCTGCAGGGCAAGGAGTTTCCCGAGATCGTGCGAGCGCTGGCCCAGGAGGTCGGGGTCACCATCCCCGAGCGCGAGGAGGACTCGGCCGAGCAGCGCCGGCGCCGCGAGGAGCGGAGCGAGGTCCTGGCCGCCTGCGACGTCGCGGCGCGCTACTTCGTGGCCCGCCTGGCGAGCCGCTTCGGCGAGGCGTGCCGGTCCTATCTCGCGTCGCGCGGCTTCACGGACGACACGGTGAAGCTGTTCCGGCTCGGGATGGCCTCGGACGAGTGGGACGATCTGACGTCGCGGCTCGGGCAGAAGGGCGTCTCCGCCGCTGCGCTCGAGAAGGCGGGGCTCGTCGCGCAGCCCGACGACGGGCGCCGCTACGACCGCTTTCGGGGCCGGCTCATGATCCCCATCGCGGCCATGGACGGAGAGGTCATCGGGTTCGGAGGCCGCGTCCTGCCCGATGCGTCCGAGAAGCGCGCGAAGTACATCAACAGCCCGGAGTCGGTCCTCTACAAGAAGAGCCATGTCCTCTACGGTCTCGACCTCGCGCGAGAGCACATCCGGCGCACGCGCTCGGCGGTCCTGGTCGAGGGCTACTTCGACGTGATCGGGCTCCAGCAGGCGGGCGTGAGGAACGCGGTCGCCGTGTGCGGCACGGCCCTCACCACGGAGCACGTCGATCTCCTGAGGCGCATGGACTGCCGCACGCTCACCTTCCTGTTCGACGGCGACGCGGCCGGGGTGGCGGCGGCGGCCAAGGCGGCCGTGGCGCTCGTCCCCTCCGGGATACAGGGCAAGGTCGCGCTGCTGCCCAGCGACCAGGGGAAGGTCGATCCGGACGAGTTCGCCCGGACACAAGGGCTCGCCGCGACGGAGAAGCTCATCGCGGACGCGAAGAACCTCATCGAGTATCTCATCGACCGGGCCGTTGCCGACCACTGTGGGTCAAATCCACGGGAGAGCGGCTATCAGGACCGGCAGCGGGCCTACGAGCAGCTCAAGCCGCTCATCGAGGCGATGCCCGCCGGGGCGGCCAAGACCCAGTTCGTGGAGTGGGTCGCGAAGCGGATCGACTGGAGCCCGAAGACGCTGGCGGTCGACACCGGCGTCGCCTCCGTGATGCCGGCCGGTCCGGGCGCGGCTCTGAGCGCCGTGTCCCAGCCCGTGCTCGGGAGCAAGTCGATCGACGCGCTTGGCGTACTCGCCGCCTTCCCGGTCCTGGCCGACGTCGCTCGAGAGGAGCGCTTCCTCGACCTGTTCCTCGGGATGCCGACCGAGGCCGTCGCGCGGCGCCTCGTCGAGGGATCGCTCGAGGGCGATGCGGTGATCGAGGCCCTCGAGCCCCACTTGCCGCAAGCCCTCCTCCACCGCGTCTGCAAGCTCATGGCCGAAGCCCGGCCGGCTCCCGAGGCGGCGGAGCGAGAATTCAGGAAGGCCACGGTCGAAGCGAAGATCGAGCAGCTCGGCCAGGAGATCGATCGCCTGAACGCCGACGTCGTCCTCGCCGGCAGACCCATTCCCGGAGACCTCCGCACCGCCATGCTCGTCGCGACGCGGCGCCGCGCAGATCTGGAAAAACGCCGTGATGGGCGGGCGCCAGGATGAAAGGCACGCTGCGGAGGATTCTCAACAAGTTCGGCGGGCTCGGCCGCCGCCGAGCGGTTAAGCAAGGGGGCCGAGCCTCGGAGCCCAGGGAGCGCCAGCACATGACGACGTCGAAGTCCCACGCCGCCAAGAAGACGCACAAGAAGGTGCGACCGGGCACGGCCCGTCCCGATCCCTCCGTGAGGGCGCGATCCGTCAAGGGCGCGAAGGCGGAGCGGTCCGCGCGCGAGGCGAGAGCGCCCGAGAAGAAGCACGAGAAACACGGCAAGTCCCACCCCGCGCAAGCTCCACAAGCTCTGCAAACTTTGCAAGCTTCGAAGGACAAGACGGACCGGAAGCACAAGCGCCCGCTCCACGCCGAGACGAAGGACTCCGAGGCGAAGCACGCCGAGGCGAAGCACGCCGAGACGAAGCACGCCGGGGCGAAGCACGGGGAGGCAAAGCACGCGGACGCGAAGCACGCGGACGCGCGCGAGGCCAAGAGCGGCAAGGCGGAGGAGAAGCGGGTGAAGAAGGGGCACCGCGACACAGACGAGCGTGAGGTGCGCAAAGACGCCGAGGCGGAGCCGGAGGAGGCGGAGGTCGAGGCCAAGGCCGAGGAGGAGGACGACGACGACGACGGCATCGGCGAGGGTGACATCGCGGAGCGCTCCGAGGTGAAGGCGCTCATGGAGCGCGGCCGCGACAAGGGCTTCCTCACCTACGACGAGGTGAACGACGCGCTACCGGCCGACATCGTCTCCTCGGATCAGATCGACGACGTGATGTCGATGTTCGGCGACCACGACATCGAGGTGGTCGACGACGCCAAGAAGATGAAGCTCCCCGACAAGCCGCCGCCCGAGCCGGAGGTGGCCAAGGAGGAGGAGCAGGAAGAGAAGGAAGAGGAGGACGCCGGCTACGGCAAGTCCAACGACCCCGTGCGGATGTACCTGCGCAAGATGGGGTCGGTCTCCCTGCTCACCCGCGAAGGCGAGGTCGAGATCGCGAAGCGCATCGAGGCGGGCGAGAAGGAGATCCTCGCCTCGGTGCTCGCGTCCTCCATCGCCATCAAGGAGATCCTCGACCTGGGCGAGCGCTTGCGAAAGGGGAAGATCCGCGTCCGCGAGATCGTGAAGGACGCGGGCGACGAGCCGTCGACCGAGGAGTCGGAGGAGAGCGAGGCGGAGGTCGAGGTCGCCACGGAGGTCGCCCCGGAGGGGCAGGCCGAGGGCGTCGAGGCGCCCGCTCCGACGCTGCCGCGGGAGGAGGAGAAGAAGGTCGAGCACGTCCTCAAGCACATCGACCGCATCCGCAAGCTCGAGCGTGACGTCGCGAAGATCAAGGAGACGCTCGCCTCGAAGAAGCTCTCCGACGTGAAGCGCAAGGAGCTGAAGGCCGACATCAAGGCCGTCGAGATGCAGATGGTGGAGCACCTCGAGGCCATCCAGCTCAACAAGAAGCAGATCGACCGCATCGTCTCCAAGCTGAAGGGCCTCATCAAGCGCGTGGAGGAAGCGGAGCGCGAGCTGTTCGAGTGCGAACGGCGCCTGGGCGTGCCGGTCAAGGACCTGAAGCGGCTGTTGCGCGACGCGCGCACCGACGAGGGCGAGAAGAAGAAGCTCGCCAAGAAGCTGCACCTGTCGGCCGAGGAGCTGGAGGACCTCGACCGCCTGGTCCGCACCGCCATCCGCAAGATCATGCGGGTGCAGGAAGAGGCGTTGCTGCCCGTGGAGGAGCTGCGCCGCACCTACCGCGCCATCGCGGAGGGCGAGCGGAAGTCGGAGCGCGCCAAGACCGAGCTCGTGGAGGCCAACCTTCGCCTGGTCGTCTCGATCGCGAAGAAGTACACCAACCGCGGCCTGCAGTTCCTCGACCTCATCCAGGAGGGGAACATCGGGCTCATGAAGGCCGTCGACAAGTTCGAGTACAAGCGCGGCTACAAGTTCTCGACCTATGCCACCTGGTGGATCCGCCAGGCCATCACGCGTGCCATCGCGGACCAGGCCCGGACCATCCGCATCCCGGTCCACATGATCGAGACCATCAACAAGCTCATCCGTACCAGCCGCTATCTGGTACAAGAGCTTGGCCGAGAGCCGACTCCCGAGGAGATCGCGGAGAAGATGGAGCTGCCGCTCGACAAGGTGCGCAAGGTCCTCAAGATCGCGAAGGAGCCGATCTCGCTGGAGACCCCCATCGGCGAGGAGGAGGACAGCCACCTCGGCGACTTCATCGAGGACAAGGCGATCGTCTCCCCCTCGGACGCGGTCATCAACATGAACCTCGCCGAGCAGACGAGGAAGGTGCTCGCCACCCTGACGCCGCGCGAGGAGAAGGTCCTCCGCATGCGGTTCGGCATAGGCGAGAAGTCCGACCACACGCTCGAGGAGGTTGGCCAGGACTTCGAGGTGACCCGCGAGCGCATCCGCCAGATCGAGGCGAAGGCGCTCCGGAAGCTTAGGCATCCGAGCCGCTCGAAGAGGCTCAAGAGCTTCGTGGAGAGCTGAGGTGGTGCGGGCCCATAGCTTAACGGTAAAGCTGTCGGCTCATAACCGATCGGATCCAGGTTCGAATCCTGGTGGGCCCATCCCGACGGTGCCGGCGAGTAAGGGCGCGTTCCGCGCCTACGGAGGAAGCCATCTTGTCGTTGCGTGAGAAGCTGAAGGCGCTCGAAGAGCTGCAGCAGATCGACCTCGAGACCACGGGCGTGCGCGGCGAGGCCCAGGGTGTGCCGGTCCGGCGCGCGGAGATCGAGTCGGCCCTCGTCGTGGCCAAGAAGGCGTACGAAGCCGAGCAATCCCGCATCGAGGACAACGAGCGCGAGCGCCGCCAGATCGAGACCTTGCTCGGCATGGAGCGGGACAAGGTGAGGAAGTGGGAGGGACGGCTCGGCGAGATCAAGACGCCGCGCGAGTACGCGGCGCTCTCGCGTGAGATCGACATCGCCAGGAAGACGAACGACGGCCAGTCCGAGCAGATGAAGCAGCTCGCCAACGCCGCGGTCGAGATGCGGAAGGCGCTCGAGACGACCGCCGACGCGCTGTCCGAGAAGGAGATGGCGGCCCACGACGAGCTCGAGGCGCTCGCCAAGCGCGAGGCCGAGTTCACGGCCCACCTCCGCGAGCTCGATAAGCGGCGAGCCGAGGCGGCGACGAAGGTCGATCCGGCGCTCCTGTCCAGATACGAGAACATCAAGAAACGGCGCGCGGGCGTGGCGGTCTGTCCGGTGATCGGCAACACCTGCCGTGGCTGCAACCGTAACATCCCGCCCCAGCTCAGCCTCGTCCTCCGGCGCGCCGACTCGCTCGAGACCTGTCCGAACTGCGCCCGGATCATCTATTCGGCCGAGGCGCTCAACCCGCCCGCGGCCACTGCTTGACCGTGTCCGTCCTCTCCGATCTGCTGCGCTTCATCGCCGCCAACGAGGAGCTGCCGCGGACGCTGAAGCGCTACGCTGGACACGACCGGGACGCCCTCGGGAAGCTCATCAACGCCGCCGCGGACCGCGTGGAAGAGGCGGACAAGGCTGGCCAGGAGGCGGCTGCCTCGCGGGGCAAGCCAGGCGGCCTCAAGGTGCGCAAGCAGAGCGAGGTGGAGCGGGCTGCCCGGACTTCGGCCGAGGAGCTGGACGCGGCGATGAACGAGTCCAGGTCGGATCGCGAGCAGAAGAAGCGCCAGCGCGCGGCCGTGAGCGAGCGTGAGCGAGCCGAAATCGCCGCCAAGGCGGTGGAGCGCCCGCCCCGCGTGCACCTCTTCACGGACGGTGCCGCTCGCGGGAACCCGGGACCAGCAGGCGCCGGCGCCGTCATCGTGAGCCCGGCAGGCCACATCATGGCCAAGATCGGCAAGTTCCTGGGTGAGAGCACGAACAACGTGGCCGAGTATACCGGGCTGATCCTGGGCCTCAAGCGGGCCAAGGCGATGGGCATCAAGGAGCTCGACGTCTTCTCCGACTCGGAGCTCATGGTGAAGCAGATCGCCGGCGACTATGCGGTCAAGGCCGAGCATCTGAAGCCGCTCCACGACGAGGCGCGAGCCTTGCTCAAGGCGTTTCCCGAAGTGCACGTGGCGTACATCCCCCGCGAGCAGAACACCGCCGCGGACGAGATGTCGAACCGCGCCATCGACGAGAGGCTGTAGCGGCGGCCCACGACGCGGGGCCGCGCCGCGTGGGCTCGTGCCGGCACGCTCGCCCTACGAGTGCGGCCCCGGTGCTCTCTCGCTCGCTCCTGGCTCCCTGGCACGCACCTCGCCTGATTGCCGAGTCCCCTCCGCCGAGGCGAGACTCTCAAGCCGTGCAGCGCAGCCCGTGTTATGTTGACGCGGCCGGAGCCGCTCGGGCGAACGCGTCGGCTTGCAGGGCTGGAGCCGCCGAGGAAAGTCCGAGCACCACAGGGCAGGGTGCCGGTTAACGACCGGTCGGG
>JBGQLS010000241.1:0-9298 GCA_041500205.1 Anaeromyxobacteraceae bacterium | reverse complement strand
TGATCGAGATCCAGCTCGTGCTCGCATTCTTCGGCCAGATGGTGACGAGCGGCCTGGGCGCCATCCGCGCGCCGCGGACGGTGAACTGGCGGGAGCTCGCGCCTACCATGGAGCGCAACGGCGCCGACGCGGTCCCGATCGTCGTGCTGATCAACTTCCTGGTGGGGCTGGGAATGGCCTATCAAGCCTCCCGGCAGCTCGAGCGGTTCGGCGCCAACCTCCTCGTGGCCGACATGATCGGCATCACGGTCACGCGCGAGCTCGGCCCTCTCATGACCGCGATCGTCCTCTGCGGCCGCTCCGGCGCCGCCTTCGCAGCCGAGCTCGGGTCGATGAGCGTCAACGAGGAGATCGACGCCCTGCGCACGATGGGGTTCGCGCCCATGCGCTTCCTGGTCGTGCCGCGGGCGCTCGCCTTGATCCTGGTCCTGCCGCTCCTGACCTTGCTCGCGGACGGCGCGGGCATGCTCGGCGGACTGGTCGTCGGGACGGCCAACCTGGGTCTCACGATGACCGGCTACCTGAACGAGACCGTCAGGGCGGTCTCACTGGGCGACGTGGGCTCCGGGCTCGTCAAGAGCGTGGGGTTCGCCCTCGCGATCGCGCTCGTCTCCTGCCAGCAGGGGTTGGCCACCACGGGCGGCGCCGAGGGCGTCGGGCGCAGGACCACCTCGTCGGTGGTGGTCACGCTGTTCACGCTGATCCTCGTCGACGCCTTCTTCACCGTCCTCTTCCGGAAGGTGGGGTTATGAGCGCGGCGCTCATCGAGGTCGTCGGCCTGACCATCGGGTGGGACGACGCGATCATCCAGGAAGGCGCCGCCTTCCAGATCATGCGGGGCGAGATCTTCGCCATCCTCGGCGGAAGCGGCAGCGGGAAGTCGACCCTCCTCCGCTACCTGGTCGGGCTCGAGACCCCCCTCGCCGGCTCCATCGCCATCGATGGGGCGAGCCCAGGCCACCTCGAGGCCGGCCGGCCGCCGTTCGGCGTGATGTTCCAGTCGGGCGCGCTGCTCGGCTCCATGACCGTGGGAGAGAACGTGGCGCTCCAGCTCCGGGAGTGGACGGACCTGCCGGAGGAAGCGATCGCCGCGATCGTCACGGCGAAACTGCGCCTGGTCGGCCTCCAGAAGGCCGAGGACAAGATGCCCGCGGAGCTCTCCGGCGGAATGAAGAAGCGCGCCGCGATCGCGCGGGCGATGGCGCTCGAGCCGAGCTTGATGTTCCTCGACGAGCCTTCGGCAGGGCTCGATCCGGCCACCGCCGCCGAGCTCGACGAGCTGCTCCTGAGCCTGAATGCGATCCTGGGCCTGACGCTGGTCATCGTCACCCATGACCTCGAGAGCATCTTCAAGATCGCCAAGCGGTGCATCATGCTCGACCGGGCCAGCAAGTCCATCATCGCCGCCGGCGATCCCCGCGAGCTCAGGGACGCGACCCAGGATCCGCGCGTGCGCTCGTTCTTCAACCGCACGGCCGCGGAGGCCCGATGAGCGCGCCGACCAATCACTGGAAGCTGGGCCTGTTCGTGGGGGGCACGGTGCTCGTCGGCCTGGGAGCGCTGGCGTTCCTCGCCGCGCGGACGCTCCAGCGAGAGACCGTCAGCTACCAGTCCTATTTCGACGAGGGCGTCACCGGGCTCGAGGACGGGTCGCCGGTCAGCTTCCGGGGCGTCAAGATCGGCTCGGTCTCGTCGATCGACGTCGCCCCGGATCGCCGCCACGTCGAGATCACCTACCAGCTCGGCGTGTCAGCGCTGAAGCGGCTCGGGATCGCGTCCGGTGAGGGCAAGAAGATCAAGATCAGCGTCCCCCCCGAGCTTCGCGTCCAGATCGGCTCGACCGGGTTCACGGGGAGCAAGTACCTCCAGATCGATTTCTTCGACGCCGCCAAGCATCCCCCTCCCGAGCTGCCGTTCCCGGTCCCGGAGAACTCCATCCCATCCATGCCCTCCACCATGGACGCGGTCTATCGCGCCGTGGATCAGCTCCCTGACCTCGCCCGAGAGGCCGGAAAGGCGCTCGAGCAGGTCAACCAGCTCCTGGTCGAGGTGCGCGCCGGGAACCTGCCCAACAAGGCGGCGGCGACCTTCTCGGGCGTCAACCGGACCCTGGCCATCTTCGAGCGGAAGCTCGATCAGATGAAGGTCAGCGAGCTCTCGGGCGGGGCCAAGGCGGCGCTGAGCAGCTTCAACGTGGCGATGACCAAGGCGCACCGACTGCTGGACGCCATGGATGGAGATCGCGGGCTCCTCGCGAGCGTGCAGCGGGCGTCGGACTCGATGGGCGACGTGGCAGCCGAGGCGAAGGGCCTCGGGCCGGGGCTCGAGGATACGCTCGCCGATCTGCGCGCGGCGGGGGTGGCGATCCGCGCGCTGGTCGACGCCCTCGAGCGAGACCCGGACATGCTCGTCAAAGGAAGGACGAAGGCCGAGAAATGATGCGGCTCGTCTCACGCTGGGTCGCGTGCGCGTGCGTGGGCAGCGCGCTCGCTGGGTGCGCGCTCCTCGGCAAGGGCGACCCGCTGCTCCCTCGCTACTTCACACCCGAGTACCCGCTCGACGCGCCCGCCTCGGCGCCCGCCGTTGCCGACCTCCGGCTCCGCCTCGGCCGCGTGAGCGCCTGGTCTCACCTGCGAGAACGGATGGTGGTCAGGAGCTCGGAGCAGGAGATCCGGTATCGCGACGACCGGCGCTGGACGGAGCGTCCGGAGATCTACCTGCGCCGCGCGCTCTCCGGGGAGCTGTTCCAGGAGCGCGGCCTGGTCCACGTGATCTCGGGAGCGGCCCCCACGCTCGAGGTCGAGCTCGCGTCGTTCGAGGAGGTGCAGGTCCCCTCGAACCACCGAGCACGCCTGGTGGCCCACTTCGTCCTCTACGACGAGCGGGTCGGACGCCTGGAGGAGACGGTCACGGTCGAAGAGCCGGTCCGGGCCGCGCCCGAGCAGGATCGGGGGCGCGCCGTTGCCGAGGCGCTGTCCCACGCGCTGCGGACCGGCGTGACGCGGATCGCGGACCACGTGGTGGCGAAGCTCTCGGCGATGGCCGCCGCCGAGCGGGTGCCGCCGAGCGGCGGCCGAGCGAGCTCGGAGGAGCCTCGCGAGCATCGGTGAGGCTGGGTATCGTCGCGCGGCGCGACGGTCAGTGGCCCGAGGGGTCGCAGCCATCCCCAGCTGCGCGCGTGCGGTCCTGACGGCGCGGAGCGTTCGTGAACGTTCGCGAACGGCCCACGGCTTTGCCTGGGCCGCGCGCCGGGACGAGGCGCAGCGCCCTTACGCCTGGCACGGACGGGCACGACGCGTGCAATCTCGGGCTGGCGTAGCTACGATGCCAGGACCTTCAGTGCGTGTGACTCCCGCCGACAAGCCGCCATACCAGGAGAATCCATGTCGCCCACCGCTCTTCGCACCCTCGTCACTCTCACCGCCCTCGTGGCTGCGCCGGCCGCTCGAGCCGACCTCTTCTCACTCAACGTCGAGGGCTTCGCCGGGTGGCAACACCTCGAGCTTCACAACCCCGCCCAGCAGGTCGCGAACGCGATCAACGGCAGCGAGGGCACCGCTATCGTGGGCGGAGACGTACTGCTCGACCTGGCGGGCCTCGGAGTGGGCGTCGCGGTCGACAAGACGGTGAGCGGGAGCGCCCAGCCCTGGGCGGGGTCCATCGTGGCGGGCTTCCTGCCGGAGCTGATGATGATCAGGCTGGAGTTGCTCGGCGAGGTGGGTCGGCGGGCGCGCGATTTCGGAGACATGTTCTCCTCGAATGGCGCAACGTTCATTGGCTTGCGCCCGGGGGTGAGCTTCCGCGTTGCCGTGCTGCCCGTGCGCCTCGGCGTCACCGGGCTCGTGCGCTGGCCGACCTCGAACGGAGACATCGGCTCGCCCGACTACGGGATCGTCGGCAAGGTCGGCTTCGAGATGCCTTGAAAGGTGAACGTGGCCCTGGCCGGCCTGGCCCCCTCACCCCGGCCCTCTCCCCCGCTGGGGGCGAGGGGGCAATGCTCTGACCCCTCACCCCACTTGCAGCTCCGGGCCGCTGTGCAACGGCGCTCGCCGCGCGAGGGCTCGGCGCTACTTCACGATCAGGTCGTTCTTGACGCTGGAGACGCCCTGAACGCCAGCGGCAACCTCTCCGGCTCGCCGCACGCTCTGCGCCGAGTCAACGAAGCCGCTCAGCTGGACGATGTCCTTGTAGGTCTTGACGCTGATCTGGAACGACTTCAGTGACGGCTCATCGAGGATTGCCGCCTTCACCTTCGTCGTGATGACCGAGTTGTCGATGTACTCACCGGCGCTCTCGTGGGTCCTGGTGGAGCCGCACCCCAGGATGGCGGTCCCCGACAGCGTGAGACCCGCGGCGGTGATCATGGTCAGCGTGAGCTTCGTCATTTGTTTGATTTCCTCTGTGAGGCTGGTCTGGCGATACGCCACTCGGGCGAGCGCCCGCTGTGAAGGCGCGGCGTCGTAGCCGTCAGCCCGAGTTGCATCCGTCGTGCCCGTCGCGCCAAGGCTGTGGTAGGGCCAGGGGGGAATCCCACGCCGACGCCGCCCCAAGCTGACCGCAGCCCCCGAGGACTCAAGACCTGTCAAAAAATGGATCGCCCGGCCGTTGGGCGAGGGTGGGGCCCCGACGGGCTTGCCCGGCGGGGCGGGGGCCGCCTGCGCCCCCGGTGACTCAGTGGCTCGGAAGATGCTTTAGCCAGGTGCCGCGGGTAGGGTCGCGGCCGGCGGGCCCCGAACGCGTTGAACACGCTAACCCAAGAAAGGGAGCACGGCGCAGCATACGGACGAGATCGAACAATCTGATTGTCCGCAGGAACGCGTGCTGACGCCGCCCCTGCCCCATAGGCGCGAGCCGAGAAGGACAAGTCTTGAGAAACGGGGAGCGTAAAATGGTAGCCAAGAAGATCGCCCTGCTCATTGCATCGTCGATGCTGCTTTGCCCGATAACCTCTGCCCACGCCCAGATCCGAGTCGACGTCGACATCGGTATCAACGTTCCGACGTATCCGGAGCTCGTCCTGGTGCCTGACTACCCCGTCTATTACGACCCTCGAGCGGATTCGAATTACTTCTTCTACGACGGCCTGTACTGGGTGTACCGGGGAGACGAGTGGTATGCGAGCAGCTGGTATAACGGACCGTGGCAGTTGACGGAACCCGAGTACGTGCCGCTGTTCGTGCTGCGCGTTCCGGTGCGCTACTACCGCCAGCCTCCGGTGTATTTTCGCGGCTGGAGCGCCGACGCGCCGCCAAGGTGGGGTGAGCACTGGGGCCGCGGCTGGGAAGAGCGCCGAGGCGGATGGGACAGGTGGGACCGCCGCTCCGCCCCACCTGCCGCACCGTTGCCGGTCTATCAGCGCCAGTATTCGGGGGAGCGCTATCCTCGCGCGACAGAGCAGCAACATTCCATTCGATCCGAGAATTACCGCTACCAGCCGCATGAGGCCGTGACGCAGCGCCAGTTTGAACGGCACGCCCCCCCGGCCGGCTCGCGCGCCGAGCCGCAGCGGCAAGCACCCGTCCCGCAGCGATCCTCGACTCAAGAGGAGCGTGCGCAGCCGAATCAGCAACGCCAACAGCCGCATCCCATGCAGCCGCAGCCCGTGCAGCAGGCGCAACCCTCGCCGCCGCATCAGACGCAACCCGTGCCACCGCCGCCGCAAACGCAACGCCCCGAAACTGAACGGCAAGACAGAAGCCGGGGAAACGCTGCATCGCAAGACAGGGGTCGGGAAGACAGGGCTGCACCGCAAGACCAAGGTCGGGAGAACAGGGCTGCACCGCAAGAGAAGAGCCGGGAGAACAGAGCCGCACCCCAAGACAAGGGCCGGGAGAACAGGGCTGCACCGCAAGAGAAGGGCCGGGAGAACAGAGCCGCACCCCAAGACAAGAGCCGGGAGAACAGGGCTGCACCGCAAGACAAGGGCCGGGAGAACAGAGCTGCACCACAAGACAAGGGCCGGGAGAACAGGAACGAAGAGCGCGGCCAGGATCACCGGTAACTGCACATGACCGTCTCGATAAACTGGGCAGCACGTGGTCCACGAGCTCTCGCAGGGGCGAAGCGCGTGGCTCCATGTCGTGCAGGGAGAGGCGCCCCCCCGGCGACATCGTCCTGACCACCGGTGACGGCGCCGGCTTCACGGCCGAGCGCGCGGTCTCGCTCACGGCGCGGGAAGAGACCGAGCTCCTTCTTCTCGACCTCCTGTGCGATTCTGTTTCGGTTCCGGCCGCCAGCGGGGGGCGCGCAGAGAAGTGGGCCTCGAAGGTGAAGGCCGGACGTTCGAGGCCGGGCAGCGGTCGATGTGCTCGCAGGGCCAACGATCTGGCCTCCGTGGCTCCTTTCCTGGCCCGGCCACTTCTTTGCAGGCTTCCAGGAGGGGCAGCGACCCGGGTGTATGGGGGGGGGGACGGCGGACGGGCCACGGCCTTCGAGCCACCCGGTCATCGACGAAAGCCGGAGAGAGTGTAATATCGCGGTCGGAAGAAAGCGCCATCCGGCGGGGGCAAACTCGGGATGCCTTTGGTGCTGCACGCATTTCTTCGCGAGCGTCGCGACGAGATCTTGCGCGAGTGGCAGGCGCTCGTGGCGAGCGAGCCGCGCGAGATCATGCTGGCGGACTCGGCGCTGCGGGATCACCTCCCGGTGTTCCTGGACGAACTCGCAGCCTGGCTGGAACAGGGCGAGGTGCCAGGCACGCCGAGGATGCGCGCCGCCGCAGCCCGGCACGCTGCCCAGCGACTGGACCACTCGTTTCAACTCGCCCAGCTCATTCACGAGTTCAGGTTGTTGCGGGCGACCATCCTGCAGGTCTTGCTCGACGCCGAAGGGGCTCTACAGGAATGGTCCGGGATCGAACGCACCGCGGAGCGCGTTCCCGAGCTTGCTCGCCTCAACGCCGGTCTCGACCTGGCAATCACGGACTGCGTCGAGGCCTTCGTCGACAAGCGCGATGCCGAGCGGCGCGAGGAGCTGGCATCGCAGCTCATGCAGGCCGACCGAATGGTCTCTGTTGGAACGCTGGCCGCCGGCGTAGCCCATGAGATCAACAACCCACTCACCTACGTCCTTGCCTCCCTCGACTTCACCGAGAATGCGCTGAAGGAAATCGAGCAGCGGGTGCCTGGCGAGCGGTGGGACGAGGTGAATGAGGCCCTCGGTGAGGTCCGCGTGGGCGCCGAGCGAGTGAAGCACGTCGTGCGCGACCTCAAGACCTTCTCCCGAGCGGACGAGAAACGCCAGGGCAGCATCGATGTGGTGCCGGTCATCGAGTCGTCCATCAGCATGGCGTTCAACCAGATCAAGTACCGGGCGCGGCTCGTGAAGGACCTCGGACCGATCCCGCCCGTCCTGGCCAACGAGACGCGCCTCGGACAGGTCTTCCTGAACCTTCTCATCAACGCGGCCCAGGCCATTCCCGAAGGCCAGTTCCACCACAACGAGATCCGTGTCGTGACCCGGACTGACGATCAGGGGCGCGCCGTCGTGGAGGTGCGCGACACGGGGTCGGGCATCCCTCACGATGTCCTTGGGCGCATCTTCGAGCCTTTCTTCACGACGAAGCCCGTCGGAGTCGGCACGGGCCTGGGCCTTTCCATCTGCCACAACATCGTCGCATCGCTCGGCGGCGAGATCACCGTCGAGAGCCGGCTCAACGAGGGGACCGCCTTCCGCGTGACACTGCCGCCGTCACGCGCGGTGGAAGGCGAGGGCCCACCGCCGGCACTTCCCGAGCAGCAGGGACGCCGAGGGAAGGTTCTCGTCGTCGACGATGAACCTCCCGTCGGTAACTGTATCCGTCGAGTGCTGACGTCCGAGCACGAGGTCGTCGTGCTCACGGACGCACAGGAAGCGCGGGATCGCATCGCTCGCGGAGACCGCTTCGACGTCATACTCTGCGATCTGCTGATGCCGAGGATGACCGGCATGGACCTTCACGCAGCGCTCATGAGCGTGGCGCGGGATCAGGCGGACCGCATGGTCCTGCTCACGGGTGGGGCCTTCAACGCAACGGCAAGGCACTTCCTGGACACGGTGCCGAATCAACGCATCGAGAAGCCGTTCGACTCGGCCAACCTGCGAGCCGTCGTGCGAGGCATCGTGCGGTGATGTGGCGGGTACGCGGCTGGCCTCTGGTTCAGCAGGTTCTCGACGGCGGCGGTGAGAGCCGCGAGGGAGTCTCCGGATCCTGCCAGGGGCCCCGATTCACTCACGGACGGCCGGAGCGTCATATTGGGACCATGGAACCGCTCGCGCCGCTCTTCGATGAAACGTCCGGCGAGCTTCTCCCGCTCCCCCCCGAGCTCCTCGCGATCTACGGCCCGCTGCGGATGACATCGCGGCCAGACCGCCCGCACGTCTTCGCAAACTTCGTCGCGAGTGTCGACGGGGTCGTCGCCGTCGATCCACCTCGGGGCGTCGGCGCCGAGATCAGCGGCGGGAATGCGCAGGATCGCGCCATCATGGGGCTTCTGCGCGCCGTCGCTGACGGAGTGGTCATCGGCGCCGGGAACCTCCGCGCCGAGGGCGACCACGTCTGGACGGGCGAGCGCATCTGTCCCGAGCTGGCGGGACCGTACGCCCGGCTCCGCGCCGCGCAGGGAAAGACCGCGGCACCGCTGCAGGTGGTGGTCTCCGGGAGCGGCGACCTCGATCTCTCGCTCGCCGTGTTCTCGGGCGCGGCGCCGTCCGTCGTGGTCACCACCGCCGCCGGGGCTGCGCGGCTCGGTGCACAGCGCTCCTCGGTCCGGGTCGTGGTCCCGGAGCCAGGAGCTGGGTGGATCTCCATGGCAGGGGTGCTCGAGGCAGCAGAGCTCGGGCCCGGGGCTCTCGTCCTTCTCGAGAGCGGACCCACCTCGACAGCTCGCTTTCTCGCCGAGGGCGCCGTGGATGAGCTCTTCCTCACGCGTGCGCCCATCTTCGTCGGCCGAACGGCCGAGCCCGCAACGCTCGCGCTCGTCGAGGGACGGTTCTTCCGCCCTGGCACGTTGCGTGGCCGGCTGCTATCGGTGCGGCGCAGCGGTGACTTCCTGTTCCTGCGGTACGCGATCAGCTGAGCCACGCCTGTGGGCGCTCAGGCGCGCGCTACACTACGCGGATGGGCCACCTCCTCGTTCCCGAAGCGTCCGTCGCCGCGCTGATCGTCAGAGCCGCTGTTGTCTACGGCTTCCTCCTCGTCGCGCTGCGCGTGGCGGGCCGGCGCGAGCTGGCGCAGATGACGAGCTCCGACCTCATCCTCCTGCTCGTCATCTCCAACGCAGTCCAGAACTCGATGAACGCCGGCGACAACTCGCTCACC
>JBGQLS010000240.1:0-9302 GCA_041500205.1 Anaeromyxobacteraceae bacterium | reverse complement strand
TGCCTCGACTGCCACTCCAACGAGAACCGCGACGTCCTGCACCTCTCGAACGGCGACCCGGTCCCGTTCACCGAGTCGTACCGCCTGTGCGGCCAGTGCCACGGCGACAAGTTCCGCGACTGGCGCGCGGGCGTCCACGGCTAGCGCACCGGGATGTGGGACGGGCAGAAGACCTATTTTCTTTGCGTGAACTGTCACAACCCGCACTCACCCAAGTTCAAGCCGCTCAAGCCCGAGCCGCGGCCCCACCGTCCCGAGGAGATGCACCGATGAGCGGCCCGAAGATGAGCCTCGCCGTCCTCGGGGACGCGCAGCCACCGGCCGGACCGATCGACCTCGCCCCGGACCTCAAGGTCGACGGGACGGTCGATCCCGAGCGCCGCGCCTTCCTGCGCACGGCCGCGGCCGGCGCGGCCCTGGCCGCGATCGGCGGGTGCGCCGGCGGTGACCTCGAGGAGTTCTTCCGCAAGAGCTTCCGCGAGCTGTCGAAGGAAAACGTCGCGCGCGTGCTCGCCAAGGTCGAGAAGAAGAACTCGGAGAAGTACGGCAAGAAGGTGACCGTGTCCGGCGTGGCAGCCCGCGCCGGGGTTGAGTTCGGCTACGGGCTCGACCTGTCGCGCTGCGTGGGCTGCCGCCGCTGCGTCTACGCGTGCGTCAAGGAGAACAACCAGAGCCGCTCGAACCCACAGATCCACTGGATCCGCGTGCTCGAGATGGAGAAGGCGCACGGCGTGGACCTCGCCCACAGCGAGATCTACTACGACGCCGACGAGGTGCCGCGGCCAGGCAAGTTCTACATGCCGGTGCAGTGCCAGCAGTGCCGCAATCCGCCGTGCGTGAAGGTCTGCCCGACGCAGGCGACGTGGAAGGAGGCCGACGGCATCGTTGTCATCGACTACGACTGGTGCATCGGCTGCCGCTGCTGCATGTCGGCCTGCCCCTACGGCGCACGCCATTTCAACTGGGCCGAGCCGGACCTGCCGAAGGAGGAGATGAACCCGGTCACGCACTACCTCGGGAACCGGCCTCGCCCCAAGGGCGTCGTCGAGAAGTGCACCTTCTGCGTGCAGCGGACGCGGGTGGGCCGTTACCCGGCTTGCGTCGAGGTGTGCCCGGTCGGCGCGCGCAAGTTCGGGAACCTCCTCGACCCGCAGAGCGAGATCCGCCGCGTCATGGAGACGAAGCGCGTCTTCGTGTTCAAGGAGGATCTCGCGACGCAGCCCCACTTCTACTACTTCTACGCGACGTAGACGGAGCGCGAAGACCATGAGCGGGATCCTCGACTTCCTCCGCGGTTGCGCGCGCCTGGTGGCTCGCGGCAGCCGCGCCTACTTCGCGTGGCTGGGCGCGCTGGCCATCGCCATCCTCGTCGGCCTCCTCGCCTACGCGCACCAGTACCGGGTCGGCCTCATCGCCACCAACATGCGCGACCAGGTGAGCTGGGCCTTCTACGTCGGCAACTTCACGTTCTTGGTGGGGGTGGCGGCGGCAGCCGTGCTGCTCGTCATCCCGGCCTACGTGTACCACTGGGGGCCCATCAAGGAGGTCGTGATCCTGGGCGAGCTGCTCGCCATCTCGGCCATCACCATGTGCCTCCTCTTCATCCTGGTGGACATGGGGCGGCCGGACCGGTTCCTGCACATCATGCCGTTCATCGGCTCACCCAACTGGCCCCGCTCGATGCTGACCTGGGACGCCCTGGTGCTGAACGGCTACCTGGCGCTCAACCTGACCGTGGTCGTCCACATCCTCTACAAGGGCTACCGCGGGGAGCACTACAACAAGAAGATCATCATCCCGCTGGTGCTCGCCTCGATCCCGGCGGCGGTGTCGATCCACACCGTGACCGCGTTCCTCTACAACGGCATGGCGGCGCGGCCATACTGGAACGCGTCGATCCTGGCGCCGCGCTTCATCGCATCGGCCTTCTGCTCGGGCCCGGCGGTGATGATCATCCTCTTCCAGATCCTGCGGAAGACGAACAAGATCGACATCAAGGACGAGGCCATCTTCAAGATCGCGGAGCTGATGTCCTACGCGATGTTCATCAACCTGTTCCTCCTGGGCGCCGAGATCTTCAAGGAGTACTACTCCGCGACCGAGCATCTGCTCTACACCCAGTACCTGTGGAGCGGGATCGGCGAGCACAAGACGCTCGTGCCCTACGCGTGGCTCGCGCTCGCCTGCAACACGATCTCGTTCCTGCTCTTCCTCGTCCCGAGAACCCGCAAGAGCTTCCTCACGCTGAACCTGGGCAGCCTGCTCATCTGGTCGGGCTGCTACATCGAAAAGGGTATGGGGCTTGTCATCCCGGGCATGACGCCGGATACCCTCGGCGAGATCTATGAGTACGCTCCCACCGCCACCGAATGGTCCATCGCCGCTGGCGTGTTCGGTGTCGGGTTCCTCGTCTTCACGTTGCTCGTGAAGATCGCTGTGCCCATCATGACCGGCACCTTCCAGTCCAAGGCGCGGGCGGAGCAGCCCGCGACCGCGGCGCCGGCCGCCGTTCCCTGAAGCGACACCACGTTCACAAGGAGAGACTCATGAAGCGCGTGACCCTCGCCCTCGCAGTCTGCTTCGCCCTCGGTCTCGCCGCGCCCGCGCGCGCTGACGACGCCAAGGCCCTCTTCGCGTCGAAGTGCGCGGGCTGCCACGGCCCGGACGGCAAGGGGCAGACCAACATGGGCAAGAAGCTCGGTGCCAAGGACCTCACCGCTCTGGGCGAGAGCGAGGCCGCCATCGCGAAGGTGATCGAGGAGGGCAAGCCGCCCAAGATGGTCTCCTACAAGGGCAAGCTGACCGACGAGCAGATCAAGTCGCTCGCTGCCTTCGTGAAGGGCGGGCTGAAGTAGGCAGGGCGGCATTGGGTGCAGGGGCCGCGATTCCATGGATTCGCG
Organism: Anaeromyxobacteraceae bacterium; assembly: GCA_041500205.1. Classification (GTDB taxonomy): domain Bacteria; phylum Myxococcota; class Myxococcia; order Myxococcales; family Anaeromyxobacteraceae; genus Anaeromyxobacter_A. Next base: position 6,402 of record JBGQLS010000240.1, on the reverse strand, counting down.
GCCCCGCGCCCCATCGGCTTTCCGTCAGCGTCCGCAGCCACCGCCAGCCGGTGCGGAAGCCCGGTGCGACGCGGAAGATCGCCCAGCGCACGCGCCGCAGAGCCGCGCCGCGCAGTCCGGGTAGAACGCTCTCGAGCAGCTCGCGCGCCTCGGCGCGCCGGCCCTCCTCGCGGAGGAGCGGGGCGAGGGCGAGCGTCGCCTCGAGCTGCCCAGGATGGATGACGAGCGCTCCGCGGAGCATCTCGATCGCTTCGCCACGGCGGGCACGCCCCAGGGCTCGGCCACCCGTAGCGAGCACGATCGCGGCGTCGGCGCGCCGCCCGCGGACGAGGTGGATGCGCGCCGCCTCGGAGTGAAAGTCCGGCTCGAGCGGGAAGGCGCCGCTCGCCTGTACGTAGACCGCGAGCGCCCGGTCCAGGAAGCCCGCCCGCATGTGGCCCTCGGCGGCGCAGCGGAAGCTGGCCCGTGCGCCGTCGCCGTCCTCGAGCCGAGCGAGGAGCGGCGCGAGCTTCCCGTGGACGTGCGGATCCCCGGGTCCGTGCTCGGCGAGGACCTTGCGGTATCCGGCCACCGCCGCCTTGAGCCGCCCCTTCGCCCGTGCGCCGTCGGCCGCGGCGACGAGCTCGGAGCGTGTCTTGGGCTTGCGGGTCCAGAACGGCACGGAGCATTCTACGCACGCCGCTCGCGACGTCCGAGGCGCCGCTCGCCGGAGATGAGCGGAAAGGTGACCGCCGGTGCGCCGGGATGCCGCGGAGTAGGATATCCCCGACGTTACCCCGCCCCGAGGATCATCGGCAGGCTAGAGAACATCACCCACATGGCCATTCCCTCCCAGCTCTACCGCCCGTCGCTCGCCCTCCTCACGGACCTGTACCAGATCACCATGGCCGCCGCGGCCTGGAGGAGCGGTATCGCCGAGCAGGAGGCGGTCTTCACCCTCTCCTTCCGCAGGAACCCTTTCGACGGCGGGTTCACGATCGCCGCCGGCCTCGATCCCATCATCGACCACGTCACCGGCTACCGGTTCGACGAGTCGGACCTGGGCTATCTGGCGGCCCAGCAGGACGCTCGCGGCGAGCCGCTCTTCGAGGCGGGCTTCCTCGATCACCTGCGCCGACTCGAGCTCGCCATCGACGTGGATGCCGTGCCGGAGGGCACGGCGGTGTTCCCCTGGGAACCAGTACTTCGTGTGAAGGGACCGGTCATCCCCTGCATGCTGCTCGAGACGCCGCTCCTCACGCTGCTCAACTTCCAGACGCTCATCGCGACCAAGGCCGCCCGCGTCTGCCTCGCCGCGCGAGGGGACCCGGTGCTCGAGTTCGGTCTCCGGCGCGCGCAGGGCTTCGACGGGGGCCTCTCCGCCTCGCGCGCCGCGTACCTCGGCGGCTGCGCTGCGACGTCGAACGTCCTGGCGGGCAAGCTCTTCGGCATCCCCGTGAAGGGCACGCACGCGCACTCCTGGGTGATGCTCTTCGACGACGAGCGCGAGGCCTTCCGGGCCTACGCCGAGGCCATGCCGGGGAACTGCGTGCTCCTCGTCGACACGTACGGCACGCTGGAAGGCGTGAAGCACGCCATCGAGACGGCGCGCTGGCTGCGCACCCAGGGCGCCGAGCTGGCCGGGATCCGGCTCGATTCGGGCGACCTCGCCTGGCTCTCGCAGGAGGCGCGGCGCCTGCTCGACGCGGCCGGGCTCGAGCGCACCGCCATCATCGGCTCGAACGAGCTCGACGAGAGGATCATCGAAAGTTTGAAGGAGCAGGGTGCGCGGATCGCGGTGTGGGGCGTCGGCACGAGGCTCGTCACCGGCAGCGGGGATGCCGCGCTGGGCGGCGTCTACAAGCTCACGGCGGTGCGCCAGCCGGGTGGTCCATGGTCGTATCGCGTGAAGCTGTCGGAGGTGGCCGCCAAGACGAGCGTGCCCGGGCTGCTCCAGGTGAGGCGGTTCCACACCGACGCTGGCAACGTCGCGGACTGCATCTACGACGAGATCTCCGGGCTGCCCGTGCCGAGCGTCATCGTGGACCCGCTCGACCACACCCGTCGCCGCGCGATCCCGGCCGACGCGCTCGGTGAGGACCTGCTCGTCCCGGTCTTCCGCGGCGGGAAGCTCGTCTACCAGCGCCCCCAGCTCGCGGCCTCGCGCCAGCGCACGATGGAGGAGGTGGGGAAGCTCCACGCCGGTGTGAAGCGCTTCGTGAACGCGCACCAGTACCCGGTGGGCCTCGAGAAGGGGCTCTTCGAACTGCGCACGCGGCTCATCATGCAGGCGCGGCGGGTGCCGCCCGCGGCGCTGTAGAGTCGTCCTCAAGACCTGTCGAAGAATGTGATCGCTCTGCGTGGCCGGGGTGGGGCCCCGATGGGCTTTGCCCGGCGGGGCGGGGGCGGCCTGCGCCCCCGGCGACTCAGGTCTGTGTCGTCGGGCGCGGGCGCATGGGGAGCTCCACGGTGAACCGGGAGCCCTCGCCGAGGCGGCTCTCGACGCGGATCGATCCGCCGAGCCGCGTGACGATCTCGCGGGATATCCAGAGGCCGAGGCCCATTCCCGCGAACCCGGTGCTCGTGACGGCCCGTTCGAAGCGCTGGAAGATGCGCTCCTGGTCCTCCGGGGCGATGCCGATCCCTTGGTCCGCGACGGAGAAGCGAGCCGTGTCACCGCTCGCCTCTGCCACGACGGAGACGGGCTTGCCGGCGCCGTACTTGATGGCATTCGACAGGAGGTTGCTCACGACCTGATCGACGCGGCTCTGGTCCCAGGCGCCGGTGATCGGTTCGCGGGTCACCACCTCCAGGGGGCAGCCCGCGCCCGTCGCCTCTTGCTCATGGCGGTCGACCACGTCTCGCACCACGGCGCAGAGGTCCACCTGCTCGATCGAAACGTGGAGGCGGCCGGCCTGAATGCGAGAGACGTCGAGCAGGTTGCTCACGAGCTGGTTGAGGCGACGCCCTTGCCGAGACACCGCGGCGAGCTTCGTCCTCAGGGCCCCAGGGGAGCCCGGGAGCTTGTCGAGCGACCGCTCGATGCCCGCGATCACGAGCATGAGGGCGGTGAGCGGCGTCTTGAGCTCGTGAGAGGCGATGGCCAGGAACTGGTCTCGCACGGCGATGGCTTGCTGCGCCTGGGCGTACAGGCGAGCGTTCTCCATGGCCGTCCCGGCGCGGCGCCCGATCTCCTCGGCCAGCGCCAGGTCTTCGGCTCCGTAGCGCCGATCGGAGTGCGAGGCGGCGAGGGTCATCGCGCCGTACACGCCGCCAGGAGCCGACATCGGCACGATCATCGCCGACGCGATCCCGAGCTCGCGCGCGACCTGGAAGTGCGCGGCGTCGCGAGCCCACGCCGCGAGCGACGCGTCCGCGAGGTCGGCATGGAGCTCGGGCAGGCCCGTCGCCGTCACGCGGGCCGGCAGCGAGCTCGGGCCGGAGCGCGCGAGGAGGCGCGAGGCCAGCTCGCGCTTCGAGGGGTCGGCGTGGGCGACGGCGACCGCGCGCAGGCCAGTGACCGGGTTCGCCCCCGGAACGCAGCGCGCCGGCTCGTCCTCCCCGAGCTCGCGATCACACAGCTCGACCGCACACCAGTCGGCGAGCTGCGGGACGAGGAGTCGTGCCACGCGCGAGAGCGTCACCTCGTATTCGAACGAGGTGAACAGCGCGTTGCTCACCTCCGAGAGGAGGCGGGACCTCCCCTCCGTCACCTCGGCGACGGCTCGCGCCGCCCGCTCCTGTGCGAGGAGCACCAGCTCTCCGTCGGCTCGCTGGCGCGCCAGCGTGGCGCCGATCATTCCCGCCACGCCGAGCAGTGCTTCGAGGGCGTGGGAGGGCACCGCGCTCTCGCCCACATAGCCGATGAGCAGCGCCGCCTCGGTGCGGCCGCGCACGTTGACGGGGAGGACGGCGCAGGTCCCCGGCGATGCGCCGCCGAAGGTCTCCAGCGCCATGAGCCCGGTCTCGAGGACCTGGTCGACCGCCGGGCGCATGACCTCACGGTCTTCCGCCGGGAGGGCGCAGACCTCACACGAGTGCCGGCACAAGCAAACGACGTCGGGGGCGAAGGCGCTGCGGATGAGCTCGCGGCTCTCCGCCAGGACGTCGGCGCTCGTCAGCATGTTCGCGAAGTACTGCGCGGCGCGGATGAAGCCCTGCGCGCAGAACTCGCGGTCGAGGCGGCGGGGAGGGATGGTCATCCGACCTGACCCTGCGCCACCATCGGGCGGATGTAGAGATGATCGAGGAAGAGCTCCTCGAACTCGTCCTCCATGGAGAGGTTGACGAGCGTGCTCCCTCGCCTGGCCCGCTCGAGAGCCGCCTCGGCCTCGAGGGAGAGCAGGAGGTCGAGGGCTCCGTGCAGAGCCGTGTTGCCCGCCAGGCGCACCCGCGAGGCGGGGATGGGCGGCAACAGGCCAATTCGCATTGCATTCTCGACGTCGAGATGCTCGCCGAAGCTCCCCGCCAGATGGACCGTGCCGAGCTCATCGAAGCGCACGCCGGCCCGGCGGCAGAGCACTTCGGTCCCGGCGGCGACCGCGGCCTTGGCGCGCTGCAACGCGTCAACGTCGGCCTTGCTGACGGCGAACTCGGCGCCGTCCACCGCCAGGCTCAGCGGTGCGCGGGGGACGCGGCCACGTTCGTCGATCTCGCCGCTGGCCAGCAGGAGGGCGAGCATGTCGACCAGGCCCGACCCGCAGACGCCGCGGGGCGGCAGCGACTCCAGGGTGTCCCCGCGCCACGTGCCGTCCGGCGACCGGGACAGATGGTGGATGGCCCCGGGCTCGGCTCCCAGGCCGCAGGCGATCCCCGCCGCCTCGAATGCCGGGCCGCCGGCCGCGGCCGTCGCCCAGAGCCGCTCGCCGTCCCAGAGCGCGATCTCGGAATTGGTTCCGAAGTCGATGAGGAGCCCTGGCTCGTCGCTCTCCAACAGCCGGCAATGGACGACGCCTGCCATCAGGTCGGAGCCGACGAAGCCGCCCAGGGGCTGCACGAGGTCGATGGCGGCGTGAGGGGAGAGGGACCACTCCTTCGCCAGGTCGGCGACGTCGTCGAGCCGACAATCGACGGGGCCAAGCCACCGGCCGGGGTCGAGCACCGCCTCCGGAGACCGTCCGGAGAGCAGGATGAGCATGGCGGAGTTGCCGACGACGCGGACGTGGCCCACTCCGGACAGGGCGATACCGGAGTCCTGCGAGAGGTCGAAGAGGGCGCTCCCGATCGCCTCCACGGCCAATCGCCGCAGGCGCTGCCCATCGACCTGTGAGCGGGCGGCGTCGAGCCGGCCGACGACGTCGGCGCCCAGGCGGTCCTGTGGATTGGGCCCCCACCTCGAGTCGAGGTGACGGCCGCTCGAGACATCGCATGTCGCCACCGTGATGTGTGTCGTTCCAAGGTCCACGGCGACGCCCAGCGGGACGTCCTTCGTGGCCCGGTCCGACGAGCGCGGGTAGGCGGCTCGATAGGAGGCGGAGCTGGGCGCCCGCCAAGGCGAGGCCCGGGCCCGTTGCAACACCGTGACGTCCATGTCGCCGCCCGGGATCACCTGACAGGCGAGACGAGTCCTGGCTGCCACCGCTACCTCGCCGAGATGCAGCACCTCGGCGGCCGTCGGGCCTCCGGCGGCGCCTTGGTCGATGCGCACGCGGCACAGCCCGCAGGCGCCGATCCCAGCGCAGGCAGTACGCACCCGCGCACTCGTCCGGTCGAGGATCTGGCGGAGGTTCGCGCCCGGCTCGCCCAGCTCGCCGGGCTCGAAGGACACGTGGCGTACCTGGTCGTCCCCTTCGCCCTCGAGTCGGACCCCGATGTGGCGCACCTCGCGGGTCATGAGGTCGGCCGCTTCCAGGCGTGCGCTGCTCGCACCAGCGCGGCCACGTTGGGCTCGCGCGCCTCCGGCGGGATCTCGCAACCCGAGGAGAGGATGAAGCCCCCACGGCGGTCGAAGACGCGGAGCAGGTGGCCGGCCTCGCGCTCGATGTCCGCAGGGCTGTCGGTGACGAAGCTCAGCGGCTTGACGTTGCCGTCGAGACAGAGCCGGCTGTCGCCCAGGGCCGCCAGCAGCGCCTGCGGGTCGACGCAATAGTCGAAGTTGCCGATATCGACGCCGAGCGCCGCATAGCGCGGGAGGATGGGCGCGGCACGGCCCGCGATGTGGAGCCAGTTCCCCATCGCCCCGGCATCCTTGAAGGCCGCGAACAGGCTCGCCAGCCGGGGGCCGATCATCTCGCGGAACAGCCCGGGCGGCACGACCTCCGGGCACGCCGCGGGCTCGAAGACCAGGATGAGATGGGCTCCGGCCGCGAGCTGCGCGAGGCCGAAGGCCTTGCCCACCGACGTGGCGTAGTCGAGCAGTTGCAGGAAACGGTCTGGCTCGTCGGCGGCGAGGTAGAGCGCTCGCTCCATCCCCAGGAACTGCAC
>JBGQLS010000239.1:0-9343 GCA_041500205.1 Anaeromyxobacteraceae bacterium | reverse complement strand
GCCGCGGTCTCGTCTCCCGTCTTCGATCGCGCCGGCCGAGCCGTCGCGATCTTACGCCCCTGCTCCTGGCCGCGACGGGACGCGGCCAGGAGTTCGCCGCGACAAGCGCGGCCAGGAGTCCCTGCGCGGGGCGAGGGGGACCCTGAACCTCCGGGCGGCCGGAGTAGCCAGAGACGCAATCACGCTCGTGTGACCTTGAGCCGAACCCCTGTGCCTGCAAGCACGCGGTATCAGATCGCGTTCAAACCGTTCGCTGCTCTAGCTGCCCCCCGCCTGTTTCCGGTGGCATGGACGCCCGGTGGATGGGCATCGACGAGACACGTCTGTCACGACGGTTGACCGCAGTCGAGCTCACCCGCGCGGGAGCGGCCGAGGGAGCAAGGGCACGGTGAGTCTTCGGAGGCGCGAGCCCTTGCCACTACAAGTGGGCTCTTGAGCGGTCGCCTTTCACAATCCAATGGAAGATACCGGCAGATTGGTCATTGGACTCAGCAGGACAATGAGTGAATGGCGGGCGCGAGGGTAATTGTCGGCGGCGGGGACGGACGAAGGTCCTTCGCGGTTGGCCGTGGCTCTCTCGCGGGATCGCCGACAGGAGGCCGTGATGAGTGGCGCCACTGACGTCTCGTACGCCGTGCCGGGCGAGCGGATCGTTTCCAGCGCTGAAGAGCGCCGGGTCATACTCGCGTCATCGGTGGGAACCGTCTTCGAATGGTACGACTTCTACCTGTACGCCATCCTGGCGCCGTTCTTCGCGGGACTGTTCTTCCCGCCCGGCAACCAGACGGCTGCCCTCCTGGGAGCGTTCGGAGCCTATGCCGCCGGGTTCCTGGTCCGGCCCTTCGGCGCGCTCATCTTCGGTCGCATCGGAGATCTGGTGGGTCGGAAGTACACGTTCCTCATCACCATCGTGGTGATGGGCCTGTCCACCGTCCTGGTGGGATTCTTGCCGTCCTACGCGTCGATCGGTTTCGCGGCCCCTGTGATCCTCGTCTGCCTGCGGCTCGCGCAGGGGCTCGCGCTGGGCGGCGAGTACGGCGGCGCCGCGACCTACGTCGCGGAGCACGCGCCCGACCGCAAGCGCGGGTACGCCACGAGCTGGATCCAGACGACGGCCACGCTCGGCATGTTCATGGCCCTCATCATCATCGGCGTGACCCGCGCCAGCATGCAGGGCGCCATGTTCACGAGCTGGGGATGGCGAATCGCCTTCTGGGTCTCGATCCCGCTCCTCGCCATCTCGATCTACATCCGGCTCAAGCTGCATGAGTCGCCGGTCTTCCAGGCCCTCAAGGTCCAGGGCAAGCGCTCGAAGTCGCCGCTCAAGGACAGCTTCCTCAGGTACCCGAACAACAAGTACGTGGCGCTGGCCCTGCTGGGCGCCACCGCGGGTCAAGGCGTCGTCTGGTACACGGGCCAGTTCTACGCGCTCTTCTTCCTCCTCATCTACCTGAAGCTCGACTTCGTGCCGGCCTACACGCTCATCGGCCTCTCGCTCGCGATCGCCACCCCGGGCTTCCTCCTCTTCGGCGCGCTCTCGGACCGCATCGGCCGCAAGAAGATCATCCTGGCCGGCTGCGCCATCGCCGCGCTGACCTACTTTCCGCTCTTCCGCGGGCTCACGCACTACGTGAACCCAGCGCTCGAGCAGTACCAGGAGACGACGCCCATCTCGGTGGCGGCCAGCGACTGCAACTTCCACATCTTCATCGGGCCGTGGTCGCGCCAGACGGCCTGTGACAAGGCGAAGGACTTCCTCGGCAAGAGCGGCCTCTCGTTCACGTCGATCCCGGCCGTCGCGGGCGCGGACGTGGTCACCAGGATCGGAGACCAGGAGATCCGGGGCTGGAACGAGGCGAAGTACAAGCAGGTGCTGGCGGCGACCGGCTATCCGACGAAGGCCAATGCGGCGCAGGTGAACTGGTTCATGGCCGAGCTCATCCTCGTCATCATGGTCGTCTACGTGACCATGGTGTACGGGCCCATCGCCGCCTTCCTGGTCGAGCTCTTCCCGGCCAATATCCGGTACACCTCGATGTCACTGCCGTACCACATCGGCAACGGCTGGTTCGGAGGCATGCTGCCGCTCCTCGCCACGGCGATGGTGGCCAAGGCCGGCAACATCTACTACGGCCTGTGGTACCCGATCGTCGTGTCGGTCATGACCTTCGTCATCGGCGGCCTCTTCGTCCACGAGACGAGGCACGTCCGGATCCACGAGGAGCACGCGCTCCCCGGTGGAGCGCCTCTGCACGCTTGAGCATCGGGCGCGGGCCCTGCAGGCGGGGGACGAGCCCCCGCGCTACGAAATGGTCGAGCTTCCAGGCCGCCTGCCGTCCGGGGTACCGGGCGGCAGGCGACGCCGTTTCGAAGCGCGCGCCCCAGGCGGCCGGTTGGTGCAGTCCGGTAGGGTGAACGCCACTTTGGAACGGGTGTCGAGCCCCTCGCGACCCGCCAAGGGGCGGGATCGACGAGCTGAGGCGAGCCTCATCCGGAAGGCCCCCGCCCCGGCGCCGGCCGGACCGGCAAGGCGAGCGCGCGGCGGTAGAGGTCCGAGCGCCGCCGCGTCCGTCCTCAACGGCGCGGCGGCCGCGGCTCTTCAGGATGGGTGAGCGGGCGCCTCCTGTCGATGGAGACGGCAAGGTCGCAGGGGCAGATGATTCCTCACCACGCCAGGAACCGTTTGGCCCCTTGAAGGACCTGCTTGCTGCGAGCAGCGCCACACGCGAGCGATTGCCAGCCGCCAACGACCGGCCGTGGATCGAGGCTGACGAGTACGGCCTGCTGGCCGTCCTGGTCATGTTCAGATGCTCTGCCCGGAGCCAAGTATCCCGACCTTCACGAGAGACCTTCACCGCCTTCAGCGATCTGCAGCTCGAGCTGGTCGCCTGCGAGTCATGCGCGGTTATGTTCAGCAGCGCGTTATGCCCCGGTTGCGAGCGTCAGCCCTGGCCCGACGACGCCCTTCGACTCCACCGAGCCCGAGGAGGCGTAGCCATGCGGACGCCCACTGAGCTGAGCGAATCCACCGCCTCACAACCCGCCGCCCGCAGCTCGCCACCGTGCTGGCGCTGGGCGCGACGCCGGGCAACGCCCATGAGGTAAAGAAGCGCTAGGAGCCCTGCTGGACAGCACCGAGCTTGACCACCTCGAAGGCGCTGGCCGGCACCTGCTTGATCTGGTCGAGGTCCTGCACCGCCCAGCGCGAGTCCCTGGCGCCGTTCACCGCCCAGAACTGCCCGACGTCGTTGTCGGTCAGGAGCATGCCGTACCTCTGCATCGCGCGGAGGATGGCCAGCGATGCGCCGTGGTAGCCCGACAGGTCGAAGTCCGCCTTCAGCCGCACACGCAGGCCCATCGGCGGCGCGTAGGCAGCGCTGCTGCCGCCCGCCGAGTGCGTGGCCGGCGCAACGTACGCGTGCGCAGTCGCGCCGACGACGAATGCCAGCGCGTGGCGGATCTCGCCCTGCTCCACTGCCTCGTCGTAGCGCGCCAGGCCCGGCAGGATGGGCAGCCCGGCCGCCGTGGCTGAGGTCCAGCCGTCGGGGCGCGTCTCGCCGCTGCGCAGGTCGAAGACCGCGCCCGAGTCGGCGTAGAAGCCGCCGCCGTCCGCGTAGGTCAGGTACGTTTCGTAGATCTTGCACTCGCCGCTTTGCAGCACAGTGGCGTGGCGGTCGTCGGCGGCCTGGATGGGCACGTCGGCAGGAAACGGGTACGGCCCCGGATCGCTCTCCGAGGAGTAGCGGAAGGTCATGGTCACGCGCACTTGGTCGGCGGGCACCACCAAGACGGGCTCGCCATAGGGGCCGCCGAAGCCCGGGTGAAGGTGCAAGGAGCCGGCGCCCATGAAGGCCAGGTACTCGGCGGAGTGGGGATCGACCGGATCGCTGGCCACGTCGCGGTTCCAGGCATTGTCGGTGGGGAACATTGGGCAGCCGCCAAGGGAGGGCCCGACCGGCGGTGGAGGCGGCGGGGGAAGCCCCGCGTCAGGAGGGGGAGCTGTGGGAGCGCCGGCGTCGGCGGGCGCCTCTGCCCCCGGCCCCCCGCACGCAAGCAGAGTGATTGATAGGACAAGCGCTGAAGAGATTCGCATGCAAGTTGAACATACGGCGCGACGCAGCGCGCCTAAACATTCGGACGCTAATCTTCTGCGGCGACGGTCCGCTGCGTGATTCCAGCGAGTTGAAACATGGGGTCGCGATGGACCGCCTCGCCGGCGAGCTCCACGAGACAGAACGAGTCGAACGCGAGCTCGGCCTTGGGGGCTCGTTCCCGCGGTCACTCGTGCGTTCGCGCCGTCAAGAGACTGCATTTGAAATCGGGAAAGAGCCAAGAAGAGGAGTTACAGACCGAAATCTGTAACCCTCCCATATTGGTGGTGCGCTGGCAGGAACCGAGCCACAATGACAGTCAATTTAGTTTGGTCCCAGTTCTGATGCTCATTGCGTCCTACAGGGCGGGCTGGGTAACCGAATTCTGCTGAAGAGTAACCGCAGTCTGCGCCATCAGCCTGCCGTGCACCGATGCTCCAGTGTTCACGGCGACCATCGTCTTGGTCAGCACGACGCCCTCAAAGTGAGCGGTCGTTCCAATGGTCACAGTGCCAGCGACCTGCCAGAAGACGTTCTTGGTCTGTGCGCCGCCTGCCAGGGTCACCCGCGTAGCGTTGGCCTGGTTCAACGTTCTCGCCACCTGGAAGATCCAGACGTCGTTCGGACCACCCGAGAGCGTGACATCCGTTGTAATCAAGACGCCGGTACCCCATTTGTAGAGGCCAGGAGCGAGAGTTAAGCCGCCAATCTCACCCGCGCCCAGCTCAGTGAAATTGGGCGATACTCGTCCTGCAGCGTCGAGGTACGCGAGCTCCATGTCGCCAATAGCAGCGGTCAGGAAGGGGGCATTGTTTACCGCGCAGGGAAGAGGACCAGCCGCATCGACGACGTAGGTCTTCCCCGTCACTTCCCCACACGCGAGCAGGAGAGCAGCACCGGTGATGGGGCTCGTTCCAACATCCCCCTTGATAGCGGATGCGTAGACGTCGGTGATCCCGGATTTGCTCAGAATCGCGAAAGTACCGGCCCTGCCAAGGGCTACCGGTGCCGGACCAGCGCCAGACAAGTCGCTGCTTACGCTTCCGCTTTCGCTTCCACCTCCGCATCCGGCCAGCAGGAGTGCCGCAAACCACATCATTGATTTGAACGAGCTCTTGAATCCAATCATTACTTTCCTCTCTTCATTGGAGCGCCACGTTCGGTCGTGGCTGATTGACCGCACGAGCACCTGGGGTTTGTTCCCAGGCGCCGCACACGGCACCAAAGCCGCTGACCGGATCGGTGAGAGTCTGGCAGCTACCAGTGAGCGACGCCAGGGCCTTAACAGTGCGTTACAGCTCCCCGGTCCATTGACTAGCGTCAAGTTTCCTATCTCAGGTGTCTGAGATCAGGACGGTTGGGAAAGCACGCCGAATCGTCCCGGTCCCTGGGTCCCCTAACTTTAGCCTGGACAAATGGGTAGCATGAGCTGAATTTGCTTGTTGTTTGCGCGGAAACGTATCGCCGCCAGCCAACGACTCCGAGTGCATTCCATCACCACGGGTCTTCTCCGGTCCGAGGGCCGAGCAGTTGGCGTGGACCCCGCACAGCGTGACGGTCATTTCCGGCTGCGCTAGGCTCCGTGAGGCGATCCACCATTCGTGACTATCGCTGGCCGCTCAGGCTTCCGATTCGCGCAGAAGCCGCTCGGAGTGTAGGTCTGAGCTGTGGCGGCCGCCGCGATGTCCGTCGCGCGCCTGGGGAACGCGACGATGAAGGTAGTCCCCTGTCCGCCCGAGCGGACGGAGACGGTGCCGCCGTGTGCGCGCGCGACCTCGCTCACGATAAAGAGCCCCAGCCCGAAGCTTCCCGCCGCGTCGCCGGGCCGAAAGGGATCGAAGAGGGTAGGCGCAAGGCGCTGCGGAATGGGAGCACCCTGGTTCGTGACCTCAAGCCGGACGCCTGCTCCGTCCTCCGTGACGTTTACCTTCACAGGCGCGCTCGCAGCACCGTGCTTGAGTGCGTTGGTCACGAGGTTGGATACGACCTGCTCGACGCGAGCGGGATCGAGCGTCGCTGAGTCGTCGCCGGTCACCTCCAGGAGGACGGTCCGGTTCGGCTGGGCGCTCCGGACCTCTTCAAGCGCATGGCGGCAGATTTCACCCAGACGTGCGGGCTGAAGTCGCACCGGAAGGCCGGTCCCGTGCCGCACGCGGGCGAAGTCGAGCAGGTCGTGGATCATCGACTCCATGCGCTGTGCGCTTGTCACTATTCGTGACAAGGCTTTCGCTTGGCGCTCCGACGCATCCAGTTGCAGGTGCTGGGCGCTCACGGTGATCGCGTTGAGCGGACTTCGCAGATCGTGGCTGACGACTGCGACGAGCCGTTCTTGCTGGGCCCCGATCAACCTAGCTTCGGTTTCGGCTGCCTCCGCCCTGGCCTGCGCCGCCTCGGCCACTGTCATGAGGCGTTCTTGCTGGGCACCGAGCAACTTCGCTTCGGTCTCGGCTGCCTCCGCTCTGGCCTGCGAGGCCTCCGCCTTGGCCTGCGCCGCCTCGGCCACTGTCATGAGGCGTTCTTGCTGGGCGCCGATCAGCTTCGCAGCGGTCTCGGACGCCTCCGCCCTATACTGCGACGCCTCTGCCTTGGCCTGCGACGCCTCGGCCGCCGCAACGAGCCCTTCCTGTTGGGCACCGATCAGCTTCGCTGCGGTCTCGGACGCCTCCGCCCTGGCCTGCGATGCCTCCGCCTTGTACTGCGACGCTTCCGCCTTGGCCTGCGAGGCCTCGGCCACCGCGACGAGCCCTTCCTGTTGGGCCCCGATCAGCTTCGCTGCGGTCTCGGACGCCTCCGCCCTGGCCTGCGATGCCTCCGCCCAGTACTGCGACGCTTCCGCCTTGGCCTGCGACGCCTCGGCCACCGCGACGAGCCCTTCTCACTGGGCCCCGATCAGCTTCGCATCGGTCTCGGACGCCTCAGCCTCTCCCTTGGCGCGGCGCATCCTGGCCGTCAGCGATACGAACCAGACCGACAAGAGTGCGAAGCTCGCAAGGCGATACGCCTGGTAGCCTTCGGGTGCCGGAGGGAGGAACATCGCGTAGAACCCTGCGCAAGACAGAACCAACGTGAGGAGGCCGGGCCCGAACCCTCCGTAGAGGGCAGCGCCCACGACCGCAGCGAACTGGGGGATCAGGAACGGACCAGCGAGCGGCTTCACCGCCAGCGCCGTCACCGCCAAACCAGCGAGCGCGGCAAGGATGGCGACGCCATACGCGCCTATCCTGCCGCCGAAGACCGACTCGCACGTGGGCTCACGCCCCTCCGTGTTCTCGGTGTTGGGGCCGACGAGCACCCTGCTCAGGGACCGCTCCTCCGCCACGCCGCAGTGTTGCGGCCAGAGGCCATTGCGCACCCCTTTCACGATCGTCGTCCTTTCAATTGATGGAGGGTGGCCACCGTCGCGATGCCGAGGCCCACAGGTGGTCGCGATGAACAAGAATGGAGCAGGACAGGAGCATATACCCTTTCTGGGTACCCCGTTGGAGTGGCGTCTCGCTAGGCGGGTTTCTCAGCCAACGGCGCGTGCTCTCCGGCGGTCGTGCACGAACCGGTAGGCCCCGCCCAGGCGCTCGACGAGCTCGAGGCGAACCGCCTCCCAGAGCTCCGCGTGGACCTCTTCCTCGGTCGTCCCGCGCACGAGCGCGAGCGTGGTGAGGTCGGCGCTGTTGCCGAGGCAGGCGAGTTGCTGCAGCACCTCCTGCGTCACGAGCGGCAGGCGGGTCAGCTTGGCGACCATGAGGTCCACGACGTTTTCCGTGTACCCCTTCGCGTGGATGCGCCCGAGGTCCCATGACCAGCGACACACTCGATGGTCGAACGCGAGCAGCCCCTCGTCGCCAGCGAGGCCGTGGCCCGCCGCATCCTCGACCATCTCGGCCTCGACGCCACTGGAGCTCCGCTGGCCTGGGCCCGCTCCGGACGACCAGCTCGACCCGGCTCTCGGCCACGACGTTCACGCCCCGGTGCCGGGCCTGAAGGCGCGGAACGACCGTTCGATCTTCACGTCGAGCGTGACGAGGTCGGCTTGCAGCGCGCGCGCCAGCCAGACGTAGGCGGCGTCATATGCAGTGAGGGCTGTCTCCTGCGCGATCTCGAACGCCGCAGCCGCGTCGACGGCGTGCAGCCGTACGTCGAGCCGCCCGAACAGGGCCAGACCGGCCTCGGCCGCGGCCCGGGTGATCAGTCGCCGCCGCAGCTTCACCGTCGCAACGTTGGCGATCTCGTAGGAGAGCAGCGTCGGCGCGGCCAGGTCCGCGCTCCCCAGCCGGTTGGCGACTGCGTCCGCCTCAGTTTCGACGAACACGAGCGCGGCGATCGCCGACGCGTCAGCGACGACGATGGGCATCGCGTCCCTCGCGCATGCGCCGCACGATCTCCGCCGAGTGGCCGGACGAGGAGACCCGAGCCAGGCGCGCCCGCTCCAGGAGCGCGGCGGGCGTGAGGAGGCCCGTTTCCTCCTCGCGCGCGGCGGCCTCTACGATGGCCATGAGCTCTCCCTGGAGAGACCTATGGTGGCGCACGGCACGCGCCTTCAGCCTCTCGACGATACCCTCGGGGGCGTTCTTGATGGACAGGGTTACGGGCATGTCGGATCCAAAATACAGGCACTGTGGCACCGGAATGGATCCAGCGCAACCCGTGCTGTGCATCCCGCTCACGGCCGCCTGCGGCACGTCGAGCTGGATGAGCTAGCTGCGCGCCGGCCCGAGCTCTCCGATCGCGGAAGCCTTGAACGCGCTCGCGTGCGCTTGCTTCCTGTCGGCCTCGCTGAGCCCCTGAGCGGGCACATGAACGCTCGCTGGCGGGCGCGCCGTGCTGGCCGCCCTCATCCCAGGAGCACCGCCCGCATCGAGAGCGAACCCAGGTCGAAGCCGGTGATGGGGAAGCTGGTAGGAAGTCCAAGCTGCGAATCGCGTCCGATAACGAGCATCCTGTAGACAGCCGCCCGCTCGGTCCCCACGCGGAGTCGAAGCGTGCCAGAGGCTGCCGGACCCGGCGAGGACGTTCTGGAGTTGCTCGGGGGCGGTGAAGACGAGGCTGTCCATCGCCGGCGAGGGTGGCCTGACTCACTCGGGGTAGATGGGGTCCGGCGCGTCGTAGCTTGGGCCGGGGCTCGGTCCCATCTCACGCAGCTTCACGGCGGCCACGGTGCAGCCCGCTACCGATGCCACCTTCGCGAGGACCTCGTTCACCGTCGGACACCGCGCTTCGGCGACGCGCGCTCCCCGACCACCACTGAGCGGCGCGGGCCG
>JBGQLS010000238.1:0-9372 GCA_041500205.1 Anaeromyxobacteraceae bacterium | reverse complement strand
TTCGACCCCGCCGGCAGAGCCGCCGCGGTCTCGTCTCCCCGCCTTCGGCTGCGCCAGCAAAGCCGTCGCAGCCTCGCGCCCCTGCTCCTGGCCACGACGAGACGCGGCCAGGAGTCCGCCGCGACAAGCGCGACCAGGAGTCCCTGCGCGGGGAGAGGGAGATTCACCACTGCGCGAGGCTGCAATCCTCGCAGACGAGCATGAAGTGTCCGTACCACCTCGTGCAGGCGGGGCAGACCGACTTCCGGCAAGACGCGCACGCCTTCGCCTCGGCGCTCGGCACGACGGCGTCGCAGCACGCGCACCGGACATGATCCGCCGGGTCCGCTCGCTCACCGGAGCGTCCGTCGCCGAGGTCAGAAGTCATCGCGTTCCGCATCCTCTACTGGATGAGGCCGAGGTGGCGGAGTGCACACTCCCCATATGGGCTTCCCGTATCCGAGGGGCAGAAGGCGCAGCCGCCGGCTCACGCCAGCGGCGTCACCTCGACAGCCACCTCCAGGGTCTCGCTCCCGCCGCCGACGTAGATGACTCCCGATGTCGGCGTGGCGTCGCGATAGTTGCGTCCCACCGCGACGCGGACGTGGTCGGTCTGGGTGAGGATACCGTTCGTGGGATCGAACCCCTTCCAGCCCACCTCCGGCAGGTAGACCTGCACCCAGGCGTGCGACGCATCGGCCTGCCGCGAATCCGCGGCGCGCTCGGTGCGGATGTAGCCGCAGACGTAGCGCGCTGGAACGCCGAGCAGGCGCGCGAGGCAGATGAACAGGTTGGTGAAGTCCTGGCACACGCCGCGCCGGCTCGTGTAGACCTCGAAGGCGCTCGTTTGCAGCGTGGTGGCGCCCGGCACGTACTGGTAGTCGCTCCAGATCGAGTGGTTCATGTCGAGCAGCGTGTCGAGCAGATCCGAGTCGTTCCGCTCCACGAAGCTCATCGCGTACTCGCTGAGCTCCAGGAGCTCGCTCTCCGCCAGCTCGGGTGGGAGCAAGTAAGGCCGCAGGACTTGTTGGTGCCAGGGCATCCAGACGAGCGGGATGGTGGAGCGGGCGCGCAAGGGCCGGTAGCTCAGCGGATCGGTGTCGAGCACCTCGACGCGCGAGGTGGCCTCGATCGTCAGCTCGGTGAAGGGACTGTCGATGAGGAGCCGCCGCACCCGGTTGCCGAACACGTCCTCGTAGTCGCGCCAGAGGCCGTCCACCGAGACCGTGATCTCGTTGCGCAAGAGGGTCTGCAGGCGGTCGTGGACCGGGGCGAGCCGGAAGAGGTGCATGCTGCGCTCCACCGGCCGCTCGTACCGGTAGGCGGTGCGATGGCGGATGTCGTAGCGGCGCACCTCGGCCTTGCTCGGCCGCACCCGGAAACGGGGCACGGTCCAGGGCGGCGAGGGCGAGCTGCCCGGCGCCGCCGCCGGCGCCGCATGAGCGCGGATGGTGCCCTGACGGATGACGAGGAGGTGCCCGGGAGCGAGCTGCTGCCAGGCCCCGCGGCCGTCGCCGGCGACCTCGAGGGGAGTCGACGAGCTCACGACCACGCCGCGCCGGCTCTTCACGCCCCGCCGGCCCAGGTCGACCGCGAGGTCCGAGTCCGCGAAGACGAGGCCACCGTAGGGCGGCACCGCCTCCCAGTAGTGGATGGGCACCTCCGCGTCGCGGTCGGCGTAAACGCACAGGTCGCGGCCGTCGGTGAGCACCGCCGTCAGCACGCCGAGCTCGTTCATGCTCTTGAACCAGCTCCGCAAGGTGTCGAGGTCGGCGTCGCCCACCGAGTGCCACCCGCACTCGGCGAACCGGTTCATGAGCTCGCACAGGATGAGCTCGGTGTCCGTGGAGCCGATGGGCTCGAAGGTGGCGTGCCGGTCCAGCTCGGGGCGCTGCTTGAGGCTCCCGGCGTGTGCGAAGAGCCAGTCGCGCCGGCCCCAGGTGCGAGTGAAGGGCTGGGTGTTGGCGTCGGTGATGCTGCCCCAGGTCGCGTGTCGGATGTGGACGACGAACAGTGAAGACTCGAGGTGCTCCCAGGCGGCCACGAGCTGACTGCGGATGCTGCCGCTGGGCGGCGCCGGCTCCTTGAGCACCGTGGCCGAGGGCTCGCCGCCCGGGTAGTAGCCGATCCCCCAGCCGTCCGGGAGCGTGCGATCGGGGCGCAGGCAGCGGAGGTCGAAGCTCGGGGCGAGCTCACCTTCGAAGGACATCGCGAGGAGGTTGGGCATGGGCTACTGCGCCGAACGCTGCTCCTGGGCCATGTCGGGCTGGCCGAGCAGCTCGCGCCCGATGGAATCGCAGATTCCGGCCGATTCGTCCACCACGCGCGTGAGGAGGTCGTGGATGGATCCTGCCTCGAGCGCCGCCGGGCGCTGCGCGGCGATCCAGGTGTCGAGCGCGCGCAGGCGCTCGAGGCTCTCCGCGCCCGGGCTCCCGACCGCGCCGGCGGGACGCACCCGCGCCAGCCGTCCGTAGGCTCCGGAGACGGAGAAGCGGATCGAGCGGGGGAAGTCGGGGTCGAGCACGAGGAAGGACGCCACCGCCAGCGTGGTCACCGGTCCGCGGTTGCGCTTCATGAACGGCTCGAAACCGGAGCAGGCGCGGAGCAGCGCCAGGAACACCGCGGTCTCCACCACCTGGTGCGTGGCGAGCTGGGTGAGCGCGTGGTGATGGACGTCGAGGAGCCGCGCGGTCTGGCCTGCGCGCTCCAGCATCGTCCCGAGCACGATGAAGTGGTACGGGTCATCGTGCAGCATCGTACCCTGGAGAAGCCCCATCGCGAGCTGGCAGGCGCGGCGGACCTGCCGGTAGAAGCCGTCGCGGTCGCTGCCATAGCGCGTCCGGGCATCGGCCCTCGCCATCCACAGGTGGAGCTCGTTCAGCGCTTCCCACGTCTCCAGGCTCACCGCCTCGCGGATGGAGCGGGCGTTCTCGCGGGCGGCGCCGATCGAGCGCGCGATGGAGCACAGGTTCTCCTCGTCCCAGCTGAGATACCGTTGCACTGCCTCGCCGTCATCCATCCCGGGGCCGAAGCGGGCGACGAAGCGCTCCTCCTCGCCCGAGACCACCACCACCGGTTGCCAGCACTGGCGCGGGGTGAGCCCCGCGTCGAGCGAGAGGTTGCGGGTGACCTGCAGCACGCGCGCAGTGTTCTCCGCGCGTTCGAGATAGCGGCCCAGCCAGAAACAGTGGTCGGCGACGCGGGAGATCACCTCGTCTCCTTCTGTACCCAGGTGTCCTTGCTGCCGCCGCCCTGGCTCGAGTTCACGACGTAGGAGCCCTCGACGAGCGCGACGCGCGTGAGCCCGCCCGGCAGCACCCACGGCCCGGCGCGACTGTTCAGGATGTACGGGCGCAGGTCCACGCGGCGCGGCACGAGCTTCTGGCTCGCCGAATCCCAGGTGGGGCAGGTGGAGAGCTCGACCAGCGGCTGCGCGATGTAGCGTCGGGGCTCGGCCGCGATACGGCGCCCGAACTCCTCGCGCTCGGCGGCGCTCGCCTGCGGGCCCATGAGCATGCCGTAACCGCCCGCCTCGTCCACGACCTTCACCACCATCTCCGCGAGGTGCTCGAGGACATGGGCGCAGTCGATCGCGCGGGCGCAGAGGAAGGTGGGGACCTGCTCCAGCACGGGCTCCTCGTCGAGGTAGAAGCGGATGAGCTCGGGAACGAACGGGTAGATGGCCTTGTCGTCGGCGACCCCGTTCCCCGGCGCGTTCGCGAGCGCGACGTTTCCCGCCGCGTAAGCGCGCATGAGCCCGCGCACGCCCAGCAGGCTGTCGGACCGGAAGACCTCCGGGTCGAGGAAGGCCTCGTCGGTTCGACGGTAGATGACGTGGACGCGCCGTGGCCCCCGCGTCGTGCGCGCATAGACCCTGTCGTCCTGCACGAGGAGGTCGGCTGCCTGCACGAGCTCGAGGCCCATGGTCCGGGCGAGGAAGCTGTGCTCGAAGAAGGCCGAGTTGTATGGCCCGGGTGTGAGCACGACGGCGCTGCAGGTCGCCGGATCCTCCGGGGAGACCGAGCGCAAAGTGGCGGCGAGGCGCTCCGGGTAGTGGTCGACGCCGTGCACGCGGGCGAGGTCGAGCACCTCGGGGAGGACGCGCTTCGAGAGCAGCCGGTTCTCGAGCACGTAGGAGACGCCGGAGGGGGTGCGCAGGTTGTCCTCGAGCACGCGGAAGGTGCCCGACGGGTCGCGGATGAGGTCGATGCCGGAGACGTGGATGCGCACGCCTCCCGGAGGCACGACGCCCTTGAGCTTGGGCAGGAAGGCCTTGCCTCCCAGGACGAGCTCGCGCAGGAGCGGCTTCTCGCGCAGGGCGCGCTGCTCGCCGTACACGTCCTCGAGGAACGCCTCCAGCGCCAGGACGCGCTGCCGGAGGCCGCGCTCGATGTGGGTCCAGTCGCGGGCGGAGATGACGCGCGGGACGAGGCAGAAGGGGAAGATCTTCTCCGCGCCGCGCTGGTCCGAATAGACCGAGAAGGTGACGCCCTGGTTGAGCAAGGCCAGCTCGGCGAAGCCCTGGTGGCGAGCGAAGTCGGCCGGCTCGTGAGCGCCGAGCGCCGACATGCAGCGCTGGAACTCCGGGCGCATGCCGCCGTCTCCACCCATCGTCTCGTCGTAGGCGCCGGGGAGCGGTCGGTAGTCTTGGAAGAGCGTGGGCGGCGTGGCCATGGCGGTCAGGGGGTCTGCGTGAGAGACGTCGAGGCGGGGGTCGAGGAGGGCACGGGCGCGGAGGCGCGGCGCAGGTCGAGCGTGAAGGCGGTCCCGTACCCGGGCCGCTCGTCGCCGGGCGGCGCATCGGAGATCACCACCCTCTCGCGGCGCCGGCGCCGCGCTTCCTCGGCGTCGGCCGGAAGGCCGTCGTAGGCGCCGCCGGCCGGCCTCCAGCCGTGCAGCGAGATCGACAGCGCGCGACCGCCGCGGCGCCATGCCAGGACGAGCGGATCGAGCGCCGGCAGCGTCGGGTGCAGCCCTGGGCTCGGGGTGAACGTACGGTAGACGACGCTGGTCACGTGGCGGGTGGCATCGCCCGGCAGCCGCTGCAGAGGGGTCCGCCACCCGCAGGCGGAGATCGTTCCAGGCGTCTTGTCGTCCGGGGTGGCGACGACGAGCTGCAGGCGCGCCGAGCTCGCGTCGACGAGGCGAGCGCCGCTCCGCTCCTGGGACGCCACGTCGCCGATGAGCGGCCAGAAGGCGAGGGCGGGCGTCACCTCGAGCGTCGCACCGTCGAGCTCCAGGGTCGCGACCGGCGCCGGCGGCTGCAGCAGCTCCGCGCGCAGGGAGGGTCCCAGGCCGAAACCATGCGCCTCGAGATCGGCGAGCACGTCCTCGAGGTCGCGCGAGAGGAAGCAGGGCAGCCCGAACAGCTCGTGGAGCGAGCCGCTCCAGTCGACGAGAGGCTCCTCGTAGGGCGCGGATGCGAGCCGAGCCGCAACGGCGCGGAAGAGCGCCCCCACCGCCGCGAGCCGTGGCGGCGCCGCTGGCATCCGCAGCGAGCGCAGCTCCACGACGCCGAGCTTGCCGCGCCCCTCCATGTACGGGTTCCACAGCTTCTCCACGTTGATCTCGGCGCGGTGCGAGTTGCCGGAGCTGTCGACGAGGAGCGGCGCCAGCGTGGACCACAGCTCGTCGGGTGTCGCGCGGTCGCCGCGCGCGGCGAGCCGGTCGAGCGCCACCGGCAGCTCCTCGAAGCGCTCGCGGACGCCCTCGTCGGCGCGCGGACCCTGGCTCGCGCTGCCGACGCAGTCCGGGGCGAAGGCGTAGGACAGCGCGGGGTGGCGGTTGGCGTAGCGCACGAGCCGCGGGAGGAGCTGAGGCCGGGCGAAGAAAGGGCTCTCCTCGGGCGAGCGCCCACCGAGCGTGAGCTGGCCGCCACCACCGGAATCCGTGGCGTCGCCGTTGTACCGGAAGCGCACCGGCGCGAGCCCCGCCTCTTCAGCCGCGGCGTAGACCGCCTCGCACCAGATCGCGAACGTGGCGAGGTCGTGCGCCGGCGCCATGTTCACCTCGACGACGCCCGGGTCGGGCGTGACGGTGAGCCAGGCCTCGTCCTGCGCCGGCGCGGGAGCGTCCACGATCTCGTCGAGGACCTCGGATGCGGTCACCGCGCCTGGACTTGAGTCCGGCAGCGGGGGACAAGCCCCCGCGCTACCAACACTATGCGAGCGAGAAGCCCCCGCGCCACTCGGGGTCCATGACCTGCCAGGAGCTTCTTCATCTCCGCCAGGCCCTTGCGTGGGAGGATGATCCGTCTGCGCGCCCGCCTCCCCTCCGGAGGCTGGGGGCTCGTCTCCGAGGGTGGGAGCAGTGTTGTCTTCGTAGCGCGGGGGCTTGTCCCCCGCTGCCGGAGGATGCGCAGGGTACCTGCGGAAGAGCGCGCCCAGGCAGAAGCGCTCCCTGCTCTCACCAGGGTAGAGCCGGCCCCGCGTCCGCAGGATCCGAACCATGCTCCCCAGCCGCGGCGCCAGCGCCACGAGCAGCGCGCGGGCTCGCGCCTCCTTGTCGCCCCCCTCCGCCAGCCCCAGCCAGCACGGCTCCTGCGAGCTCCTGTCGGTGAAGGTCGGCTCCGCGCCGATCCAGATGTCGATCCCGAGCCGCGCCACCGCGGCGTCGTGCGCCCGGATCTCTGCGAGGAGCGCGGGGTCCAACTACTTCTCCGGCTCGGGAGGCGGCGGCGGGTGGTCGCCGGGGTAGCGGCGCAGGTCGAGCGTGCAGGGCATGTCGGGGTGGGGCGAGGTGGGTCGCGGCGAGACGGGCCAGGGCAGGGGGCTCTCGATGGTGAAGCGCTGCGCCCGGCGCGCCGCCGCCTCGAAGCGGGTGAGCGGCGGCGTGTCGTAGCCCTGGCCCTCGGGGTGCCACACGTGATAGGCGCACGCGCCGATCGAGCGACGCGCCCACGTGTCGAGGACGTCGATGCGGACCGGGTGGTGGATGCCGATGTGGGCGTGGAGGCTGTGCGGCGGCGCCCAGGCGCGGAACCGTACGCCACCCACCCAGTCGCCCCGCGCGCCGGTGGATCGCAGCGGCAGCGTGAGGCCGTTCACGAGCAGCTGGTGGCGCCCCTCCACGAGCCCCTCCGCCCGCACCTCGATCCGCTCCATGGACGAATCCACGTAACGTGAAGTACCGGTGGCCGTCGCCTCCTCGCCCAGCACGTGCCATGGCTCGATGGCGTTGCGGACCTCCACCGCGACGTCGCCGGCCTGCTGGCGGCCGACGACGGGGCAGCGCAGGTCGAGGAAGGCGCGGTAGGCGTCCGCGGGGAGCGGCAGCCCGCGGCGGCCGAGGTGGGCGAGAACGTCCTCGAAGTCGCGCCACAGCCAGGTGGGCAAGAGGAACCGGTCGTGCAGCTCGGTGCCCCACCGCACGAGCGGCGCCTGGTAGGGCTCGGCCGCGAAGGCCGCCACGAGCGAGCGCAGGAGCGTCATCTGCGCGGAGGCCATGCGCGGGTGAGGCGGCATCTCGAACGCCCTGAGCTCCAGGATCCCCTGCCGGCCGTGCGGCGTGCGCCAGTCGTAGAGCTTGTCGATGGAGATCTCGGCGCGGTGCGTGTTGCCCGAGACGTCCACGAGGAGGTGCCGGAAGAGGAGATCGCCCAGCCACGGCGGGGTCGGCGCGGAGCGGTCGAAGCCGCGCGCCAGCGCGATCTCCAGCTCGTACAGGGCGTCGTGGCGCGCCTCGTCGACGCGGGGCGCCTGCGAGGTGGGCCCCACGAACAGCCCCGTGAACATGTAAGAGAGCGAAGGGTGGTGCTGCAGGAAGGTGATGAGGCTGGCGAGGAGGTCGGGCCTCCGGACGAAGGGACTCTCGAGTGCCGTGCGTCCACCGAGCGTGAGGTGGTGTCCGCCGCCGCTCGCGGCCATGCGGCCGTCGAGGAGGTACTTCTCGGAGGTGAGCCCGGAGCGCAGCGCCGCGTCGAAGACCTCCGCCATGAGCGCCGCGTGCTCGCGCGTGCCCTCCGTGGGCGGCAGGTTCACCTCGAGCACGCCGGGATCGGGCGTGACGGCGAGGCGCACCAGCTCGGGGCTGGGCGGGGGCGGGTAGCCCTCGAGTTCCACGTCGAGCCCGAGAGCGCGGCGCACGCCGTCGATCTGTCCGACGAGCGTGAGGAAATCGGCGGCGCTCGTGAGCGGCGGCAGGAAGACCCGCAGGCGGCCGTCGCGGATCTCGACGCAGAGGGCGGTGCAAAGCGAGGTGCGTTTCGGCGGCGGCGCGGCCGTGGCGAGGCGCTTCTGCCGCGGCTGGCCGGCGGCGTCGCTCGCGACGCGCCGCGGATCCGGCGGGCCCGGTGCCTCGGGCTCGATGGGCTCGACCGTGAGAGGCGTCCCCGAGATGGAGGAGAGCGGCAGGCGGAGGCCGAGGGGAGAGTCGCCGGGGATGAGGAACAGCTGGCTGCGCCGGAAGGTCCACTGGTCGGTTCGCCAGTGACCCTCCTCGCGGGCGAGCGGGAGGACGTACCCGGCCTCGCGCGTGAGGCCGTGCGAGAGGACGCGCGCGAGCCGCTGGCGCTCCTCCGCGTCGTCGAGACCCGCCCGCAAGGGGTCCACGTCGGCGGGCAGCGCGGCCTC
This sequence comes from Anaeromyxobacteraceae bacterium, assembly GCA_041500205.1. GTDB lineage: Bacteria > Myxococcota > Myxococcia > Myxococcales > Anaeromyxobacteraceae > Anaeromyxobacter_A. The sequence continues at coordinate 823 of JBGQLS010000238.1, read as the reverse complement.
CTCGCGCAGGTGGTGCCACGGGTCCTCGAACGCGGGGATGACGACCCCGTCCAGCCCGAGCCGGAGCGCCACCTCGCTCGCCAGCCGGCGCGCGTCTTCCAGCGTGGGCGGGCGGTCAGGTCCCGAAGACGCCCCGCTCCAGACCGGCAGGCCGTCACGGCGAGCGACCAGGTCGAGCGCCCAGCGCGGAAGGCTCTCCCCCGGGTAGAGCTTCCCCTGCCGGTGCAGGAGCGCAGCGCCGGCGCACAGCCGCCTCCGGAGCTCGTGCGCGAGACGCAGGCCTTGCGACCACTTGGTCGCGCCGAGCGCTTCGCCGTTCCACTCCGGCGCTGCCGGATGTTCACGTGATGTAAATGTCGGCTCGCCGCCGAGCGTGAGCACGAGCCCCTGGCCGGTCAAGGCGGCGTCGGCGCGGTCGCCCGCGGCGAGCAGCTCCGTCCAGGTCTCGTCCGTGAACGGCGCGGTGGGGCGCGGCTCGTGCCCGAGGCGCGCCACCTTCATCTCGAACGTGACCTTCTCCGCGGCCACGTCGCTCGTGCCTTCCACCGGCGTCGCGAGCGCGGGGCGCGCCGTGCAGGCGAGCGGGATGTGTCCCTCGCCGCACAGGAGGCCGCTCGTTGCGTCGAGCCCGATCCAGCCGCCGCCGGGCAGGTACACCTCGGCCCAGGCGTGGAGGTCCACCACGTCGCGCCCGACGCCCTTCGGCGCGTCGGGGATCATGCCCTCGTCGGCGAGCTGCACGAGGTAGCCGGAGACGAAGCGCGCCGCGAGTCCGCGCGAGCGCAGCGCGGCGATGAGCAGCACGGCGGAGTCGCGGCAGCTC
>JBGQLS010000237.1:0-9396 GCA_041500205.1 Anaeromyxobacteraceae bacterium | reverse complement strand
CGGAGAACCCTCCCCCGGCGCTCGCGCCCGAGAGCTCGAAGGGGACCTCGAAGCGCCACAGCCCGGGACGCGTCACGCCCTCCACCGCCGCCGCGTGCGAGAAGGGCCGCACGTCGAGCGCGTCGGCGCTCCCGGCGGCGAGCGCCCCCGCCGCCAGGGCCGCCAGCGCCGCACCCGTCCCGCCTCCTCGCAGGATCTCGACGAGGCCCCTCCCGTACCGCGCGTAGAGGAAGGACGCGCCCAGGAGGAGCGCTCCGATCGCCAGGAACACGGCGATCTGGTAGGGCCGCTCCATCCTCCACACGTCGTGGAGCGCCAGCTTCCCGAGCGTGACCGCGAAGAGGCCGAGCCCGAGCCAGCGGTGCACGCGCTCGCGCGCCGCGAAGCCGATCCCCACCAGCAGCGCGGCGTAGACCCCGAGCACGAGCGTCGTCCACATGTCGAGGCGCCCGGCCGCTCCCCAGAGCGCGTGGGCGCGCGCGCTGCCCCAGGCGCTCATCGCGGCCCGGTTGGTGATCTCGGGCAGGGCCGGGAGCGTCACCGCCGCCGCGCGGACCTCGAGCACGACCAGCCCGAGCAGGACGAGGTGCCCGGCGCCCAGCGCGACCGCCGCCGCCGGGCGAAAGGCGCGCTCCGGAGCGCGCGAGAGATCGCGAGCGGCGAGGAAGAGCGCGGCCACCGTGCCGGCGAAGGCCAGGCTGCGCGGGTTGAGGAGCAGCCGCTGCGCGGGATGCCCGAGACTGCCCAGGCTGCTCACGAAGCGCGCCACCTCGTGCTCAGGCGCAGGCACGTCGACGGCGAGGACCCGGACGAGCGCCGCCGCGAAGAGGAGGGCCGCACCGGCCAGCCAGTCGCGATCGCGGGCGTCGGCGGCGAGGCGCGCGACGACCGCCGCCAGCGCCGCCCAGACGAGCGTGACGGTCGCGCCGGAGAGCAGGAATGCCGCCGCGGCCGCGAAGAGGCCGAGCGCCTCGCCGAGCAGGAGCGAGGCGGGGCGGCGCGCCCGCGCGAGGAGCCCCGCCCCCAGGGCGAGGGCGGCGGCCCCGGCCCCCGCGGCGACGACGGCGCGCAGGAGCTGCTCCTCTTCGCCCGTGGTGAGGAGCCCGACGGCGAGGACGCCGAGCGCGGGCGCGCAGGCGGCCAGGAGCCGGGCCGCGGTCACCTCCTCCCTGCGGCGCAGCAGGGCCAGGGCGCTCGCCCCGAGGTAGAGGGCGCCCCAGGCTGCCGCGGAGAGGAGGAGGGCATGGCGCTCGCCCGCTTCGAGCCCTTCCCGCGCCGAGAGCAGCGCGGCGAAGGAGACGGCGAGCGGAGCGGCGAGCAGGGACGAGTAGCCGGCGCGCGCCAGCACGCGCTCGGACAAGGCGCCCAGCGCCACCAGCGCGGCGCCGAGGAGGAGCGGGCGGTCGAGGAGGAGCACCGCCGCTCCGGCGTGCCCCAGCAGCAGCGCGGCCAGCTCCATGGCGATCGGAAAGAGTCCGGCGCCGTCGCGCCGCCGCGCGGAGCGGGCGACGAGGAGCCAGGCGGCGAGGAAGGCCGCCACGGCGAGGAGGGGCACGGCGCGCGCCGCGAGCGCGTGGTAGGCGCCGGGAGCGTAGGCGTAGCCGCCACCGGGCAGCGCCGGCGCGGCGCGGACGTCGAAGTACCGTTCGTACCAGGCTGCGAAGAGGGCGGTCACCCCGGCCACCGCGAACCAGGGCGCGACGCGGAAGCCCTCGCGCGCGGCGGCCCAGAGCGTGAGCCCGGTGAGGACGAGGAGGTACGCGAAGAGACCCGCGGCGCGGTCCTCGCCGGTGGAGAGCACGACCGGCGCGGCCAGGCCCCCCACAAGCGCCAGCACCAGCACCAGCTCGCCGCGGTGCCGCAGCGCGAGCGCCCCGCCCAGCAGCGCGATCAGGGCCACGGCGGCGAAGGCGGCCGCCGCCGGCACGAGGTCGTAGAGCGCGTGGCTGCTGTAGGCGGCCGCGAACAGGACGGCGACGCCCGTCCCGAGGACCGCGTGCAGGTAGAGCGCGCGCAGCCGTTCCTTCTTCGCCTCGGCCAGGGCGAGCATGCCCGCGCCCACCAGCGCGCCCAGGACGACGCGCCCGAGCGGCCCGATCCATTCGTTGTCGACCGCGTACTTGAAGAACCAGCCGGCGCCGAGGAGGAACGTGAGCGCCCCGAGGCGCGTGAACCAGACGAGGGCGACCTTCTCCTCGAAGCTGGCGGGGGGCGCGGTCGAATCCTGTCGGGCCACGGGCGGCGGAGCCGCGGGCGGGGGCGGGGGCGGAGATGTGACCGATGGTGATGGTGCAGCGGCAGGTGGGACGGGCGCGGTGTCGAGGGGAGCCGGCGCGGGCACGACCGCCGTCAGGCCGCTCCAGGCCGGGGCGCCGCCGCGCGCCAGCGTGTCGAACCTGGCCTCCAGCAATGCGATCCTCTCCTGCGCTCGCCGTGCGCGCCGCAGAGCGAGGACCGCCAGGACCCAAGGACCGGCGAGAACGGCCAACAGCAGGAACCCGTACAGCGCGAACTCCATCCGACCTCCCCCGTGGTGGCAAGACCCGTCGAATAATCAATTGCGGTCGCAGGGGCCCGGGTGGGGCCCCGACGGCTTTGCCGGCGGGGCGGGGGCGGCCTGCGCCCCCGGGTACTCAGCCCTCCATCGTATCGCACGAGCCGAGCAGGCGGCCGGCGCACACGTGCGATCGGCACCCAGCGCGGGACGCGCTTTTTCAGGACGCGACAGGCGGCCCGACGGACCCCCGCAGCCCACCGCATGCGCTCGTCGAAGGCGCGAGCCCTGGGCTTCACACGGCCTCGCTGCCGCCCACATGCGAGCACATCCGCCCAGGTGCTCGGCGTGATGCCGTGTCCCTCGCGCCGATACACCCGGGCCATCGCTGACCCATCCCACCGTGCCTGCTACAGGGGCATTCGCGCTCGGCACGCACGATGCTCATCTCGCCACGAGGCATGCAAAGGGGCGTCGGAGTGAAACACGTGGCCGGGCCGGCGCCGGATGAATCGGCGCGCGCCGCACAGGGGGTGGAAGGGCTTCCGGCCGCGCTGCCGGACTCCAGTGGCGATGCCTGGCTGCGCTCGGGCGTGATGCCCCCCGCGCGCGTGCTGGTGGTCGAGGACTCGCCCGCGCAGGCCGAATGGTTGCGGCAGACACTCTCCTGCCAGGGGTACCAGGTCATCGTGGCGCGCGACGGGCGGGAGGCCTTGCGGCACGTCCTGTCGGACTGCCCCGACCTCGTCGTGCTGGACGTGATGCTGCCCGACATGGACGGGCTCGAGGTGCTGCGCGTCATCAAGATGCGCTCGGGCGAGCATTTCGTCCCCGTCATCCTCATCTCGGCCAAGGCCGGCCTCGAGTCGCGCGTGGCCGGTCTGCGGATCGGCGCGGACGACTTCCTCGCCAAGCCCTTCGCGGAAGCCGAGATCCAGGCACGGGCCGCGTCCATGCTTCGAATCAAGAACCTGCAGGACCAGCTCAGGGAGGCTAACGCCCAGCTCGAGAAGCTCGCGGTCGCCGACGGGCTGACCGGCCTGTACAACCGCCGAGCCTTCGACGATCGGCTGAGGGACGAGTTCAGGCGCTGCCACCGCTACGGCGAGCCCGTGTCGCTCGTGATCCTGGACCTCGATCATTTCAAGGGTCTGAACGACGAGTACGGGCACCCCTTCGGCGATCGCGTGCTGCGCGGCACGGCGGAGCTCATCTCGTCGATGGTGCGCGCTCCCGACATCTGTGCCCGCTATGGCGGGGAGGAGTTCGCCGTCATCCTCCCCAAGACCCCCGTGCAGGGCGCGCTGGTGGTGGGAGATCGCATCCTCGCCCGGCTTCGCGAGAAGGCCTACCCTGCCCCGGTGGAGGCCTCGCTCGCCTCCGGGTGCGCCAGCGTGCGGGTCACCGCTTCGGCCGGCGCGGCGTCCCATCCGTCGGCGGGGGTCACCACGCCTGAGCTCCTCATCGATCGCGCGGACGAGGCGCTCTATCGCGCCAAGTGCGACGGCCGCGACAGGATCCGCGTGCACGCGGCGCTGGGCGGCGCCCACGGCGCCGGTGAAGGATCCCCCGTGCAGCCCCGGAAGCCCGCAGGGTAGCGGCCGGTCGCGCGCTCGATCGCCCTCACCCCGACCCTCTCCCACACGGCGGGAGAGGGAGTAGCGTTCAGCCGCCACCCCCGCGGCCCTCGAGCAGCGCTCGAGCCTACGCCGTCTTCACCTTCGCTACCTGCTCCAGGCCGAGCTCGGCGATGGCGGCCTCGCGCATCTTGTACTTCTGCACCTTGCCGGTCACGGTCATGGGGAAGCCGTCGACGAACTTCCAGTAGCGCGGGATCTTGTAGGTCGCGATCTGACCCTTGCAGTGGGCGCGCAGCTCGTCCCCGGTGATCGAGGCGCCGGGGCGGAGCTTCACCCAGGCCATGAGCTCCTCGCCGTACTTGTAGTCAGGGACGCCGATCACCTGGACGTCGGCGACCTCCGGGCGCGTGAAGAGGAACTCCTCGACCTCGCGCGGATAGACGTTCTCCCCGCCGCGCAGGACCATGTCCTTGCTGCGGCCGACGATGTTCACGTAGCCGTCGCCGTCCATGGTGGCGAGGTCGCCGGTGTGCATCCAGCGCCCGCCGTCGATGGCGAGACGGGTGGAGTGGACGTCCTCCCAGTAGCCGAGCATGACCGAGTACCCACGCGTGCAGAGCTCCCCGGTCGCCCCGCGTGGCACCACCCGGCCCGTGCCGGGGTCGATGATCTTGACCTCGACGTGCGGGTGCACCCGGCCCACCGTGGAGACGCGCTTCTCGAGCGGATCGTCGAGCGCGCTCTGAGTCGAGACGGGCGAGGTCTCGGTCATGCCGTAGCAGATGGTGACCTCGGGCATGTGCATCTCGCGCTGTACCCGCTTCATCACCTCGATGGGGCAAGGGGAGCCCGCCATGATGCCGGTGCGCAAGCTCGAGAAGTCGGTCTTCTTGAACTCCGGGTGATCCAGCTCGGCGATGAACATGGTGGGCACGCCGTACAGGGACGTGCACCGCTCCTCGTCCACGGTCTGCAGCACCTTGCCCGGCTCGAAGCTCTCGCCGGGGTAGATCATGCACGCGCCGTGCGTCGTGATGGCCAGGTTCCCCAGCACCATTCCGAAGCAGTGGTAGAGCGGCACCGGGATGCACACGCGATCGCGCTCCGTATAGCGGAGGGCCTCGCCGATGAAGAACCCGTTGTTGAGGATGTTGTGGTGGCTGAGCATGGCTCCCTTGGGGAAGCCGGTCGTGCCGCTCGTGTACTGGATGTTGATCGCGTCGTCCGGGTCGAGCGTGCGCTCGCGTTCCTCGAGCTGGCCGGCCCCGGCCCGACGCCCCTCCTCGAGGAGCGCCCCCCAATCCTCGTCGATGACGATCGTCTCCCGGTGCTGCGGGCAGCGCTGCGCCACCTCCCGGACCATCTCGACGTAGCTCGCCTGGCGGAAGCCCTTCGCGATGACGAGCACCGTCGTGCCCGACTGCTTCAGCACGTGCTCGAGCTCGTGCGTGCGGTAGGCCGGATTCACGTTGACGAGGATGGCCCCGATGCGGGCGGTGCCGTACTGGGTCAGCACCCATTCGTAGCGGTTGGGAGACCATATCCCGACCCGGTCGCCCTTCTTCACCCCGCGGGCCAGGAGCCCCTGCGCCACCAGGCCAACCTGCTCCCAGACCTGGCGGTAGGTGGCGCGATAGCCCTGGTAGGGCACCACGAGCGCCTCCCGATCCGAGAAGCGCTCGACGGTCCGGCGCAGGTTCTCGCCGATGGTCTCGCCGAGGAGCGGCACGTCGCTCGTGCCATGGACGTAGGAAGGCGCTGACATGGTCTACCTCCGTAAGCGCACGAGCGTACGATCAGGGCCGTGGGTTGGCCAGCGCTGCCGCCCGGGCTCCTTCAGTCACTCTCCGCCGGCGCTTTCCCCTGGATGAGGACGCCCCCGACGGTTATCTTTCTGATCACCTGATGCAAGAGGTCTTCGGCAACTCCCTGGGCCTCAAGGCCTCCCAGCTCCACGCTCTCCGCCGCACCTATCGACGTCGCGTCGATGCCGAAGACGTCGTGTCGCCGGAGCTCGCCCGACACCTGACCGAGGTGTCCCACGAGATGAACCGGCAGGTCGGTATCCTGCTCGACCGCAAGGGCGGCGTGCAGGCGGTCATGGTCGGCGACGCCCGCAAGCTCGAGCTGCCGGACGTGGGCCGCGCCCGCGCCGGCTCGCACCGCCTGCGCGGCCTGCGCCTCGTGCACACGCACCTGCACGGCGAACCGCTCACGCGCGACGACCACACCGACCTCGCGCTGCTCCGCCTCGACCTGGTGGCCGCCATCGAGGTGCTCGGCGACGGCCTCCCGGGGAAGCTCCATTACGCGCACCTCGTCCCCGAGAACCCGGCCGGCGCCATCTGGAAGGACGAGGTAGCACCGACCGTCTACGACATCGACTACGACGCGCTGCAGGGCGCGCTGGTGCTCGAGGACGAGTTCGCGCGCGCTTCTGCGCTGCGCCGCACGGGCGGGCGCGAGCGCGCCATCCTGGTCGGCTTCGGCGAGGGCCGGGCGCGGGTGCGCGCCGAGGCGGAGGCCTCGCTCGAGGAGTTGCGTGAGCTGGCGCGCACCGCCGGGGTGGCGGTGGTCGACGCGACCCTGCAGATGCGTCGCGAGATCGACCCTCGCTACCTCATCGGGAAGGGCAAGCTCGAGGACATCCTGCTCCGCTCCATGCAGCTCATGGCGGATCTCATCATCTTCGACTGGGATCTCTCGCCCTCCCAGGCGCGCGGGATCGCCGACGCGACGAGCCTCAAGATCCTCGACCGCACCCAGCTCATCCTCGACATCTTCGCGCAGCGGGCACAGTCGGCGGACGGCAAGCTCCAGGTCGAGCTGGCGCAGCTCAAGTACCGCTATCCACGCCTGGTCGGCCGCGACGACTCGCTCTCCCGGCTGGCGGGCGGCATCGGCGGGCGCGGCCCCGGCGAGACGAAGCTCGAAATCGACCGCCGGCGCGTGCGCGACCGGATCACGGCCCTCGAGCGTCGCATCGAGAGCCTGTCGGCGAACCGACACGTGCGGCGCAAGCAGCGCAACGAGCGCGGCCTCCCCATCGTGTCCATCGTCGGGTACACCAACGCCGGCAAGTCGACCCTCCTCAACGCGCTCACCAACTCCTCCGTGGTCGTGGCCGACGTGCTCTTCGCGACGCTCGACCCGACCAGCCGCCGGCTCCGCTTTCCCAGGGACCGCGAGGTCATCATCACCGACACGGTGGGGTTCATCCGCGACCTCCCCGAGGATCTCGTCTCCGCCTTCCGCGCCACGCTGGAGGAGCTCGGCGACGCCGATCTCCTCTTGCACGTCGTGGACGCGGCCGACCCGCGCCTCGACGCGCAGGTGGAGGCGGTCCTCGGGATCCTGCGCGACCTCGGGCTCCACGAGAAGCCGCGGCTGCTCGTCTTCAACAAGGCGGACAAGCTGCCCGACGGCCAGGCCGCCGCGCTGGCTCACCAGGCCGGAGGAGTCGCCGTGTCGGCCACGACACGCGCCGGGCTCGAGGACCTTCTCCACCGCTGCGATCGCGTCCTGTGGGCGGATGGCAAGGTGAGCTTCGCCGATGTCGAGTCGACCGCCCCGCCGGAGCTCCACGTGGACGGGAGCGCGCCGAGCGGGCGCGATGGAGAGCCCGAGCACCGTCGCCTCTTCCCGGCCGCGGTCGCGCCCCTCCGCCGCTGATGCTGCCCGCTCAGCCGCTGGCCCGCGCGCCCGGGATGGCTTACCTTCGCCGCCTCATGCCCTCGCCCCGTATCGCTCGTCCCCTCGCGCTCCTGGCATTCGTACTGGCCGCCGTCTGCGCCTGCTCCAGCCGCCATGGCGAGCAGGCGCGCGCGCAGGACGTCCCGAGCCGGACCCCGGTGCGGGGCCAGGAGCAACGCCCCGCGGCCCATGACCCCGGGCGCCCGCTCGAGGCGCTGCACGCGAGCGCCGACGAGGCCGTGGCGCGAGCAGGCTCGTTCGACTGGGAGGCGCGCGTCACGTGGAGCGTGGCGAAGCCGGGCCTCGCGCCGGTGCGCGCGACCGAGCATCACGAGGTGCGCCAGCTCGCCTCGGGAGACTTCGAGGTCGCCATGGACCTCGATCCTGGCACTTTACCGGGCTCCGAGACGGGGAAGCGGATCCTCTTCGTGAAGGGCATGACCTACGCGCGCGGCCGCTGGTCTCCGTTCCGGGAGCGGCCGGCCGATCACGGACAGGGCGCGCGGCGCCATCGTGACGAGAGCTTCCGCCTCGCCGCCGACCTGGCAGACCTGTTCGGCCCCGCGCTTTCGGCGCAGCCGGCCGGCGACGCGAGCTTCCTCGGGCGGCGCGCGCGCAGGTACGTGCTTTCGCTCTCGGGCGCCGTCGCCCGCGAGGCGCCGATGCCGGCGGGCCTCCCGGATGCCGGCTACGACGCCGACACGCGCCGCCGCGTGGACTTCCTCCAGGGCCGCGTCCCGACGGCGCTGGAGGGCGAGATCCTGCTCGACGCCGAGACGGCTCTCCCCCTCTACGTCGCGATGAAGGGCGCTTTCTCCGAGAAGTCCGACCCGCAGCTGCGGGCGGACGTGGAGCTCACGGCACAGGTGAGAGCGCTCGGCGCCCTGGTGGCGGCGGTCGCACCGCCCAAGTCCGCCCTCGCGGACGAGCGCAAGCCGAAGGGCGTCGCGCGCGCGCTGGAGGCGGCGGGCCTCCGGAAGCCGCCGGCCGGTGAGGAGCTCGACGAAGAAGAGGGCGAGGGCGAGTAGCCAGACCGCCTCCGATTGGAGCTTGCTGGGCTCCCGCGCGTCGGATAACGAGGACTCTCGGTGGATGACGGCTTGCGAGCGCCTACGCCTTCACGATGGCTTCACCGGGGCAGACGGAGACACAGGAGGGTCCGGTGCCCTTGGCCCTGCACTCGTCGCACTTCGCAGCGTCGATGACGTACTGGGTCTTGGCGTACGAGATGGCCTGGTTCGGGCATTGAGACTCGCAAGCGCCGCAGATGAGACAGGCATCAATGATCGTCATTGCACTCCTCCTGGTTCGCAGGCAGGAGCAGGATCCGTGCCTCGGCGCTTGACGCCGATCATTCCAGCGGTTGTCGGACTCGGGCGAGCGAGCGGGGATGCGCTTGCGCAAAGTGTGCGCTGGTGTAGGGGGGTGCCGCGCAAGATTGCGGCATCGTTTAGGTCACACGTTCGGCGCGCGTCGCCGATCAACGGCTGGGACCAGGGATGGTCTGTCGGTAGGGCTTTCGTTCGGTCAGCTCGCCGTTCGGTCAGCTTCTCGGGGTCGCGCGGTCTAACCGGAAAGCGCCTCCGGCGACGCGCCGCCGCGCGGTCGTCGTGCGCCCCGGATCTGTTG
>JBGQLS010000236.1:0-9406 GCA_041500205.1 Anaeromyxobacteraceae bacterium | reverse complement strand
CCAGCAGTTGGGTCAGTCGCAAGTCTAGTACTGGCTCGTCGCGCATGACGTTAGCATACGCCTGCCGGGGAGCTCCAGCCACGCTCTAATGCGCATTTCGTCGCGATCGCGACGGGATGACCTCGGCCGCGCATGCTCAGACTCGTGTTTTGCCCTTTTCGAACCCGCGCTGGGGGACTGAGTCTCCGGGGGCGCAGGCCGCCCCCGCCCCGCCGGGCAAAGCCCATCGGGGCCCCACCCCGGCCACGCCGCAGAGCGATCACATTTTTCGACAGGTCTTGAGGCAGCCAGGTCGCCGTGACGTACGCGCCGCCCCGTTCGGGCTCAGGTGGGTCAGTTCCGGTATGGTAGGTAGGTCGTGCGGGAAGAGAGGGAGCGTCCCTTGAAGCGGGTGCTCATCATCGAGGACGACACCGACACACGCGCCTGCCTGGCCATGGCGGTCGCGCTCGATGGGTACACTGTGTCGGAAGCTCAAGACGGTCGAGAGGGCCTCCGGGAAGCAGGTGTGAACCGGCCCGACCTCATCCTGCTCGACCTGATGATGCCGAGGATGGACGGGTGGCAGTTCAGGGCGGCACAGAAGGGCGACCCCGAGCTGGCCGGCATCCCGGTCATCATCACGTCCGCTGTCGCGGCTGAGCGGTGGGAAGACCTGGATGACGTGGCGGCGCGGTTTCCGAAGCCGTTCGATATTGATTTGCTGCTCGAGGCGATACGGCAACACGTAGCCGTGGCATCGTGAGCGTGGCAGCGTGCCTCTGGCAAGCCGCTCCGGTCACCTCCGGGCGCCGGCGCCGAGAAGAGGATCGCCACCTGGCGCATGGCGACCGCACCTCAGGACTGCCATCACCTAACGTGCAATCGCGGTGACGAGCCTCGGCGGCGTCCCACCCGCCGCGCGGCGATCGCCGTCGATGGTGAGGTTTCCCCACTCCGCGGGAGTGAGGGGAGAGCAGATCATCGTGCCGTTCGCGTCGGCGTGCGGATAGTGGGCTTCGCTCGCCACGTGGCGACCGCTGCGATCGGCCAGCGCCAGGGAGCGACGGCACACCGGGCAAGTGGTGATCACGGCGTCCTCCAGCCTGCCGGCGCCAGCCACATCCCGCCGGCTTTGGGGCGGAAACCGAACGTGACCAGCTCGCCGTGCGTCCAGCCACCGACCAGGGCTGCGGCGACTTCGATCGGGCCGGGCGCGCGCGTTCCCGCGATCCTGACGAGCATCCGGCGCAATTCAGGAGGAAGCATGATTCCCTTTTCCCAGTGCAATGGGTCTCTTGTCGCCACCTTGCGTGAACGGCATCGCACCTCCAAGAGACGCGATACCCGTCCTGGCGCACCAGCACCGCACGGTCATCAGCGGCCCACGCAAGCGGGCCGCATCGCAGGCGTCGATCGCCTCACGCGGAACCCCCGAAGCGTCTCTGGACGAAGGGGCAGCGTCGGCGCTTCTCCCAGGACAGGGGTCAACCAATGGCATCCCGCTGGAGACCATAGCCGAGCTCGTTGGCCATCTTCTTCAGCCCCTCTTCCGTCGAGGCAGTGAACACCGGGAGAAGAGCCGAGACAACTGCGGTTCCGGCGTATCCGCCGTGCTTGCCATGACGGTAGGCCATCCAATAGAGGATGGGAGCGTCCTCGTTCTTCTTGAACGGGCGATAAGGAAGCACCTCTTCAGCGGCCATGTTCGCCTCGGCCATGTTCACCTCCGACTCCAAGGACCGCTCCCGAAGGAGCAGGCGCCTTCCCGCGGGGTTGCTAGGTGAGCAGCGCCTCGACCCGTGACTTCAAGGCGGTGCGCTTGACGTCATCGCCGCTGAGCCGCTCGGCAGCTTCCTTGCCGCCCTTGAAGAACACGAGCGTCGGACTCGCCGTCACGCCGAGCTTCGCGGAGATCTCGCCGCCACCCTGCAAGATCCTGAAGAACCCGACCTTGCCCGCGAATTTCTGGGCGACCGCCGCGAACCTGGGGGCGAGCGTCTCGCAGGGCTTGCTGTCCGCCGAGTAGAAGTTGAGTACCACCGGGAGGGCTGCTTTGATCACCTCCACCTCGAAGTCCTTCTCGGCGATCTCCTTCACGTGCGTCGCCTCGATCTCCTTCTCGTTCGGATTCTCGGTCACCGGGATCTTCACGTTGAATCGATTGGCCATTCGCTTCGTTCTTTCGGCGCAGACGGGTGCCAGCCAGGCGCGAGGCGCCCACGCTCGTCGCGCGTGGTACGGTGCTGTGGAGAGGATGAGGCGCGAGCCTCACCGGACCTACCTACTATACTCCGCCGGCGAGGAAGCCGCTTGGCTCGGGCTCGCGGGCGACCGAGCGCTGGGCGTGTTCGCCCCATTCCGCGTGGCGAGGAGGCAGACCCCCGACGGGTCTCGATCCCGTAGAGCGCCCACGCCAGATGATTCCCCGGCGCGGGTTCCGCGTCGCGCGGGGAGCGGCGATGCCGACGAGCACTTTGCGAGGCGCGGCGGCCGTCGAGGATCCGACCGCTGCGCACCAAGGTGTCGACCGGGTCGTGTTCGCGGAGCAGATCGCCCTGCTCCACGCGCGCTCCTTGGTGGCGCAGGCGACGGTCGTCGTGAATGCGTCGATCGTGACCGGCGTGTTCTGGGGTCATTCTCCGCGAGTCCCCGCGCTGCTGTGGCTCTCCGCGCTGTGCGCGCTCGCGGTCGCGCGCGCCCTCGCGGCGCGCGCCTATCACAGCAGGACGCGCACGCCCGGCGAGGCGAGGGCGTGGGCCCACATCTTCGTCGCGGGGGCGACGCTCAACGGTCTTGGATGGGGCGCCTCGGCGCTCGTCTTCCACGTGCCCTCGTCACCGGCACTCGACCTCTTCGTCGCCTTCGTTCTCGGCGGCATGGCCGCAGGGGCCGCTTCGAGCAACGCGAGCCACGCCCCGGCGGTCATCGCCTTCATCCTCCCGGCCCTGCTCCCCACCGTCGCGCGCTTCGCCGCGCAGCGCGAGCCCGTCCACGCGGCGATGGCCTTCATGCTCGCGCTCTTCGGGGTCGCTGTCGCCGCGATCTCGCGGACGGGCGGACGGGCCGTCGACAAGGCGATCCGGCTTCGTCTCCGGAACGAGGCGCTCCTGGCCGATCTCACGGCCGCGCAGGAGAAGCTCGAAGCCCTCAACGCCGGCCTCGAGCATCGCGTCGGCGAGCGCACGGCGGAGCTCGAGCGGATCCTGAAGCTGCGGCTGGAGTCGGAGGCCCGGCTGGCGCGGTTTCGTGCTCTGCTGGACCAGGTCGGCGATGCCATCGTCGTCGCACGAGCGCATGACCTCGTCGTCGTCGACGTGAATGACGGCGCGTGCGCGCTGACCGGGTGTCAGGCGGAGGCGCTCATGGGACGGCGCCTCGACGAGATCGGCATCGTCCCCTCGCTCGACGGCTCCGCCGCCCGCGCGGAGGTGGCGTCGCTCCGGGCGGGCCAGGTCCGCACGTTCGAGGATCGGCGCGCGCGCGCCGGCGGCCCGCCGTGCGCGCTCGAACTCAGCATGGCATTGCTAGAGGTCGAGCAGGAGCCCTATGTGCTGGTGGTCGCGCGCGACGTCTCTGCGCGCAAGGAGATGGAGAACAAGCTGACGCACGCAGGCCTGCTCGCGAGCCTGGGAAGCCTGGCTGCCGGCGTGGCGCACGAGATCAACAACCCGCTCGCCTACATCCTCGCGAACCTCCAGCATCTCTCCGCGGACATCGAGAGTTCGGCGCTCTCGCCGTCGGAGAAAGAGCCGTTGCAGGAGGTCGTCCATGAGTCGCTCGAAGGCGCTCGCCGAGCCCGAGGGATCGTTCGCGACCTCAGCTTGCTCTCGCCCCGAGAGCAGGAGGCCCCCGAGCCTGTCGACCTCCAGCCCGTGCTCCAATCCTGCATCAACGTGGCCACGAACGAGATCCGCCACCGCGCGACGCTCGTCCGCGAACTGGCCGACGTCCCGCCGGTGGTCGGTGATCGCACGCGGCTGGCCCAGGTGTTCCTGAATCTGCTCGTCAATGCAGCGCATGCCGTCCCGGAAGGGACTGCGGCTGCCCATCGCATCACGGTGCGCACGCGGTTCGACGCCGCCGAAGGGATGGTGCAGGTCGACGTCGCGGACACGGGAGGCGGGATCCCGGCCGAGAACCTGAACCGCATCTTCGAGCCGTTCTTCACGACGAAGTCCTTGGGGCGCGGGACGGGACTCGGCCTGTCCATCTGCCGCGGTATCGTGACGGCGCTCGGCGGCCGCATCTCGGTCACGAGTCGCCTGGGCGAGGGCAGCACGTTCACCGTCTCGCTCCGCCCGGCTTCCGCCGGCGTCGAGCCCTCCCAGCGGCCGCCGGCCCTGGAACCGATGCCAGAGTCCGAGCGCAGGGCGAGGCTGCTCGTCATCGACGACGACCCCGGCGTGGCGCGCGCGCTGCGGCGGGCGCTCTTGCAGAAGGACGTCACCGTGGCGATAGGCGGCCTCGCCGGCATCGCCGCGCTCGAGAAGGAGCGCTTCGACGTCGTCCTGTGCGACGTGATGATGCCCGACGTGACGGGAATGGACGTCCATCGCAGGCTCGGCGAGCTGCGCCCCGGGGACGAGCGTGCCATCGTGTTCGTCACGGGCGGGACGTTCACCGAGGCGGCCCGCGCGTTCCTCGAGGCTATCCCAAACCCTCGCCTGGCGAAGCCGTTCGAGGTGGAGGACGTGCGGGCTGCTGTCCGGCGTGCTCTCTCGCTCCGCGCTTCATGAGATCGCCGCTCCTGCTAGAGCAGCGATCAGTAAGAAATGCCTTTGATTCCGTACCTATCCCTCTCCCCCACCGGGGGAGAGGGTAGGGTGAGGGGGCAGATCATCGGGCGCCAGCCCCTCACCCCGGCCCTGAACTCCGGGCGGCCGGAGTGGCCAGAGACACAATCACGCTCGCGTGGCCCTGTGCCGAGCCCTGTGCCGAGCCCTGTGCCTGCAAGCTCACGGAATCAGATCGCGTTCAAACCGTTCGCTGCTCTAGCCCTTCTGCACGTTGACCGGCTGCGGCGGGAGCGCCACCGGCACCTTTCCGCCGGTCAACACCACCGCCTTCACCTCCGCCTGGCGTGAGAGATCGATCGCCTCGCCGAGGATGCGCGCCATCTCCTGCGGCGCGTGGAAGCCCATCGAGTTCTCCGCCGCGACGAAGTCGAGCCTCCACTGCGCCGCGCGCTGCAGCTCGCCCAGCTCCTTGAGCTTCGGATCCTTCTCGGCGCTGTCCTGCCACATTGCGAGGAGGTTGGCCTTCGCGGCGGCCTGGACCTTCTTCTCCTGCTCCCCGGCGCCGAGCTTGGCGAAGTCGGCATCCTTCGCGAGCGACTCGCGGGCCTTGGCCGCGGCCGCCTCGCGGTTCCGATCGTCGTAGGGCCTGCGCACGGCGACGATCGCGTCGAGCATGCTCGTGGCCGCCTGCCCTGCGCGCGTCATGAGCGCGTAGTGTCGATCCTGGATGGTCTCGACCCGCGACTTGAGCTCGGTGTCGCCGTACGGGTGGCACACCTGGCACGAGCGGTTCACCTCCAGGAGCGGGCTTCGCACCCAGTGCTCGGAGACCTTCAGCGCGCCCTCGCGCTTGTAGGGCATGTGGCAGTCAGCGCACGCCACGCCGCTCTTGGCGTGAATGCCCTGGCTCCACATCTCGAACTCGGGGTGCTGCGCCTTGAGCACCTCGAATCCCGTCTCCGCGTGCACCCAGTCCTTGAAGCGGTGCCCCTTCACCTGAAGGTTGTCGTAATTGTGCTCGATCTCCTCCACCTTGAGCCCCTCACTCCAGGGGAAGAAGAGGGTCATGCCCTTGCCGCAGTAGTACTCGACGTGGCACTGGCCGCACACGAAGGAGCGCATCTCCTGCCGCGTGCCGTCGACGTTCGGATCGTAGGGCTTGCTCCGGTCGCCCCGCCGCCACCGCTCGATGCTGGGCAGGTGCGGCACGGCCGCGCTCGAGGCCGCCAGCTTCTGAATGCCGGTGAGGAACGCCGGCCGCGTCACCCTCAGCTCCATCGTCTTGGGGTGGTGGCAGTCCACGCACGACACGGGATGGGCGCGGCCGGTCGTCTGGTCCAGCAGCTTGTGCGCGTCCCAGTAGTTCATGTCGCTCACCAGCTGCAGGCCCTTCTGGACCTGCTCCGGCGCGCTCGCCTGCGGCGACGCCTCCCTGCCCAGCTTCCGGTAGAGCGGCATGATCGAGCCGTGGCAATGCAAGCAATTGCCGGATTGCTTCGCTTCCGAGGGCACGTTGCGCTTCGTGATCTCCTGGTCCTGCAGCATGAACGCGTGCCCGCGCCGATCGCGGTAGTCGACCGCGAACAGGTAGCCCGCGAAGACGCGGGTGAGCCACGGGTCGCGCTGCGCCTTCTCGGGCGGGAGGCTCCCCTCGGGCCCTGCCAGCCCGCCGCCGTACTTGGTGCGCGTCGGCTCGGAGGTCCGGAGGTAGCCGTCGTATTCGCGGGGCCAGTTGGCCCCCCACTTCGCCGGGTCCACGTCGTCCTCGGTCACCTCGACGACCTTGAGGAAGGGGTTCCGCGCCTCCTGCTTGCGCTGGAAGATGTTGATGATGAGCGCCGTGACTCCGGCGGCAGCGATGGCGGCGACGAGCGCGATCACGACGTAGGGGAGCGCGCCGCGCCTGGGTGTGGCGTTTTCCATGGTGTCCTCGCCTATCTCACCGCTCCGTGCCCCACACCACGGTGGCACTGCACGCAGTGGATCGCGTTGTCGGCCCAGGTGCTGCCTCGCACGATCTCCTGGACGAGATCGCCGTGGCAGCGCAGGCAGTTGTCCTGCAGGATCTGGCTGTTCGTTTCCTTGATCTGGATGGGCTCCTTGAAGGCGACCTTCGCGCCTGGAGCGTCCGGCCGCGAGGGCTGCAGCGTGAAGCCCATCGAGTGATGGTAGCCATTCCGGGCCTTGGCGATGTACTTCTCCGGAAAGTGCGGCGGCACGTGGCAGTCGTTGCAAGTGGCCGCGGCGTGGTGCGGCCCCTTGCGCCACGAGTCGAACTGCTCATTCATGACGTGGCAGTTTGCGCATACCTTCGGGTCGTTGCTCATGTACGACAGGCCCGACGCATAGTCGAACGTGACGCCGCCGAGGCCAATCAGCAGGCCCACCAGCATCGCGATCGCCAGCCACCTCTTCGACCATCGCTTCTCTGCCACGCCCGCTCCTGGTGCCCCGCCGCGACTCGGCCCGACGGCGCCGAGACCATACACTTTTGCGGAGGCAGTTCAAGAACTCGAGGGCTGACCAGCGTGGTTGTTTCCGCGCCGGCGCAGGCCAGCCAGCCTCGCCCTGAGAGCCTGTGAATCTGTCCCCTCCCGTCGCCGGGACGGCCGATCTGCGGCGCCGGGCATTGTCGCAAGCCCTCGCAGTAGCACGAACTACAGCTTCAGGCTTGCTCCTCGCGCGGCTTGCAGCTAGGCCGCCTGGCTCGGTCCGGGGGCAGACTCACAGGCCCTGAGTCGGCGCGGCATCTCGAGGAGGCTTGACCTCGAGAGGCCACGCTTACCGGCAGCGAACCGAGCGAGCCCCTTCCGGGAAGAGGCGCCTCAGGGCTCATGTTGAGTAGTGGATGAACGCGGTCCACGATGCGCGTGCCGTCCCCTCGAGCTTGGAGCGCAACATGATGCCGGTCGACGTCCACCACATCCCGCAGGTTGCGCTCTCCTTCATGAATGACGACCACCATCTCGAAGCGTGCCTCCTCAACGACCTCGTCGAGGTCCTGGAACAGCACCGCGGCAGCGCCGCCAAGGGTGTGGTGCTGGAGCGGCTCGACGCTCTCCTCGTCCACACGCGCGAGCACTTCGCGCGCGAGGAATCGGCCATGGAGGAATCGGGTTTCCCGGCCTACCCGGTGCACAAGGCCGAGCACGACCGCGTCCTCGACGAACTCCAGGCGGAGGCCCGCGGCTTCCAGGAGAAGGGCGATGCCGCTCGCTTGGCGGCATATGTCTCCAAGGCGGTGCCCGCCTGGTTCGTGCAGCACATCCAGTCGATGGACCTCGTCACGTCGCGGTTCGTCGCCGCCCGGGCGGCGTGAGCCGGAGTTTCCGCGGCGGTCACCCATCGGTCTGGGCGCTGTCTCTCGTCACCGCGGCTGCAGTGGGTCCTTCTCTGCGCCGCCGCTGGTCGCGTGCTGAACGAGTTCCAGCAGGCGCGAGACGTCGAAGGGCCGGGGCAGGAGCGCATCGAACGCCAGGTCCTTCGGGACGTCGCTGTCCAGGGCGGCGGTGGTGAGGATGATGGGAATCCGCGACAACCCGGGCTGCTGCTTCAGCAGGCGCACGAAGTGCGCAGCGGACATTCCCGGCATCTTGAGATCGAGGAGGACGGCGTCGGGGGCTCGCGCTTCACGATCGAGCCGCCGAACGGCCTCGTCAGCGCTGGACGCGAGCCAGCACAGATAACCTTCGAGCTCGAGGCACTCGCCGAGGTTCTCCCGGATCGCTTGGTTGTCGTCGACGACGAGGACGACCTTCTGTTCTGCGAGCACCGGCACGGCGGCAGTCTCCCTCAATCCAGGCGCCGATGTCCTTCATCCGTTGGGCCCAAACGGGTCAGCATGATCGTTCGTGGGCGGCGACGATCTCCAGCGTCGTCGTCGACGTTCCCCTGCCACGCTGAGAGGGTTGTCCAAAACACCGGTCCCGTCGCCGCGGCGAACGATACGCAGCGCATCGCTTCGTTGCGTCCTCCCTCACATAGCCGCTGGCTATGCTCGGTCGTCGCGCCTCGCCCTGCTTGCGTCTCGCTCGCCTGGCTCGGTCCCCGGTATTTTGAACGACCCTGCGAGTCCATGGCAGCCGTGGCCTCCTGTCGGCCTCACCGCCGTTTCCCGGTGGTCGCCTTGGCGCGCCGCGTTGACGAGGCGCGTCGTTCGGCCTGGCGCGTCATGAACAAAACGTGGTCTTACCCATTCCGCGTCATGACACGCGCCGTGCGGACTGTGTAAGGTTGCAATCCGACTCTCCGTGAGAAGGAGAGCGGGATCGGGAAGACCCATGCCGAAGGCGCCCCCTCGTCCCCTCCCACTGCCCGGCCTCTACTCGTCCGGACCGTGCGTTCGTTGCGGCGGCGCGCTGCCCAAGGTCGTGCGCTCCGGCCTGGCGGCCTATTTCTGCGAGGACTGCTGGCAGCGGATCGAGGCGCGTGCGAGTGGGCTCGATCTCGCGTTTACGGCGCAGCGCGCCTTCGGCCGAATGGAAGACGACTGAGTACCCGGGGCTCGCGCCGCCCCGCCCCGCCGGCAGAGCCCTGGGCATTAGTCGCAGCGCTGTCCAAGAACTTGGCACTGCTGGGGAATCATGGGACGTCCGGTAAGTGAGAAACGTGAGGGCGGCGGTCTGGCCCAGGATGAGTTCGGTGGGGTGGAGCTGCAGGTGTGGTGAGGGGCCAGAGCATTACCCCCT
>JBGQLS010000235.1:0-9415 GCA_041500205.1 Anaeromyxobacteraceae bacterium | reverse complement strand
TGAGCCGTTCGAGACCTAGCAACGGCTGTGCCTCGATCGCGGGACGCGGCTGGAGCTCGACGGCCGCCGCGGAGGGAGCGTGGTCATCCCGCGTGCGGGCATGCGACGGCGCACTCGATCCTGTGCGTCTCCGGCGCTGACGAGCGGCGCCGCATACGCGAATGCTAGTAGTCTCGCTATGTTAGTTGGCAGCCAACGCGCCCAGAGCCTCCCCGAGCAGCGGCCGACGGCCGCCGCCATGGTTCCTGTAGGCGCGGCCATCAGATCGGCGGGTGCCAGCCACACGGTGTGGCCATGTAGCTTGGTCAAATCACGCAAGACCGGGGCAAGTCACACGCCCGGCCGGCGAGTCATGGCCGTGTTCGATTGGATCGATCCGTAGCGCGGGGCCTTGTGCCCCGCTCGATGCGTCCAGGCGGGGGACAAGCCCCCGCGCTACGAAATTGGCGGCTCGATGCGCGCGATCACCGCCATCAGAGCTTGTAGCCAATCTTTCGCAGGAGGTCCTTGCGGTCGCGGACGTCCTCGTCCTTCTCGACGCCGAGCGGCGGCGCGCCATCGATGACGCCCATGACCCCTCGCCCCTGCTCCGTCTCGGCGACGATCACCTCGACGGGGTTGGCGGTGGCGCAGTAGATCCGGCACACTTCGGGAACGGCCTTGATCTGGTTGAGGACGTTGATCGGGAAGCCCTCGCGCAGGAAGACCGCGAAGAAGTGGCCCGCCGCGACGGCGAGGGCGGCGCGCGTCGCGAGATCGACCAGAGCCTGGTCGTTGCCGCTGCGGCGGACGAGGCGAGGTCCCGACGATTCGCAGAAGGCGATCCCGAACTTGAGGTGCATCGAGGTGCCCGCCAGCACCTCGTGCAAGTCCTCGATGGTCTTGATGAAGTGGGACTGTCCGAGGATGACGTTCACGTCTTCGGGCTTCTCGATACGTACCGTGGAAAGCTGCATCGCGACCTCCTCCTGAGGACATTGATATCAGGATGCCCGGACCCGGGCCCGCGTCCGAAGGATGCGTCCGGGATCGTGGCTCCTGGCGTCCCGCTTGCCCGGAACGCCGCCCGGACATTATTGACCCTGTCGCATGCGCGACGCGATCACAGCCTGGATCCGGGATGCGAGGGAACGAACCCTTGCGCTCGCCGCCGTCCTCGCTCCCGACGACCTCCTCGGCCCGCGCCTACCCATCGTGAACCCGCCGCTCTGGGAGCTGGGGCACGTGGCCTGGTTCCAGGAGAAGTGGGTGCTTCGGCACGCCGCGGGCAGGCAGCCGCTCCGGGAGGACGGGGACCGTCTGTACGACTCCAGCGCCATCCCCCACGACGACCGCTGGGACCTTCCCCTCCCCTCGCTCGACGAGACCCTCGCCTACCTGGGCGCGGTGGAGCAGGCCGTGCTCGACCAGATCACGCGCTCGCCAACCCGGGACCTCTATTTCGCCCAGCTCGTCGTCTTCCACGAGGACATGCACTTCGAGGCCATGGCTTTCACGCGGCAGACGCTCGGCCGCGCCGCGCCGCTGCTCCCGGGGGCCGAGTACCCGGGGGCGAAGGCGGCCCCCGCCCCGCCGGGCAAGCCCGTCGGGGCCCCACCCCCGCCAATCGGCCGGGCGGTCGATTTTTCGACAGGTCTTGAGGGACGGACGGCCGCAGGCGATCTGCCCGGCGACGTCCCGGTATCCGGAGGGACCTGGTGGCTCGGGGCCACCCCCGGGGAGCCATTCGTCTTCGACAACGAGAAATGGGCGCACCCCGTCGAGATCGCACCCTTCTCCATCGCTCGCGCGCCCGTCACGCAGGCGCGGTTCGCCGAGTTCGTCGAGGACGGCGGGTACCGGCGCGCGGACCTGTGGAGCGAGCCGGGCTGGCGCTGGCGCGAGGCGGCGCGCGCCGAGCGGCCGGCATACTGGGAGCGGCGGAGGGACGGGTGGTTCCGGCGCGACTTCGAGCGCTGGGTGCCGCTCGAGCCCCATCGTCCGATGGTGAACGTGAGCTGGTTCGAGGCGGAGGCATGGTGTCGCTGGGCGAGGCGGCGCCTTCCCACGGAGGCTGAGTGGGAGACGGCCGCGGCGGGCGAGCCGGCGGCGGGCGGCCGGCTCGCGGAGAGGAAGCGCCGCTTCCCGTGGGGCGACGAGCCACCCACCCGCGAGCGTGCGCGCCTGGGCGCCCTGGACGCCGTCGACGTCGACGCGCTGCCGGACGGCGACAGCGCCTTCGGATGCCGCCAGATGATCGGCAACGTCTGGGAGTGGACGGCGAGCGACTTCCTCCCCTACCCCGGGTTCGTGCCTGACCCATACCAGGAGTACTCGCAGCCGTGGTTCGCGACGCACAAGGTGCTCCGGGGGGGTAGCTTCGCCACGCCGGCCCGGCTCCCGAGAAACACGTGGCGCAACTTCTACACCCCCGACCGCCGTGACCCCTGGGCGGGCTTCCGGACGTGCCCCGCATGAACATCGTCATCGCGACTCCCGCCGCGCGCGGGACGCGCAAGGGCAACAGGGTCACGGCGCTGCGCTGGGCCGGCCACCTGCGCGCGCTCCGGCATCACGTGCAGCTCGTCGAGTCCTGGGAGGGCCAGCGTTGCGACTTGCTGATCGCCCTGCACGCGACGAAGAGCTTCCCCTCCGTGCAGCGTTATCGGGAACGCCGCCCGGACGCGCCGCTGGTGGTGGGGCTCGCCGGCACCGACCTCTACCAAGATCTGCCCTCGTCGCCCCGGGCGCGCCGTTCGCTGGAGCTGGCGACGCTCCTGACCGTGCTCCAGCCGCTCGGGCTGGATGCGCTGCCGCCGGGCGTGCGCCACAAGGCGCGGTCGATCATCCAGTCGGCTCACGCCGTCAAGCCGGTGCCTGCGCCGGCCGGGGCGTTCCAGGTCTGCCTGCTGGCGCACCTCAGGGAGGTGAAGGACCCGCTGCTGGGCGCCGCCGCGGTGCGCCAGCTCCCCGCCCGCTCGCGCGTTCGGCTCGTGCACCTCGGGGCGCCCCTCGATCCCGGGTCCGACGAACGCGCGCGCGCCGAGATGACGGCGAACCCGAGATACGTCTGGCAGGGTGAGCGGCCCCGCCGCGAGACGCTCGGCGTGCTCGGCGGCAGCAGGCTCCTCATCGTGACCTCCCGCCTGGAGGGCGGCTCGAACGCCGTCTCCGAGGCGATCGCCGCCCGCGTGCCCGTCCTCTCGTCGCGGGTGGACGGGTCCGTCGGCGTCCTCGGGCCGGACTACCCCGGCTTCTACCCGGTCGGCGACGCGGCCGCGCTCGCGAGCGCGATCGCGAGGGCGGAGGAGGACGAAGACTTCCTCCACGCACTCCGGAGCGGAGTCGAGCGCGCGCGGCCCCTCGTCGATCCTGCCCACGAGCGGGAGGCCTGGCGAGAGCTCCTGGCCGAGGCGGTTCCTTGATCCGAAGACAGCCCGCTTTCCCCCGACTCCCTTTGGCGCGGGTCGGCTCACATCGTGGACGCAGACGAAACGAGACAGGAGTCGAACATGCCCGGTTTCACGCTCAAGAGGCTGACCCATCAGACCTACGAGGAAGTCCTCGCCCGCATCCCTGAGCTGCTGAAGGCCGAGGGATTCGGCGTGCTGACCCAGATCGACGTCAAGGAGACGATGAAGCAGAAGATCGGGGCCGACTTTCGCAAGTACAAGATCCTCGGCGCCTGCAACCCGCAGCTCGCGCACAAGGTGCTCTCGGCCGATCTCGAGGTGGGCGCCATGCTGCCGTGCAACGTGGTCGTCTACGAGGGCGACGATGGGAAGGCAGTCGTGCTCGCCATCGATCCGACGCAGGCGATCGCCGTGGCCAACCCGGCCATCCGCCCCATCGCCGAAGAGGTGAAGGAGCGGCTCGGCCGCGTGCTGTCCCGGATCGAGTAGAATCCTCTTTCACCCGCGTGGCTCGAATGTTCGAATGAACGACATCCTTCTCTTCGTCGCCCTCGTCGCGGTCTGGATCGTGCTGCGTACCTGGATTCTGCCGCGCATGGGGGTGCCCAGCTGAGGGACGTCTCCGTCGCCCCGGTGCGGGGCGAGTGACGATCGAAAGACACCGGGAGCTTGAGTCGCCGGGGGCGCAGGCCGCCCCCGCCCCGGCCACGCCGCAGAGCGATCACATTTTTCGACAGGGCTTGAGACACCGTCGCCGCGACTCGGCGAGCGAGCTCGGCTCGGACAGGAGAACGACTTGGCGAACGCTACGGAGATCGTGGTCACTTTCCCCGGCGCGCGGCGCGTGGACGCCCAGGTGGGCAGCCACGTCGTGCGCACCGACCAGGCGGTGGACGATGGCGGCGAGGACAGCGCCGCGTCGCCGTTCCAGGTCTTCCTGGCCGCCATCGGCACCTGCGCCGGGGTGTTCGTGCAGGGGTTCTGTGCAAAGCGGGAGATCTCGACCGAAGGCATCCGCATCCTGGAGCGGCCGCACATCCACGCCGAAACGGGAGCGTTGCTGTCCGTCGAGCTCGAGATCCAGGTGCCCCCGACATTCCCCGAGAAGTACCGGGAGGCGCTCGTGCGCGTCGCCGACAAGTGCTCGGTGAAGCAGGCCATCCAGGCCCAGCCTAAGTTCGACGTGAAGACCGTCGTCGCTGGCTGAACACCCATTCTAATAGCGCGAGGTCCCGTGACGCGGGGCTCGTCGCCCGCTCGGCTGACCAGGTGCGGACGCGGGTGACTCAAGACCTGTCGAACAATCAGTTGCGGTCGCAGGGGCCCGGGTGGGGCTCCGACGGCTCTGCCGCCCGGTGGGGGAGAGGGAGCAATGCTCTTGCCCCTCACCCCACCTGCAACTCCACCCCACCGAACAAACCTTGACGTCTCCGTCTCGTCCGACCATCCCTGCGACTCATCCGGGCCAAGACCGCCGCGCTCACGCTTTTCACGTGCCGGACGTCCCGTCATTCCCCAGCAGTGCCAAGTTTTTGGACAGCGCTGAGACTAATGCCCAGGGCTCTGCCGGCGGGGCGGGGGCGGCCTGCGCCCCCGGGTACTCAGACTCGCGTCTCGAGGAAGCGCCGCAGGGCATCCCGGACGGACTGGACGACCCTGGGCGGCACCTCCTCGCCGGACTGGCTGCACAGGGACAGCGTCGCCCGGAGCGAGTCGCAGCGAGCGCGGCACGCGTCGCAGGCCTTGACGTGCTCCTCGAGCTCGGCGCACACGTTTCCGCTGATCTCGCCCTCCAGCCGGCGCGAGAAGAGCTCGACCACGTCGGGACAGGGCTTCTCCGCCTGTGCGAGGGCCGGCTCAGGCGTCCCCAGCACCGCCGCGATCTGCAGGCGCACGGCGACGCGCGCGCGGTGGAGACGGCTCTTCACGGCCTCCACTGAAAGTCCCAACACCTCCGCGACCTCCGGCGCCGAGAGCCCCTCGACGTCTCGGAGCACCAGCACCTCGCGGTACATCGGGTCGAGCGCGCCGATGGCGGACTGCAAGGCCGCCCTCACCTGGTTTCCCACAGCCGCGTCTTCCGGGCCGCTGCTGGCGTCCGCCATTCCCTGCACCTCGCGGGAGCGGTCCTCGAGCGACTCGAGCTGACCTGGAGCGAACTTGCTGGAACGGTGCCGCTTGATGCAGAAGCTCCGCGCGATGGTGTAGAGCCATGTCGACACGGACGACGCGCCCCGGAAGTCGCGGATGCCCCGCGCGGCGGCGATGAGGGTCTCCTGGAGGACGTCCTTGGCGTCCTCCTCCTCCCCGCACATCTTCATCCCGAAGCGGAATACGCGGCGCTGGTGGCGCTCGAGCAGGCGTTCGAGCGCATCTCTGCCGCCCGCGCGCGCTTCGGTGAGCAGTTCCTGGTCGCTCTCTGGCATGTCCCTCGAATCCCTACCGCGATGCCGGCCTTGCCACAACCGCGAGTTCCGCAGATCCCGGGTGGGAATCCTCTGCCTCCGGCCTTGGCTCACAGATGTTAGCCTGCATCCGCCATGAACGAAGCGGCCACGACCGAGACCGACGAGGAGCTCGTCCGGCGCAGCGCCGGCGGCGACCGGACCGCGTTCGAGCGGCTGGTCGGCCGCCACGCGGACGCCCTCTACCGGTTCGCGCTGCGAACCTGCGGCGGCGAGCGCGAAGCCGAGGACGCTCTTCAGGACGGACTCCTCGCGGCATGGCGCGGCGCAGCGACGTTCCGGGCGGAATCGGCGGCCCGCACCTGGCTCTTCCAGGTCGTGATCCACGCCTGCCGGCGGCGTCACCGGCGGCGCGCCGGGGAGCCGGAGCGGATGGAGGACATGGAGGCGGCCGCGTCCGTCCACCACGACGGCCCGGCTCCAGACGGCCAGGTCGCGGCCCGCGAGGTCGGCGCCGCCATGGAGGCGGCGCTGGCGGCCATGTCGAGCGAAGCGAGAGAGATCCTGATCCTCCGCGACGTCGAAGGCATCGAGGGCGCGGAAGCGGCGAGCGCGCTGGGGATAAAGGTCGCCGCCATGAAGAGCAGGCTCCACCGCGCGCGACTCGAGCTGAAGCAGCTCGTCGAGGCAAGGCTGGGCCACGCAGTGATCGAGGTGGTGACATGATCGGCGAGCGCAACGTGGGCGGACTCACCTGTGGGCAGGTCCTGGACCGGCTCTCGGACTACCTCGACGGCGACGTGGACAGCGCGCTCCGCGGACAGATCGAGGAGCACCTCCGCGGCTGCGAGGGCTGCGCGCGCTTCGGCGGGGAGTTCGCGGCGACCGTGAGGGCGCTGCGCACGCACCTGCTCGGTGACGTGCACATCCCGGCGCGCGTGCAGGAGCAGCTCCACGAGGCCCTCGTCCGCGAGAGCGTGGGGAAGCGCTAGAGCAGCGATCAGTAAGAAATGCCTTTGATTCCGTACCTATCCCCTCTCCCCCACCGGGGGAGAGGGTTAGGGTGAGGGGGCCGATCCTCGGGCGCCAGCCCCTCACCACGGCCCTCCGTCGACCCCGCCGGCAGAGCCGCCGCGGTCTCGTGACCCACCTTCGGCTGCGCCAGCAAAGCCGTCGCAGCCTCGCGCCCCTGCTTCGACTGCGCCGGCGGAGCCGTCGCAGTCTCGTGCTCCTGCTTCTGGCCGCGCCGAAACGCGGCCAGAAGTCCGCCACGACAAGCGCTACGGATGCGCCGAGCGAAGGTGCGCGAGGAGCCCGGCGACCTCCTCGTCGGAGAGCGCGGCCCCGGGCATGGCGGCGCCTCCGCGCCGGACGATGGACGCGAACTCGCTTGCCCGCCACAGGATGGGGCGATCGACGAGGTTCGGACCGAGCCCTCCGCGAGCGTCCTCGCCATGGCAACCGGCACACGAGGCGGTCCAGGCGCGGGCGCCACGGGCGGCGTCGCCGCGCGCAAAGGCGCCGTCCGGCATGGGTGCTAGCGCAGCCGGAGCGTCGCGCGCGGAGACTGGCTCGAGCTGCTCCGGGCCGGCGTCCGGGCCGGCGGCCCGGGCGAGCCATCGGGCGAGGAGGTCGGCGTCGGCGTCCGTGAGGGCGGCGCCCCACCCCCGCATCTTCTTGATGTTGCCCTGCCACTGCGCGAGCGTGAGCCGCTGCTGCGTCAGCATCTCGAGCCCGTGGCAGGTGCCGCACGCCAGCGAAGCGACCGACTTCGCCCGCGCGGCGTCGACGTCCGGGCTCCCCGCCGCCACAGAGTTGGGCGCGGCGCCGGAAGCAGGCGCCCCAGCCCGTGGGCCGCGGCAGGCGACGAGCAGCGCGATGAGGATGAGGGCGAGCGCTCTGGGCGCCCTCATGCCGCCACCCGGAACCCGACCGTGTGCCAGCCGTTCCAGAAATAGCCGCTCGGGTTCCAGGCGGCCTCGCGCGGCTGGGCGTTCCCTTCGGCATCGGCGGCGCGCGCCATCGCCCGGTACGTCCCGGGCCGGCCCACGAACCGCGCTCGAAAGACCTGCCATCGCCCCGCGCCTGGCGCACCCTCGAGCGCCGCGGCCGCCCACGTCGCCCCGTCGTCGAGGCTCACCTCCACCCGCTCGATCCTGGCGATTCCCGAGAAGGCGACGCCCACGATCTCGACGGGGCCGGGCGGCAGGATGGCGCTGTCGGCTGGACGGGCGATCAGGGACTTCACGGGAAACGCGGCGAGCGAGCGCATGTCGGCTGGAGGCACCGCCGTCCCGGGCGCGACGGGATGTGCCGGCATCTTGTAGGCGGTCTGCATGTAGAAACCTTCCGCCTCCGCTGGCTGCACGCGGACGCGGCGGAGCCACTTCATCCAGTGATCGCCAGCCCAGCGAGCCACGACGACCCGTAGCGGCGCGCCGTGCGCGAGCGTCAGCGGCTCGCCGTTCATCCGGTAGGCGAGGAGCGTCGTCGGATCGAGGGCTCGCGCGAGCGGGACGCTGCGCACGAACGCAGGCACGGTCGGGAGTGGCGGCCGGTCGTAGCCCTCGAGCTGCACGTAGGCCGCGCTCGCCGGGATCCCCGCGCGCGCGAGGACGTCGGCGAGCCTCACCCCGGTCCAGGTCGCCTGTCCCATCGCGCCGTGGACCCACTGCACGCCGGGCACGCGCGGCCGGTGCAGCGCGCGGCCGTTGCCCGCGCACTGCAGCACCGCCGTGAGCGTCACCTCGGGGAAGGCGCGGAGGTCGTGCAGGGACAGCTCCAGCGTGCGCGCCCCCTCGATGCGGACTTTCCGGGTTCGGTCGAGCGCCGGCGGGCCGAAGTGGCTTCGGACGAAGAAGACGTCGGTGGGCGTGACGAGCCGATCGAAGTATTCGAGGGGCGTGCCCAGGTCTTGCGGCCGCGCGAGGTGGGAGATGAGGGATCCCTCGCCTCGGACGATCCGCGGCGCAAAGGCCGAGGCGGCGACGAGCGCGCCGCCAGTCAAGAAGTCGCGCCGCCTCATGCTGCCCTCCACACGCCCGGGAAGTTGAAGGGAGCGATGCCCGCGGCGCGAGACCCTCCATGGGTCGATGCGCCTTCGATCCCGTAGCGCGGGGGCTTGTCCCCCGCCGAGGCGTATGGCGCGCCGGTTCAGCCGTAGCCTGCCCGGTAACCGGTTTCCTCTGCCAGAATGGGGACCGTGCCGGCCGATCCCAACCAGCCGCTGGATCAGGTGCCGGGCGCGAGCGGCCCGGAGCGCTTCCTCGCCGCGGTTGCCCGGCGGGACACCATCCTCACGGAGGGTTCGCTCGTCGAGCGGCTCCGGCGGGATCCCCGATTCGGTCTTCACCCTCAGGTGGCGCACACTCCGTTGCTCTACACGCCGGCCGGCCGAGACGCGCTCGTGGGGCTCTGGACCGGCTATGTCGAGGTGGCGCGCGAGGCTGGCCTGCCCGTCATCGTGTGCACGCCGACGTGGCGGGCGAACCCGGAGCGGCTCCAGCGGGCGGGGCTGCCGGGTGTGACCGAGGTTTCCCGCGACGCCGTTGCGCTCCTCGAGACCGTGCGTGCGGCAGCGGGCGACCACGGCCCGCGCGTCTTCCTCGGCGCGTTGCT
>JBGQLS010000234.1:0-9448 GCA_041500205.1 Anaeromyxobacteraceae bacterium | reverse complement strand
CTCGGCATCTTCGCGCGTCCCCGAGCCTCCCTCACCCCGACCCTCTCCCTCGCGGAGGGAGAAGGGAGACGGGATCCCTTTGGCCTCCCCTCTCGTGGAGGCGTGCTTAGCCGACTGCCCGCGCGCTTGAGGCCCTCGAACCTTCCTGTGACTAATGCCCAGGGCTCTGCCGGCGGGGCGGGGCGGCGCGAGCCCCGGGTACTCAGCGAGAGGATCGGCGCTCGCAGTGGGCACGGCGCCTGGGTCGGAGCACGAGTGGCCTGCGGCGCGGGATCGGCGATGTCCGGCGCACGGCGACCGGATATGATGCGCCGCAGACCGTTGGCTCTGGAGGCGTTGCGCTCATGGTTAGTACGGTGGGGGTAGCCGCATGACCGGAGACGATCCGCGCTCGCGGGCGACTCAGGATCAGGCTCTCGATCGCGCCATCCGGGAGCTCGTCTCCCGCGGCACCGTCCCCATCCCGCCTTATCCGGCCGTGGCGCTCCGCGTCCAGGAGGTGGTGAGCCGCAACGACTTTGGCCTCGCGGAGGTCGCCCACCTCATCGGGTCCGATGCGGCCCTCGCCGCGGACGTGCTCCGCTGCGCCAACTCGGCCCTGTACCGGCGTGGCCCACCCGTGACCGATCTCCCGCGTGCCATCACGCGTGTCGGCGCCAAGGAGGTGATGCGGCTCGCCCTGACGTCGGGGCTCGCCTCGCACGCCCAAGCGCCCGGACCGCTCGCTCAACTCAAGCGCATCATCTGGATCGAGAGTCTCGCGAGCGCGGTCCTCTGCCAGGAGCTGGCGCGGCTTCGCGGCCTGCGGCAGGAGGAGGCGTATGTGCTCGGGCTCCTGCACGACTTCGGGAAGCTGGTCGCCTGTTCGTGTATCGAGTCGATGCTCGAGAAGGGCGGCCTGGCAGCGGCGCGCCCGCTCGCAATGTGGTCCGAGGTGGTCGAGCGCCATCACCTCAGGTTGGGCGGCCAGGTGGCGGAGAGGTGGGGGCTGCCCCCGCTCGTCCGCGAGGTCGTCTCGACCCACCACGACGGCGCCGCGCGTCCCTGGCAGGAGGCGGGGCTGCTCGAGGTGGTGAAGACGTCCGATCAGATCCTCGGTGGGCTCGGCACCACCCTCGATGTCGCGCGGGTAGACCTCGCGTCCCTGCCGCTGCTCGCGCCCGCCGAGCGCGAGGCGGTCGCGCGCATCATCGAGAAGATCCCCGAGTTCATCGCAGCGTTCGAGGTGCCGGAGGGGCGCCCGGACGCTTTCCGGTCGCTCGTGGCCGCGCCCACCGCGGCGCTCGGCCCGGGAGAACGGGTCGCCAGCTTCGCCGTGACCATCACCATGGCAAGGCGAGCTCGCACGTACACCGCGACGGCTATCGGCGCGGACCGGCTGGCCATCGTCGGGAAGGAGCCGCTCCCCCCCAGCCGTCTGCTCGAGGCGCAGATCAACTGCGGCGGGAAGCCTTTCAAGATGTGGGTGCTCACGCGGAGCTCGCGGGCCGAGGGCGCCGCCTTCCACGTCGAGGTGCAACCCTATGCACTCTCGAGCGAGGTTCGCAGCGCGTGGAACGAGTTTGTCGCGGGCGGGTCGGGTGGTGTCGAGACTTGACCTGGTTCACTGCTGGAGCGCCACGGTCCCCGTCTCCTCGGTTCATCCTCCCCTGAGAGGGTTGCCCAGAACACCGGTCCCGGCGGCTGCGCCTTCGGCGCTCTCGCTCGCTGCCGCGAGCGGCCGCCGGCTTTGCCGTCATTCGATTCGGGGGCTGCGCCCCCGATCCCCCGTGCGGCGAACGATCCGCGTCGCATTCCTTCGTTGCTCCTCCCTCATATAGCCTGTGGCTATGCTCGGTCGTCGCGCCTCGGCCTGCTTGCGTCTCGCTCGCCTGGCTCGGTCCCCGGTATTCTGAACAACCCTGTGAGCGCGCCAGGGGAGCGCGGCCCCGGCGCCCTTTTCTGATACAAGGGAGAGGTGCCTGCGAACCAGCAGGGCGCGGCCCGGCCGCGCGGCCCGCCCGACCTCATCGTCGTCTCCGACTTGCACCTCGGGCGCGGGCTCGACCTCGCCACCAAGCGGTACCACCGGCTGGAGGCGTTCTTCTACGACGAGGACTTCCGCGCCTTCTGCCGCTGGGCGTGTGCCGACGCGGCTGCCCGCGGCGAGCCCATGACGTTCGTCCTCAACGGCGACGTCTTCGATCTCCTGCGCATCGAGCCCGAGGTCCCTCCGGAGGGCACGCACCTCGAGAAGCGCTTCGGGGCGCTCGCCACGCCGCCCGTGGCGGCGCGGATGGTCGCGGACATCCTGGCGGGCCATCCCGCCTTCGTGGAGGCGCTCGCCGACGTGCTCGCGGCCGAGCACGACCTCGTGCTCGTGTGCGGGAACCACGACCTCGAGCTGCAGTGGCCCCAGGTGCAGGAAGAGGTCCGGCGCGCTCTCGCGGCGGCGCTGGCGGTCCGCGGGGCCTCCGGGGCGCTGCTCCGGCTCTGCTTCGAGCCGTGGTTCCACTACGAGCCAGGGCGGATCTGGATCGAGCACGGCTGCCAGTACGACCCCGAAAACGCGTTCCGGTTCCCGCTGCGGAGCCGGCTCGCCGGATCGCCCCACGTGGCGCACGTGGTCGAGCGTGACATGCCGCTCGGCAACTTCTTCCAGCGCTATCTCTACAACGCCTTCGGCCAGATCACCTTCATCGTCCCCTCGAGCCGGGCCAACTACCGTTACTTTCGCTTCCTGCTCGCGAACCAGCCGCGGCTCCTCGTCCGGGTCGCGTTCAGCCAGGGGCGCTTCGTCCTGCAGCTGCTCCGGCGCCTCGCCCGCGCGCCGGAACCAGACTGGCAAGAGGCCGGCGAGGCAGCGCACCGTGCCGAGCTGCAGGAACTGGCGGAGCGCAGCGGACTGGGCGAGAAGCTGGAGGTGATCGACGCGCTCAAGTTCCGGGGTGCCGACGCAGCTCGCGCGCTCACCGGCATGCTGAAGCAGGGGATGAAGCTGGTCGCTGGCGGCGTGGGGACGGCCATCCTGGCCTTGGCGCTGCTCACCGCTGCCTCGCATGCCATCGAGGCGCTCACGGTCGGCTTCGGTTGGAAGGCGCTCCTCT
Organism: Anaeromyxobacteraceae bacterium; assembly: GCA_041500205.1. Taxonomy (GTDB): domain Bacteria; phylum Myxococcota; class Myxococcia; order Myxococcales; family Anaeromyxobacteraceae; genus Anaeromyxobacter_A. The sequence continues at coordinate 6,362 of JBGQLS010000234.1, read as the reverse complement.
CGCTCGTGCTCTACCTCACCTTCGGCGCGCTCTCCGCGTCCGCGCTGGTCGCGGCGGCGGTGCGCATCCCGGGCGACGAGCCGCTGCGGCCGCTTCGCGCCGCGGCCGAGCGCATCGCGAAGCTGCTCGACGTACCCATCGTCACCTTCGGGCACACCCACGACGAGGTGGTGAGCTCGATCGCCCGCGCGAGCGGCCGCGGCTGGTACTTCAACACGGGCACCTGGCTCGCGGTCTTCACGCACGACGTGCTGATGCCGCGCGAGCGCGTCCAGTACACGTTCCTGCGCGTGCGCGGGGCCGAGGCGGAGCTCCTGCAGTGGAGCCCGGGCCGCGGGCACGAGATGCCCGTCGTGCTGCTGGAGGAAGGGCCCGAGGTAGGGGTCATCACCGCCCGGCCCGAGGAGGAACGGCCGTCGCCCGGCCCGGAGACTCGAGCCTCGGTGGGCTGAAGCGGGGGCTGACGCGGCGTTCTACTGGTTCGGGGACGTGCCGCCGGTCGATCCGGGCCTGGCGGGCGGCGTGGCAGGTTGGGGAGGAGTGGCCGGCTGCGGGGAGATCCCAGAGCTCGAACCAGTGCCCGCTGCGCCAGCCGCGGCGCCTCCGTCGACGGCGCTGCTGCCCGTTCCGGTCGTGCCCACGCTGCCGGAGCCCATGCTACCAGTCGTGCCCGATCCCGTAGCGCCTGTGCCAGGAGAACCAACCGTCCCGATTCCGCCCGTCCCGACGCCGGTCGTGCCCGCACCTCCATCCGTGGTGCCGCCCAGAGTGTCGGGGCCGAGCGTGTTCGCTCCGCCGTCCACCGGGACGGTGCCAACCGCACTGCCCGTACCCCCTGTCTGTGCGCCGGGAGCAGGGGTCGTCGTGGTGGTCCCGGTGTTGCCACCGGCGCCCGGCTGCGTGCCTGGGACGGGCATTGCGGTCGTACCTCCGGATCCCGCTCCGGGCATCGCCGTCGTCCCGGGTTGAGCCACGCCCGGCGACGTGCCTGTGCCGCCGGTCTGCGCGAGGCCACGCGCGCCGAGGAGAGATCCTGCCGCCGCCAGAGCGGCAACCGCGCCGATACGCCATTTCATCGCTTCCTCCCTGTGCCTGGGTTCTCGGGGTTCGCCTGGGCCGAGCGCCGAGGCAGCGCCGTGGGCGCAGCCGGTTCGCTCCGCGGCGCGGCCCATTCGAGATCGGGCGCCTGCTGTTGCCGGGCAGCGCGCACGTCCGCCGAGGTCCAGCTCCGTACGCGGTCCCCTGACCTCCACGCCTCCGGTGCAGGGGCGACTGAGTACCCGGGGCTCGCGCCGCCCCGCCCCGCCGGCAGAGCCGTCGGGGCCCCACCCCGGCTAAGAAGCCAAAGGGGTTTTTCGACAGGTCTTGAGTACCCGGGGCTCGCGCCGCCCCGCCCCGCCGGCAGAGCCGTCGGGGCCCCACCCTGGCTAAGAAGCCAAAGGGATTTTTCGACAGGTCTTGAGCTACTTCCGCTGCCAGTGCCCACGCGCTGCGCGCCCGCCGGGGCAGCTGCCAGCGCGGCGGTGAGCAGGACCGCTGTCCGCAGCGTACCCATCGACCTCTCCTCTCCGAAGGATGATAGGGACGGCTCCCCCGCGGCGCGCGCCACCTCGCGCGGCGAGGGCACGTCCGCCTGAAAGGCTAGAGCGGCATGACGAAGGTCAACGCCAGCACCACGTCGGGTGCGTTCGACGAGTAGAACCACGTGCGAGCCCCGCGAGGGTTCGGACCAGGCGTGAAGTCCTCCGAAAGGGCCAGGGTGAACCGGCCGCGCCGGAGCCCGACAGTGATCTGGTTGTGGGCGCGGAAGAGCGCAGCCACCGGCGAAGAGATGAAGAGGGCGTCGTCGCCGCTGTCGAGCAGCGTCCAGCCCGGTTCGAGGAGCGGTGACAGGAAGCGGTCCTCGATGGCGAGGGACCAGCTGCCGGCGAGCAGTACGAGCGACGCATCCGCCCCGGCGTGGAAACGGCGCGGCTGGAGCGCAATCGGCGATGCGAAGGGCGAGACGACGGTCCCGAAGACCATTCCGTGAAAGACCGCCCAGGGCGCCAGCTCCACGCTGGCGAGGAACGCCACCCCCGCGTCCGCGCCGCCCGACCCACCAGCGCGCCCGAGCGCGCCGGTCGGTACCTTGAGGTCGAGCCGCGCGGAGAGACCCCAGCCCGGCTCTCCCGTCCCTGCGCCACTCACACGCGAGGAACCACCGGAAGCGAGGAGGACCTGTGTTCCCAGCACGACGTCTCCCGGTGCGATCCGGGACGAGCCGAGGTCGAAGGCCGTCGCGCCATGCTCGGCGAGTCGCAGGTTGACGTGGTCGCGAGGGTAGAAGTTGCGGCGGAAGTTGTAGGCGCCGACGAGGTGGTGCCAGGCTTCGATGCCGCCGTCCTCGAAGCCGCCCCAGAACCCGGTGACGCGCCATCCGACCGTGCTCGCGACACGTCCCCGCCAGCCGCCGGAAGGGCCGCCCAGCGCGGACCAGGGAAGCCGCGCGGAGAAGGCGAGAGCGTCGGCCTCCACGTCGAGCTGGACCGCCACGACCCGGCCGCCACGCGTGACGAGGGCAGGGACGCTCCAGCTATTGGCGTTCTCGAGGCGCACCGCAAGCGATGGCGATCCCACCGCGCGGGCGTCGGCGAGGGCCGGGTCGAGAAAGAGCTGGCGGACGGGGCCGGGGGTCCCGCCGCCGAGCGGCGCAGTTGCGAGCGGCGGATCGGCGTGCGCCGCCAAGGTCGCCGACAGGAGGGCGAAGGCGGCGGTCGCTCGCCAGCCGTGGCGACCGGCCAGGGTGAAGGAGGAGGTCATCCAGGTCGTCAGCCGTGCACCATTGACCCGTTCCTGTAAAGAGGCCGCGCCGCCGTGCGGGGCATGGCGCGGGCGCGGCGCTGCGGCTTGCCTACCCTACCGGCGATAGACTGAGCGCCCGCCTGGCGCCCGCCTTCGTCCCGAAACCGAACTGTCACCTGCCCGACGGGGCTCCGTCACCTTGCGTAACGTTGACCGCACCTCTTGTGAAGAGTGCGGTGGACAGCGTGCATAACTTGGGTGCGCGGCGGTACGGCCGAACGGGGGTGGTCACGAGGGCAACCGTCAAGGCCCAGGCGGGGCGGCCAGCACATGGGCTCTTGTGAGCATGCTCCCTCCGGGGCACGATCTGAGTACCCGGGGGCGCAGGCCGCCCCCGCCCCGCCGGGCAAAGCCCGTCGGGGCCCCACCCGGGCCCTGCGACCGCAGCTGATTTTTCGACAGGTCTTGAGTGTCCCGAGGTCATCCATGGCGACCAGGAGCGAGTTGTTCCGCTACACAGTGGAGCGGTCCGGTTCAAAGAAGGGCAAGGCGAAGCCGCGCGGGCGGGGACGTGCCGACGCGGCCAGCCCGACGACGCCGCACAACGCCTCGCAGCGCGCGAGCAAACACGCGTCGTACGCGCTCGAGCCCGCGGGCAATGGCCGCCCTTCACGCAAGTCCTCGAGAAAGGCGGCCAACCGTCAGAAGACGGACGTCCAGTTCAGGATGAAGCAAAAGACGAGCGAGGTCCGGCCGGAATCGAGGCCGGGCACTCCATCGCGCTGACGCGCAGCCGGTCGTTGGGTTCGACCGCGCAGGTTGGCCACTGCAAGTCAGCGACGCGGGAGCTCGTCCCGCGTTCGTACCGCAGACTACGCGCCCGGTGGCAGGGTGAGCCCGAGGCTCTCCGCTTCCTCTGCTGTGTTGGCGTTGGCGAAGACCCGCCCGAGTGGATCGACCTTTCGCCATTCCTCCTCCGGGACGAAGCGCGCGCCGACCGCCGTCGCGATGGTCCACATGGAAGGTTCGCCTTCGCGCAGCATGCGGTCCACGAGCGGCAGGCAGGAGCGCGACCAGAAGGCGTGCAGCGTCTCGAGACGGCCGTGCCAGAACACCGCCGCCGCGCGCGTACCCACTCTTTGCTCGGCTAGCCAGGCGATGGGACCGGCCGCGAGGAAGGGCATGTCGCAAGCGGCCATGAAGACCCATTCGGTCCGTGCCGCGGTGAGGGCTGAGTGGAGCCCGCTCGGCGCGCCCTTCCCCGCAATGACGTCCTTCACGACCGGCGCCCCGAACTGCGAATAGGGCGGGGCGTCGTTGGCGACGATGATGGTGGCCGGAAAGAGCTGCCGGAACAGCGTGAGCGAGCGCGCCACGATGGGCTCGCCGTCGAGCTGAAGCAAGCCCTTGGCCACTCCGCCCAGGCGGCTGGCCTGACCTCCGGCGACGAGCGCGCCCGTGCAGTCGGGGAACAGGGGAGGGCGGTCCGGACGTCGTGGCATGCGCGACCGGCAGTCTACTGCCGAAAAGGACCTCTTCGCCTGGAGGCTCCGAGACAATTGGGATATGAAGGCCCACCGTGACTCCGGAGCAGCGCCTCGAAGCCTTCCAGAAGATCGTTCAGCAACGGCCCGACGAGCCGTTCGCGCGCTATTCGCTCGCGATGAGCTACCGGTCTGTCGGACGTACCGACGAGGCTGCGCGCGAGTTCGAGGAGCTCCTGCGTCGAAAGCCCGACTACGTGCCGGCCTACCTCATGCTCGGGCAGACGTTCGAGATCCTGGGGCGCACCCAGGACGCCGCGCGCGTCTACACGGACGGGATGGTCGCGGCGGGCGACAAGAAAGAAGACCACGCGCGCAGCGAACTCGGGCAGGCGCTCGAGGTCCTGAAGGCGCAGGGAGTGAGATAGGCGAATGCCGATCGACGAGAAGGCGGCGGAGGCGACCCGGAGCAAGATGCAGGCGGACGATGTCGTCCGCTCCGGAGGCCTCATGGCGGGGAAGCGCGCCCTCATCACCGGCGTCGCGAACGAACGGAGCATCGCCTGGGCCATCGCGCGAATCTTTCGCAAGCACGGGGCCGAACTCGTCTTCACCTACCCGGGCGAGGCCATGGGCAGGCGCGTCATCCCGCTCGTGGAGCCGTTCGCGAAGGCAGTCCTCGACTGCGACGTCTCGCGCGACAGCGCGATCGACGAGACCGTGGCGCAGGTCTCGAAGTTCTGGGATCGGCTGGACGTGCTCGTGCACTCGATCGCCTTCGCGCCGCGCGAGGCCATGGACGGCCGCTTCACCGACGTCACCTCGCGCGAGGCGTGGCGCGTCGCGCTGGAGGTCCCGGCCTACTCGCTCATCGGCCTCACACGCGCCGTGAAGCCTCTCATGCGGCCCGGCTCGAACGTCGTCACCTTGAGCTATTACGGCGCCGAGAAGGTGGTCACGAACTACAACGTGATGGGCGTCGCCAAGGCCGCGCTCGAGTGCACCGTCCGCTACCTGGCTCAGGACCTTGGCCAGGACGGCATCCGGGTGAACGCCATCAGCGCCGGCCCGCTCAAGACCCTCGCGGCCGCCGGCATCAAGGGCATGCGGTCGATGATCGGCGAGAACGCCGACAAGACGCCGCTCCGGCGCAACATCGAGCACGAGGACGTGGCCACCGCCGCGCTCTATCTCTGCTCGGATCTCGCGAAGAACGTGACGGGCGAGACGCTGCACGTCGACGCCGGGCAGAACATCATGGGCGTCGTCAGCATGTGACGGTGGGGGGGGGCCGCCGTCAGACGAAGCGTCCCCGCCGCGTGGCCTCGCCGACGAAGGGATTCGTCTGCCTCTCGTCGCCGACCCGCGCGCTGGGGCCGTGCCCGGGGAAGAAGCGGACGTCATCCCCGAGCTCGAACAGCTTCTCGCGGATCGACCTCTCCAGGGCCTCGAAATCCCCGCCGGGCAGGTCGGTCCGCCCGACCGAGCCCGCGAAGAGCGTGTCGCCGGCGAAGAGCGTGCGGGCCTTCTCGAAGAAGAGACAGCACGAGCCGCGGCTGTGTCCGGGCGTGTGGAGGATGAGCCCCTCGTGCTCGCCCACCGTCAGTGTCTCCCCGCCCTCGTGGAAGTGGTCGATGCCTGGGCGCTCCTTCGCGCCCTCGAACCCGAACATCTCCGCTTGCTGCGGGATGGCCTCGATCCAGCTGGCATCCTCGCGGTGGATCTGGCAGGGGATGCCGAGGCGCCACTTCGCCTCGGCGCAGCCCGCGACATGGTCGATGTGGCCGTGCGTGAGGAAGATGCGCGCGATCCGGAAGTTGCCGGGCTCCCGCATGAGGAGGACGCGCTCGAGGTCGCCCCCCGGGTCGACGAGGAGCGCGTCTCCTGTCTCGCTGTCCCCTACGAGGAAGGTGTTTTCTGCGAAGGGGCCGACCACTGCGTTGCGGACGACCAGCATGACGCCATCCCAGTGGGCTCAAGACCCGTCGAAAAATGCCCCTTGGCATCTTAGCCGGGGCGGGGGCGGCGTGAGCCCCCGGGTGCTCCTTGGCATCTTAGCCGGGGTGGGCCCCCGACGGCTCGGCCGGCGGGGCG
>JBGQLS010000233.1:0-9459 GCA_041500205.1 Anaeromyxobacteraceae bacterium | reverse complement strand
CTTCGAGAGCTCCGCGTGCAGGTCCGAGGTCAGGAGCTCCGCCGTCAGGTTGCCGATGACGGTCAGGAACTCCACGAGGACGAACCGGATTCCATCGACGAGCTCCGCGTCGTCCAAGGAGCCGACCCGATCGTGCAGGACTTGGCCCTGGATTCCCCGGTTCGGTTCGACCTTGAGGCCCGCGAAGAAGGGGAACTTCTCGACTGCGTTGTGGAGCACGCGATCCCCGATCGCCATGAGGGTGACGTCCCCGAGCGTCAGCTGGGCGGAGCTCCACAGCGCGCCGAGTGACGCCTCGAAGAGCTCCAGGCGGAGCGCGCTCGAGCTCTTCGTCGAACCCTCGAGCCAGGCGTTCACGAAGGCAGCGTGATCGGATTCGTCAGTCATGATGTGCCGCCGACCAGGGCCCCCGTGAGAACGACACTCCGATCGACCAGGTCATAGGTCGTCTGAGTCTCATGACGCCAGCGAGCGCCAGGTGGTCGCGCGGGGCGGACATAGCTAGGGCCCGTCCGGCCGACCGCACCGGGAGGCTGCGCCCGGCGGGTTGACCCCGCGGGGGGGCCGGGCGTCGACGGCCGGAACACGTCACGCCGACCTGCGCCCTTTCGCGTCCTCCTCGAACAGCCGGTCCAGCTCCTGCCTCCCCCGGTTCGCCGCCGCCGCCAGCTTGTCCTCGTCGCAGGGGTCGCGCCACGTTTGCTCCGGCCGAGCCCGCAGAGCATGAAGGCGATGGGTCGGGCGGCCTTGGTGCAGGTCTTGGTGCAGTGAAAAGAAAAACCCCGCCAAAAACGCGGGGTTAGTGAGTGGAGGCGCGGGGAATCGAACCCCGGTCCAAGAGAGCTTGCTTCAAAGCACTACGAGCGTGTCACCTTGACCCAGGTGCCGGGTGCTACGTTTGCGACCTGTTTGTCTCGGCCGGCCCCCGGTCGCCCGGTTCGTGGCCCAGCTCCTGGTCTTGCGCCTTCACCGCTACGAGGAACGGACCTCGCGGTGAGACGGCTGAGCTCTCGTAGTCTCAGCAACATGAAACTCGCCCTAGGCTGCGGCGAGCTGCATGTTGATCATGGGCTCGTTGGCACATGAATTTGGTCGGCTTTTTACGAGGCCTGTCGACCAACCTCGGCTCGCGCTTCGATCTAGGCATCCCCTGTCGAAACCAGTTCGCCCCCGAACTGGAAGGCTGAATACCTTACCACGCATCTGCAGCCAGGGACGAGCGGCTCCGCCTTGACGCCCTCCGTGAACGCCCGGCCTCCTGACGCCGCTCGGCGCGGGCGCCGCGCCTCAGCGCCCGTTCGACGTCCTCCGTCTGGCGGTGAGCGCCGGCGCCGCGCCGCGCTATCCTCGTCGGAATGGCCACGGCCGCCTTCTTCGATCTCGACGGTACCCTGCTGATCGCGAACTCTGCCCGGCTCTGGCTCCGGCGCGAGCGCCGGCTCGGGCGGGTCACCGGGTGGCAGATGGTTCACGCGGCGCTGAGGCTCGGAGGGTACACCATCGGCGTCCTCGACATGGAGAGCGCGCTGCGGGCGGCCCTGGTCACGCTGCGCGGCGTCGACGAAGCATTCATCCGGGCCGAGACGCGGGTGTGGTGGAGCGAGGAGGTGCGCCCATATGTGGCCCCGGGCGGGCGCGTGGTGCTGGAAGAGCACCGGAGGCGCGGTGATCGCCTGGTGCTGTTGACTTCCAGCTCTCGCTACGCGGCGGAGATGGCGCGCGAGGAGTTCCGCCTCGACGACGCACTGTTCCAGAGCTACGAGGTCTGCGATGGGTGCTTCACCGGCGAGCCCGGACGCCCCATCTGCTTCGGCTCCGGGAAGGTCGAGGTGGCCGAGACCTGGGCGCGCGACCATGGCGTCGACCTGGCCGGCAGCAGCTTCTACACGGACAGCTCGACCGATCTGCCCATGCTAGAGCGCATCGGCCACCCGTTCGCGGTGCGGCCTGACCCGCGTCTACGCATGGTCGCTCGGGCTCGTGGTTGGCCCGTCTTGGACTGGCGGTGACGGCGCCGGGCCGCCTGCTCGCCCGGGTTCGCCAGCGCGCAGCGCCACGGCCGGCCCCTTTCCGGACACGATCACCGTCAAACAAGTGGTGGTGACGCCCTGGGGCGAAGGCGGGGAAGCGAGAGGGCGGAAGGCCCAGGGCGGGCGCTCGCCGCGCCGCGGCGTGAGCTACCGGGCCGGCTTTTTGGAGCCCCCGGCAGCTTCCTCGACGCTGGCAGCCCCTTCCTCCCCCTGGCTGCGGAACACGTTCGCCAGCCGTCCCGCGCCGCGCCTGAAATCGCGCTCGAAGTCCTGCACAGAGATCCCGAGGGCCAGCGCGAAGGCGCCCGAGAAGTCCTGGCCGTCTCCCATGCCGGCGATGAGTCGCCGGACGCGCTCCTCGCCGTAGCGCTCTAGCAAGAACTGGAATGCGCTGTGCGCCGTGGCGTAGACGAGCGCCGAATCCGTCCTGAGGAAGGGCTCGGGCGCCGCCAGCGGGTCGCCCTCTCCACCGGAGCGCCAGACAGCATCCCACTTCCTCGGCGCGTGACGCTGCCCCGCGGTGACGCTGGCGATACCCTCCAGGAACCAGAGCGGGATGCCGCGGCTCGACCGGCTCCGGTCGCCGGCGATCCGCTGGTACGTGACGCAGTGGGTGAGCTCGTGGGTGAGGATCTGCGTCATCGCCGCGTCGCTCGCCCGGCCCTTCGACCAGGTGCGTGGCGATTGAAGGTCCACGGAGGTGCGGCGTGCCCAGGCTCGCATCCACGGGAAGCCCTGGCGCTGGGCGGCGGTCTCGAGGGCCTCGTGCGTGGGGTGGATGGTCAACACCACCGGCTCCAGGAGCCTTCCCCAGCGCTGGGCGGCGGGGACCGCCAGCGCCAGCGCCCGTTTTACCTGTAGTGATGCGTATGCGTCCTCGGGTCGGTAGAGCACGCTGACGGTGGCGTCGCCGGCGCGAACGGTCTCGAGGCGCGCCGGCTGTCCCCCGCGCGCATGAGCGCAAGCGGAGGCGATCACGAGGAGGGCGGAGAGCGTGGCGGGCCGCAAGGCCGAGCACCCCAGCAAGCAGCGTGCTGGATCGGCCGTAAAGAATTGCTTGCCTGCCTCCGCGACGAAAAGGTGGGGGCACAGCCCGAGTCGCGTCGCAAACCTTGCCGGAGCGGCGTTCCGGAGGGCGCGGCGAACGCAACGTCTGCGACGGGTGCAGTTACATGTAATAGGCGGCCAGCCGTCCAGGTGGACGGACGCCTCTTCGCTCACGCGGCGAGCAGGGAAGTTGACCCTCAAGAGTTAGACACAGGGCCTTGATCCGTGCCGGTGCTCCCCATATCTCGCGCCGCAGAATGAGCCGGCCCTCAGGTGCTCGGCCCGGTTGGCGAGGCGCTGGCCGATTGGTTCGAGGACGGGGTCCGGTTCGATCTCGGCGGAGGTGAACATGATCGCGCTGAAGCCCGTTTGCAGTGCCGTTCTCATTGGAATGGCCTCGCTGTCCATCCCCGCCGCGTCCGTCGACGCGGCGGATCAGGCTGGCGCCCAGGCCGCGGCCGCGACTCCAATCTCCGCCGATGCGGTCATGGCGCGGATCGTCGCCGAGTACCGTCGGCCCATGCTCGACCGTGGCGGCTGGGAGAATCCGTACCTACCGTCCACCGCCCTGGGCAACGCCCTCGCCTCGGCGAGCGTCGGCGGCGGCGTGACGCTCGCCGGGAACGAGCTCGCCTCCGAGGCCGGGGCCGAAGGTGCCGCGAGCGGCGAGCCGGCCGAGCCCGAGCGGCAGTGAGCCCTGGTTGAGCAGGCGTGCCGGTCGCGCGCGGCGAGCGCCTCGACCCCGAGCTCGCCGTGCGCCGCGGGCGTGGCGCGGGCGAAGCCTTTTCGGGGGACTCTCTGGCGGCTCCGGATCGGCCGGGATATAGGCCGCCGAGGAGGAGACATGCAGAGGTCGCTCAACATCAATCCGGACAAGTGCACCGGCTGCATGCAATGCGAGCTGGCGTGCAGCTACGAGAACTACGGCGTCTTCAACCCGGCGCGGTCGCGCATCAAGGTGTTCGACTTCCATCAGTCCGGGCGGAAGGTCCCCTATACCTGCACGCAGTGCGACGAGGCCTGGTGCATGCGCGCCTGCCCGGTGGAGGCGATCAAGGTCGACGCCGCCACGGGCGCGAAGATCGTGCTCGAGCCCGTCTGCGTGGGCTGCAAGGTCTGCACGATCGCGTGCCCCTTCGGAACGATCAACTACGTGCAGGCGACGGGCAAGGTGCAGAAGTGCGACCTGTGCGGCGGCAACCCGGCCTGCGCGGCGGCGTGCCCGACCGGGGCGATCACCTACGTGGACGCGGACTGGACCGGGCTCGAGCGCATGAAGCACTGGGCGTCGAAGCTCGGCGATCAGCCGCACGCGTGAAGGAGGCGGACATGGGCTGGGCTCGCAGGATCCTCCGCGTCGATCTCACGGCCGGCACGTGCACGGAGGAGCCGCTCCGGATGGACTGGGCGCGCGCCTACATCGGCCAGCGCGGACTCGCGACCAAGTACTTCACTGAGGAGGTCGATCCCAAGGTCGACCCGCTGTCGCCGGCCAACGAGCTCATCTGGGCTACCGGCCCGCTCACGGGCACCATGGCGTCCACCGGCGGGCGCTACTCGGTCATCACCAAGGGCGCGCTCACGGGAGCGATCGCCTGCTCCAACTCCGGGGGGCACTGGGGTGCGGAGCTCAAGATGGCCGGCTGGGACATGATCGTGGTGCAGGGCAGGTCGCCGAAGCCGGTCTACCTCTACGTCGAGGACGACGCCGCCCAGCTCCTCGACGCCGAGTGGCTGTGGGGCAAGTCGGTGTGGGAGACCGAGCCGGCCATCCGGAACCGGCACCAGGATCCCCTCATCCGCGTGAGCACGATCGGCCGCGCGGGCGAGACCGGCTGCCTGTTCGCGGCGATCGTGAACGACCTGCACCGCGCCGCCGGCCGCTCGGGGGTCGGCGCCGTCATGGGCAGCAAGAACCTCAAGGCGATCGCGGTGCGCGGCACGAAGGGCGTCTCGGGCATCCGCGACTTCAAGGCGTTCATGAAGGCGACCGTGGCGGCCAAGAAGGTGCTCGCCGATCACCCCGTGACCGGGCAGGGGCTGCCCAAGTACGGCACGCAGGTCCTGATGAACGTGATCAACGAGATCGGCTCCCTGCCCACCCGGAACCACCGCGAGGTGCAGTTCGACGGCGCGAAGGACATCTCCGGCGAGGCGATGCACGAGCCGCGCAAGACGGACGGCAAGCCGAACCTCGTCACGAACCAGGCGTGCTTCGGGTGCACCATCGCCTGCGGCCGCATCTCGCGCATCGATCAGAACCACTTCACGGTCCAGAACCGCCCCGAGTACTGGGGGGCCTCCGGCGGGCTCGAGTACGAGGCCGCCTGGGCGCTCGGCGCGGCGAACGGCGTGAACGACCTCGAGGCGATCACGTACGCGAACTTCATCTGCAACGAGCAAGGCATGGACCCCATCTCGTTCGGCGCGACCGTGGCCGCCGTGATGGAGATGTACGAGATGGGCGTCCTCACCAAGGAGCAGCTCGGGATCGAGGCGCCCTTCGGCTCGGCCAAGGCGGTGACGCACTTCGCGGAGCTGACGGCCAAGGGGGAGGGATTCGGCAAGGAGATCGCCCTCGGCTCGAGGCGGCTCACCGCCAAGTACGGCCACCCCGAGCTGTCGATGAGCGTGAAGAGCCAGGAGTTCCCGGCCTACGACTCGCGCGGGATCCAGGGCATGGGGCTCACGTACGCCACGTCGAACCGCGGCGCGTGCCACCTGCGCTCCTACACCGTGGCCTCCGAGGTGCTCGGCATCCCGGTCAAGACGGACCCCCTCGCCACCGAGGGCAAGCCGGCGCTCGTCAAGGCCTTCCAGGACGCGACGGCCGTGTTCGACTCGGCGGGGGTCTGCGTCTTCACGAGCTTCGCCTGGACGCTCGCCGACCTGCAGCCGCAGCTCGCCGCCGCGTGCACCGAGGAGTTCACGCTGGAGGAGCTCGGGCTCATCGGGGAGCGCATCTGGAACCTGGAGCGCGATTTCAACAACCGCGCCGGCTTCACGAGCAAGGACGACACGCTCCCGAAGCGGCTGCTCACCGAGCAGGCCAAGACGGGACCGGCGAAGGGTCACGCGAACGGCCTCGACAAGATGCTCCCCGAATACTACGGGCTGCGCGGCTGGGACGATGGCGGCCAGCTGAAGCCGGAGACGCGGGCCCGGCTGAAGCTCTGAGTAGCCAAGGGGCGAAGGCCGCCCCCGCCCCGCCGGCAGAGCCGTCGGGGCCCCACCCGGGCCCCTGCGACCGCAGCTGGTTTTTCGACAGGTCTTGAATCCGCTTCGGGAGGCTGCATGCGGCACGTCATCCTGGGCAATGGCCCGGCCGGCGTCATCGCGGCGGAGATCATCCGGAAGCACGCCCCGGCCGACGACGTCGTCCTGGTGGGCGACGAGCCCGTGCCGCCCTACTCGCGCATGGCGATACCGTACCTGCTCAGCGGCAACATCGACGAGCAGGGGACCTACCTGCGCAAGGACCCGGGCCACTTCGACCGCCTCAACATCCGGATGAGGACGTCCCGGGCGCGGGAGGTGCGCGCGAAGGCGCACAAGGTCGCGCTCGAGGACGGCACGACCCTGGCCTTCGATCGCCTGCTCGTCGCGACCGGCTCGCGCCCGGTGCGCCCGCCCATCCCGGGCATCGATCTCCCCGGCGTGTACCCCTGCTGGACGCTGGAGGACGCGCGCCGGATCATGGAGCGGGCCCGCCCCGGCGCCCGCGTCCTGCAGATGGGCGCCGGCTTCATCGGCTGCATCATCATGGAGGCGCTGACCAAGCGCGGCGTCTTCCTGACCGTGGTGGAGATGGGCGACCGCATGGTGCCGCGCATGATGGGCCAGGGCGCGGGCTCGATGATCCGGCGCTGGGTCGAGAAGAAGGGCATCACCGTGCACACCTCGACGCGGGTCGAGTCCATCGCGGCCGGCCGCGGCGCGCCGCTGGAGGTGCGGCTCTCGGGCGGCTACCGCCTGCCGGTCGAGCTCGTCATCTCCGCCACCGGCGTGCAGCCCAACATCGGCTTCCTCAAGGGCTCCAGCGTCGACTGCCGGCGCGGCGTGGTGACGAACTCCCGGATGCGCAGCTTCGCCCCCGACGTGTACGCCGCCGGCGACTGCGCCGAGGCCTACGACCAGATCACCGACACCTGGCTCGTGAGCGCCATCCAGCCGAACGCCGCGGACCAGGCCTCGATCGCGGCTCTCAACATGGTGGGCGAGGACGCCGAGCTCAGGGCGGTCACCTACATCAACGTGCTCGACACGATGGGGCTCATCTCCTGCTCGTTCGGCCAGTGGCAGGGCGTGCCTGGCGGCGACCACGTCGAGCTGACGGACGAGGAGGGGTTCAGGAACCTGCGCCTCGAGTTCGACGAGGACGTGCTGGTGGGCGCCAACGCCATCGGCCTGGTGGAGCACGTGGGCGTCCTGCGCGGCCTCATCGAGGGGAGCGTCCGCCTGGGGGATTGGAAGGACCGATTGCTGCGCGACCCGACGCGCCTGCCCGAGGCCTACCTCGCCCGGGCCCAAGGGCAGGAGAGCCGGTTGCGCAAGGTGGCGTGATGGCCATGAGCGCGCAGATCATACTCAAGCTGTTCGCGACGCTGGGCGACTACCTTCCGCGCGAGGGGCGTGCGCGCGCCGAATGGCAGATCCCCGTCGACATCGCCGATGGCACCGTGGTGCAGGACGTCATCGAACGCTTCAAGCTGCCGCGCGAGCTCGTCCACCTGGTCCTCGTGAACGGTACGTACGTCGAGCCCGGCGAGCGCCCGCGCCACCTCCTGCGGGAAGGCGACGCGCTCGCGATCTGGCCTCCCGTGGCGGGCGGCTGAAGCGCGCGCAGCCGTCCGTTTCGTCTGAAGTCCTAGGCCCGCACGCTCGCGAGCAGGGATTCCAGGCCGACCTGGTCTCCGCGCTCGAGCAATGCCTCCGCTCGCAGGCTCTCCTGATCGCGATAGATGCTGGCCACCGCCGATATCCTGCCGGCGACCCGGTAGGCCACCAAGCAGCTCCGCTGCGGGATGCTGCCTGCCACCTCGAGGCGATCCCATCCTTCGGCGTGCCCCACGTAGTTGATCGGCACGTCGTAGTGCTGGCTCCAGAAGAAAGGGACCGCGCGGAACGGCTCGCGCGCACCGAGGATGTTCCTCGCTGCCGTCTGCCCCTGCTGCTCGGCCACGACCCAGTGCTCGACGCGGACGGGCTTTCCTGTGTGCGGGTCCGGCCAGCGGGCGATGTCGCCGGCGGCGTACACGCCCGGAGCGCTCGTCTCCAGGTACTCGTCCACGAGGACGCCGCGATCGAGGCGTAGGCCCGCTTGCTCCGCCAGCGCCACCGCAGGGCGAACTCCGATCCCGACGACGATCAGGTCGGCGGGCAGGGGAGCGCCGTCATCCAGGATTGCCGATCGTTCCCCGATCGACTTGAGGGTGTGCCCGAGGTGGAACACGACGCCGTGCTCCTCGTGCAGAGCGCGGACGAAGTCACCCAGTTCGGCACCCATGACGCGTTCGAGTGGGCGCGCGTCCGGCGCCACGACGCGAACCTCGAGCCCTCGCGTGCGCAGCGCCGCAGCGACCTCCAGGCCGATGAAGCTCGCGCCGACGACCACCGCGCACGAGGCGCCCTTGGCGCTGGCGATGATCGCCCGGCTGTCCGCGAGCGAGCGCAGGTAGTGGACGAGCGGACCGTCACCGCCAGGAACGGTGAGCTTCACGGGGTCGGCGCCGGTGGCGAGCAGGAGCGCGCCATAGCTTCGGCTCGTGCCATCGGAGAGCCGGATCCGCTTCCCCCGAGGATCGATGGCGGCGACGGGAGTGCCGAGCAGGAGCTCGATCTGCTGCGCGGAGTAGAACTCGGCCCCTCGCAGCGGCACCCAGTCCTCGGACGCGGTCCCGGCGAGGTAATCCTTGGAGAGGTTGGGCCGGTCGACCGGGACGTCTCGCTCGGCGCCGATCATCGTCACGGGTCCCGAGTAGCCCTCGCGCCGTAGCGCCTCGGCCGCTGCGTTTCCCGCCGCTCCCGCTCCAACGATGACGACGCTCTCCACCGCGCTCCGCGACG
The DNA here is from genome assembly GCA_041500205.1 of Anaeromyxobacteraceae bacterium. GTDB lineage: Bacteria > Myxococcota > Myxococcia > Myxococcales > Anaeromyxobacteraceae > Anaeromyxobacter_A. The sequence goes on along the minus strand of JBGQLS010000233.1, from coordinate 316 downwards.
ATCTCGGCTGGGGTGGCGAGAGCGGTTGCCCGACGAAGATCCGCGATCCACGATGCTCCACTGCCCATCGGGCCAGCGGGTTCAGGGCCGGCGGCCTGACCGCTTCGCCCGTGCGCGCATTGAAGCAGGCGTGGTGCCACGGGCATCGTACCTCTCCAGCAGTGACGATCCCGTCGGCGAGCGGTCCGCCGTAGTGGGTGCAGCTGGCGGCGACGGCGAACACCTCGCCGCCGTGTCGAACGAGGAGGACCGCCACCCCGTGCGCGTGCCCGAGCAGCTTCCCGTCCTCGGGGACCTCGGGCAGCTCCACTCCTTG
>JBGQLS010000232.1:0-9479 GCA_041500205.1 Anaeromyxobacteraceae bacterium | reverse complement strand
CTGGCGATGGCAGGATCCTTGTGGAGCCCGTTGAACTCGCCATGCGCGTTCGCACCGGCGAGCGTGGAGAGGAAGCGCTGTAGGCACGCCATATCGAATGCGCGCTGCGTCGCTGCCCTTCCGACGCCGCCTGGCTACATGATCTCTCGACCCGCCTTGTGGTTCACGAGACCGCGGAGCTTCGACAGCTCGTCCTGCGTCGGCTTCGCAGCAACATCGCGTCGCGCTCGTTACGCAAAGACGCCTGTGAGCTACGAGCGGTTACCTCCGCGGCGCGGCGCGACCATCCGAGAGCAGCTCCGCGAGGCGCTCCTCGCCGGGCCGGCCACAGCGCGCGACCTGTCGGGCCTGGTGGGCGTGCGGGAGAAGGACGTGGCGGAGCACCTGTCGCACCTGGATCTATCGCTCGCTCACCGGGGCGAGCGCCTCGACGTGACGCCAGCGTCTTGCATCGCATGTGGGTTCGCCTTTCGCTCCCGTGAACGGCTCAGCCGCCCCGGGGCCTGTCCGCGCTGCCGGAGCACGCGCATCGATCCACAGGTCTTCCGGATCTTCGCATCGGGCGAGGGCAGCGGGTTGTGAGTTCCCTGTTCCGCCTGGGATACCGCTCCCCTCTCAAACTGGAGCAGGGCTTCAGCGCCACTGTCAGCGTGATCTACTTCGGGCAACTTTCGTGATCCACCTCTCGGGCTCGGTGCGAACAGTAGCGCGGCGGGATCGTAATCCACCCTCACGCGGACTTGGCCGTGCGATTGGGAGGTCGACACAGCTCCGTCATCGCCCTTGAGGGTACCGGCCGCCGCGCTCCCCAGCCGCGCAGCGGCATGACTGGGTGTCGGCCGACTTCACGACGCAGCGCTGTCACCGGGACCGCACCGTACCGGACGATCGCACCAAGGCGTCGCCTTGGCGCCGCCCTCGCCGGTGCGCCGTGGTCATCCGAGGTGAATTTGGCGCCCACCAGCGAATGACCGGTTCTCCCACTGCGTTTCCTGGAATGCCACCATGACGTTCTCAGGGTCGATCCCTGGATCACGGCGCAGGCCTCGACCAGGTCGGCGAGAATCTTCCGCTTCACCTTCACGTTACGCCCAACCGAGAGGACGTTCTCCACGAGCACGAATTCCTGCGTGCGCGGCGTGGAGGCGTCCGGGGTGACGCGAGTCGAAGCGAAAGCTCTCGTCCGCGAGCTCGAGGGGCTCAAGGGCTCCCGGCAAGTTGTCCGACGAGATGGATCCTCTTCGGGTCGGCGCCCAGGGCGGTGGTGTTCACCTACGGCGCGCCGGTCGGCGCCTGGAGCTCTGGCTGGCTGACTTGCTCCCGCGACGAGGAGCGCTCACGCTCCGGCGAGGCTTGTCCGCCAGGGGATCCTCGCCGGCCGACCACGACGGGAGAACGCGGTCCGAGAGCTGGAAATGCTCGCCTTCGTGCTCGGTCAGGATCACGTACACCGCCTCGCGGGCAACGCCCCAGGTCTTCGCGATCTCGTCGATGAACGCGAGGGCGAGCCGCCGCTTCTGATCCCGGGTTCGCCCCAGACGAATGTCTGCGTTAACGAAGGTGGTGCGCCCACCCGAGGGACCGGCCCGACCGAACGTCAGATCCCCGGGCGCGAAGCACCGCAGCGTCACGGCGATGTGCTCGGTCCCGGTGTCCATGATCTCGGAGAAGTGCCGGATGACGGCTGCCGAGAACTGCTTCTTCTCGTCGGTCGTGGCGTTGAAGTTCGTCTCGAACTGGAGGTGCGGCATTCGATCACCTCATCGGAGCGTAACTACCTCGACACGAACGGGGCTGCGACCTTGAACCGCCCCTTGGGGCCGCCCAGCACATCGATCATATCGCGATGGATGGTCTACTCCACTTCGTGCGCTTGGAGTCGCCGAGCGATGCCGTTCGCGTGCTGTGCGGCGCTTGGCGCGAGCACGGAAGCTGGACCAGCCTCAGAACTCTCGTCACGTGCCATGAGTGCTTGACGCTCTTGAGCCGGCCGGCGCGGAGTACGCCGCCGCGTTCCCCAACCAACGGTCCATAGGGCTGTGCAGGCCGGGCGTCCGCGGACGAGCTCCGCCAGGTGACCAGGATCGGCCCCGCCCGCGCTGCGGCCCTCGTGGCCGCCTTCGAGCTCGGCCGCCGCGGGTCGTGGGCGCCGCCGAAGCGCGGGGAGCGCGTGCAGGAACCAGCATGGGTGTTCGAGCTCTTCCGCGACCTCGCGCACGCCGAGCGGGAGCAGTTCCACACGGTGCTCCTCGACGTCCGCCGTCGACTCATCAAGACCGTGAAGATCTCGGAAGGTTCGCTGACCCAGTGCCCTGTCGCACCGCGCGATGTCCTGCGCGAGCCCCTCCGGATCGGCGCGCACGGTTTACTGTTCGTGCACAACCATCCCTCAAGTGGGGACCCGACCCCCAGCACGGAAGACTTTGATCTCACGCAGCGGCTGCGGGTCGCGTCCGAGCTGGTCGGGATCGTTGCCCGCGACCACGTGGTCGTCGCGACGGGCGGGTATTACTCGTTCGTCGAAGCAGGCAGGTGGCGGCGATGAGGTGGCACGACCTTCGCTTCGTCGATGTGGCGAGAGGGATGTCACTCCGTTGCTGGCGACTTCAATCCGTGCACGAGGTCGTAATGTCTGACGAACCGATCGAAGTCAGCGAGGACGGCCTGGGCCTCCGGTTCCACGACGGCGATGTCCGGGTCTTGTTTCGCGAACTCTCGAATTGCCTTCATCGAATCCCAGGCGGTGACCGCCAGGAACTCGACCCCTCCATCCGCGTGGCGACGCAACAGGTACGCTCCTCGATGCCCACGGATCCGCGCCAACCCGGGGAATACCTTCCGGGTCACGTGCCGCTCGTAGGCGTCGGCGTTCTCGCCGATGCACAGCCCTCGCCAGATTCGGACGATCATGTCCCTCTCCGAGGCGGTCAGTCGCCCGTCGGCGCGACCGTTGCCGCCTCGATCATGAGGACCACCGTGCGCGCGGGGGCGCGTGTCCGGTGCAGCACACCCCGCGGAACGACGACCCCCTGGCCCGGCAAGAGCTCCATCGTGCGGTGCTCCAGGTCGAGAAGCAGCTTGCCCTCGAGCACGTGAAAGAACTCGTCCTCGCGGTAATGCTTGTGCCAGTGGAACTCTCCCTCGAACACGCCGAGCCTGACGACGCAGTCGTTCACACGGCAGAGGGTTTGGTTCCACCAGCGCTCGGTGCACTGTTCGGCAAGCGAGCGGGCGTCGACGAGCTCCAGCGGTGCAAACTTCACGTCGGTGTTGATCGAGTACGCCATCGCCATCTCCCAGGCTGCTCCAGCTCTTCTGGTGGAGCGGAGGTCGTTCCAACGTCATCCCTCGAGGAAGCTATGCGGTCGTCGACGGCACCTTCTGCTTCACCTTCGCCAGGAATCGATCTGGATCGATGACGAACCTTTCGTGGGTCCCCTCCCCGATCGGCTCGACGCTGTCGTGCGCCTTCACGGAGAAGCGAATCCGGCGGCCTTCGACCTTCTCGACGTGCACCTGCACGGTGACCGTCAGGCCCGGCGGAGTCGCCGCGGAATGGGAGAGGCGGACGTCGACGCCGACCGACTGTTCGCCGGGATCGAGATGCGGGCGCATGGCTTCCATACAGGCCCACTCGACAAGCCCGACCATGTAGGCAGTTGCAAATACACGGGGCATGGCGCGGAAGAGGTCCGACTCCGGGTATACGTGAGGGACCGTCTTGTCCTCGGGGACGCGATAGGCGAACTCGGAGCTCAGCCCGGCACGGAGCGTCGTCTTCATGCTTGCATCTCCCCCAACATCGCCGCGATCCGCCCGACCCGCAGCGCCAGCGGCCACGAGACGCGGGCGACACGCCGCACCTCCGGGTAGAAGCGGTCGAGGTCGAACCAGTGGAGGGCCTGAGCGGCTGTGACGAGATCCACGCTCCGGTCGGCGATACCCGTCTCCTCGGCAGGGCTGACGCGATACTCCACGCGCGCGTGCGGAATTGCGTTGCGGATCTGCTCGCGCCCGGGGTCAACGGCGAGCACAGCACCGAAGTGGCGGGCCAGCTCCACCGAGGCTTGGCCGTTCCCGCAGCCGCAGTCTAGGGCAACGTCTCGGCGGGCAACGGTGCTCGCCAGCCAGCCGAAGAGTTCCGGCGGATAACCGGGGCGGAAGGTTCGATAGGCGCCGGCGACACTCGAGAAGTGATCCTTGAAGCTGGCCATCGGAGAAGAAGGTAGCCACGCCCTCTTCATGTCTCAAGTACATCGGATATATGATCTCCATGCCGAGCAGCGATGGAGTGCGACATGGAGCTGCGCCAGATCAGGTACCTGCTCGAGGTCGTGCGACGCGGCGGCTTCACGCGCGCAGCGGAGTCGCTGCAGATCGCGCAGTCTGCGCTGAGCGTCACCGTGAGAAAGCTCGAGCAAGAGCTGGGCGTGAGGCTCATCGACCGGACGAAACGCGGCGCCGCGGTGACGTCGGAGGGTCGCTCCTTCATGGAGCGGGCAGCGCAGGTCGAGCGGCAGGTCCACGACCTCGAGCTCGAGATGCACGAGCTGCGAGGTCTCGCGCGCGGCGAGGTGAGCGTCGGCATACCCGCCATGCTCGCTGCCTATGCCTTCCCGCCGATCATCGCAGCATTCCGGAAGCGCCACCCCGGCCTCACGCTTTCCGTCCATGCGGACGGGGCGCGGAGCATTCAAGGGCGCATCGCCGCAGGCGAGCTCGACGTCGGCATCGTGGCCCGGCAGGGCATCGCGGAATCCCTCGTCTTTCGACCCCTCCTCCAAGACGAGGTGGTCGTCTGTGTCGCTCGTGGCCATCCACTAGCAGCGAAGCGTTCTGTCCGCATCGAGGATCTCGCTGATGTTCCGCTACTCCTCTTCCGGGAGGGATTCCTTCAGCGGGCTCTCCTCGAGGACGCGTTCGCGGCACGCGGACTGGTGCCACGGGTGACGTTCGAGTCGAACCTGGTTTCGCTCCTCGTGGATGCAGCGGCGCGCGGGACCGGTGCTACGACGCTCCTCCGGATGGTGGTCGACACCGAGCCACGACTCGCGACGCTCTCCCTGAAGCCTCGCATCCACGTCGACGCCGGCATCGCCTGGAGGTCGGGCGCCTACGTGACCAAGGCGGCGCGCGCGTTCATCGACTTCCTCACCGCGGCGGACTACGGCGCTCGTTCCCTGCGGGCGCGTTCGGCCGGCTGACCAGGAGGCGGTATCAACTTATCTGCCATTCCACAACGCCCAGCAGGGGCAGTGCATCCACCATAAACAAACGTGATCTCATTAGCTTAGCTGCCTCTCGGACGTCGAGGGCGGCGGCCTTGTCGTCGGACGCGGCGCGGGGTCGGGGCCTGGCGGGACATCGACAACCGTCCGTCAGCTCGCCACGGCGGGAGCCCCGCCCTGCGGGTCCTTCGCGAGCCGCGCGGCGAGCTGCGTGAACATCCGGCTCCCGTGGACGATCGATAGGCCGTGCGGGTTGAGGAGAGCCTGGAGCTCCGCGTTCAGGCTCGCCGCGCCGAGCAGGCCTCGGTGCATGGATGTCAGCACCTGGACGTCGTTCACCGGGTCGAACCCGAACTTCTCGGGGATGCGCTCCTTCACGACGAGCTTCACTGCCTGGAGGACCTCGTCCGGCTCCTGCTTCTCGACGAAGAAGAAGTCGGCGTCGGTGCCGGTTTCCCGGAGGAGTGGCACGCCTACTCCGTGGAGGTCCGACGCTGGGTTCCGCGCCTCCGACCATGGCGCGGTTCAGGTCCAGTTCACCGTTGATGAAAGTTCTTGGACAGCTGAGGCGTCACAATGAGTATCTGGCCAGCGTTGACAGTGGGCCCGTCACTGCTACGCTCGGCCGCGATGCCCCTCATTGCCATGGTGGCCCAGAACCTTCGCGTACTGCGCTTGGAGCGGAAGCTCTCGCAGCCAAAACCGGCAGGCAAGGCGGGACTGTCGACGTATTACATTTCGAGGTTAGATTTAGATTTAGAGCGCGGAAAGGAAAGGCCCAAGTTGAGGACGCTGGGCGCCCTGGTGAACGCGCTCGGTGTGGCAGCCGCCGACCTGCTGAGTGCCGGTACCATTGAAAGGACGAACCCCGCGGGGCGAGCGTAGAGGCTTGCGTGCACTTGCCTCGCCGTGGCACGACGCGCGTCATAGATAGCCACCATGCCCGTACACGTCCCAGCCCCTACCACGCCCACTGACCGGTGCCCGAAGTGCGGGACGCAAGGACAACCGGAACAGACGGTCGGGAACATGACAAGCTACGTCTGCCCCAAGTGCGGTGCGCGGTGGATGGCGACACGCTGAGCAACCACGGCGCCGAGCAAGTGGGGAAGAGAGACGCTCAGTCGTCCGTCATCGGCACCGGCTCCATCGGGCCGTCCGCCCAGAGCGTCTCCTTCCAGCCGGAGACAATGGCCTCGACCTCGTGGCAGACGGGGCAGTGAACCTGGATGCGGTTGTCGTTCTGCTTCACGACCCACATCCAGCCGGGGCACGCCTTCCTGCCTGGGCGTCGCTTGCACTTGATGAGCGTCTCTCGGCCGAGAAGCTGCGGGAGCGAGCCGCCGTACTCGATGAAACGCACGATGCGGAGCGCTTGACGAAGGAGGCGCGGGGGACCGGCCGGGAGGTCGCCATCCTGGTCGAGCCAGTGGTTGATGTCCACGACGAGGGTCATGCTGCTCAGCTATCAGACCTGGGCTGTGAAGTCCCCACCCAGTCGGCTCGGCGGCACGCTAAGGGACCTCCGTCGGCTGTGACGAGGGCGGTGTCAGCGACCATGCATCCCCGACGAGCCCAGCCCCATGTAGCAGGCGCTGGAAGTGGTCGAGGGGCGGGCGCTGGTGGTCGAAATCCAGGCGCCCGGCGTACCAGGTCTCGCTGGACTCTCGCATCATCGCGACCGACAGCATCCACATCAGCGCCTATTGGGGCAGTTCCCTCCCACAGAACCTGCATACCTTCGCCGCCTGCCTGATGGTCTCCGCGCAGAAGGGGCAGACCTTGGTCGGACCATCGTCCGCTTGCGCCGGCAGGTGCTGGGTCTGCGCCGCCTCGATGAGGTGCTTGATGCGCTGCGCGTCGGCCTTGCCGTGCCCGTGACTGGCGATGGGGTCGGTGCCACCGGTACTCTCGATGAGAATCTCCGACCAGAAGAACCCGGTCTCCACATGCACCGAGGCAACACGCTGAAGGTGGATGCTCATCTCGTTCTTGGTGAACCAGGCGCGCTTCCTTCGCACGACCGCCGTGTCGGTCACCTCGATGACCGTGGGAAAGAGGAAGTTCCCCCGAGTCCAACGACTGGCAGCGAATCTCTCGACGGGCATGTCACATCCTACCCTCCACGAACGGCATGTCGATGACAGCGCCCTCGGCCCAGACCTCCCCGGCTCGGCATCAATGCGCGCCCAAGCACAAGAAGGTCGCCTCGGCATCCGAGAAGAAGGCGGAGTCCAAGAAGCCGGAGAAGAAGGTCGAGAAGAAGGGCACCGTGAAGAGCACGAAGGCGGAGACGACCGCCGCTCCGAGCGCGACGCCCGCGCCGCTCGGCGGTGGAAGAGCGTGCCATTCTACCCGCACCGTTGACGTCCCGGTGTCGCCCGGCTGGGCGTCCTGAGTGCGCCGGTCAAGTGCCTCGTACACGCGCAGCTGGTTCGCATCGTCGATGCCGGGGCACTTCCTGACCACCCCTTGTCTGTCAGGCCCGGCACCAGCTTCACGAAGCCTTCACGCACGGCCCGCATGGGCCCCGCCTCGACTTCCGCTAGAGGGCCTCAACGTCCGCGAGCCTCTCCTTCTTGCGATACGCCGTTCCAGTGAAGAGCGCGACCAAGTCCCTGGTCTCGTCGGTCACCCGTACCTCGCATGTCGAGAGGCGGGGGCTCACGGCCACCTCGCGAGCCTCAGCTTGCAGAACGCCGCTGGTGGTCGGCGTGGTGGACCTGGAGGGCCCTCCGGGAGCGCGCGGCTCAGCTCCGAGCGGCGCTGGCGGCGAGTGGGGCACCGAGGAGGAACCCCGTCCTCGACTGGGCAGAATAGCAGGCGCAGACCGTCTACGGATGGTCCGAGCGAAAGTCAGCGAGCATCTGCGCGACCAGGCTCACGTACTCGGTGCAGGTCTCCGTGACCGTGCGCGTCGTACCATTCCGGCACCTACGATGGCGTGAGGTCAGCGCCTGGACCCCTTCAACCTGCTCGGGCGTGCTGAAGCCACGAGGCAGGCAGCTCTTATACGTCGTTGCAGCCGATCTGGGCGAGGAGACCCGACGGGCCGAGCACGGGGACGGCGCGGTCGGTCTTGCTCTGCCTAGCGTGCAGGTAAGAGCTGTGGGCCTCGTACTGGTAGAGGCTGAGCGGGCCCATGTTGTCGCTCAGCGCCAGGACCGACTGGAAGTCGGTCGGAACGGCACCCTTCCTGATGTCATTCGCGAACACCGAGTCATACTGGAGCACGTTGGACCAGAGCGTGTGCTGGTTGGGCTGCCTCCCGTCGTCTCCTTCTAGAGCCGCATCCGCTGCATGAGCTGGTACCGATCGCGCCGGACGGCGTTCGGGCGCGAGTCAGAAGCGAGGACGGTCGCGTCGAACAGGCGGAGGAATCCAGATTCGATCCGCTGCCTCTGCTGACCCGAGGAGGCCTTGCCCAGCGACCGCGCCACCTCCCGCAGCGAGTCGAAGGCGATCGCGTTGGTCCCCGGCGATCCGCAGACCTTGAAGACCGTGGCGAGCCAGATCACCAGCAGGCGATCCTGCGCGTACGGGACGCCGTGCGTGCCGCCCGTGATCGTGAACGTCAGCGCCCCGTTGCGGCGCACGTACAGCGATGTCTTCGGGTCCTTGTATGGCAGGCCGAAGATGACGAAATCACGCGGCGTGAAGCCGCGGACCTGACCGTCGCCGCCGGCGCTCCGTGCGGTCGCCGCCGCGGCGATCCGCCTGGCGGTGTTGAGCAGCCGTCGGCTCGGTCCTGGTGCCCCGAGGGCTTCATGCGACCCGTCGACCGGCATGGCATCGAGTGGGTCGGGGGCGATCGTGGTCACAGCGCCGCCCTGGGGCAGAGCCGTCATCGCGACTTCCCCTCGTGGCCCGCCCTGGCTCGCGTCGTGGAACCGGGATCAGCGTGAACCCGGTCAGGCTGCTCGACGACGAGGACCGTGACCTCCTCCGGTCGAACCACGACCCCAAGAAGACCTCCTTCATCAAGAGCTGGGCTGACGTTCGACGCGTCCTCGACTCGTTCGAGGACGGGCCAACGAAGGTGATGTACGCGGTCGGCGTCCACACCGGCATGCGGCCCGGGGAGCTCCGCGGGCTTCACTGGGAGAACGTTCACCTCGAGCTCGAGCGCCCCTTCATCTACGTGTGCCAGCAGGTCTACCGCTCGAAGCTCAAGAACGAGACGAAAGGACGGCGCTCACGAGAGGTTCCGGTGCAGGCGGAGCTCCGCCCCATCCTCCAGGCGTGGAAGCT
>JBGQLS010000231.1:0-9512 GCA_041500205.1 Anaeromyxobacteraceae bacterium | reverse complement strand
TCGAGCTGGGTCAGGACGAGCGGGTGGTCGAGGAGGTTGCCGTCGTTCGCGATGAAGTAGAAGGGCGAGCCGTCGGAGAGGGCGATCCTGAAAAAGCGCGAGACGCTGGCGTTGAGGATGCGGAACCGGTACTTGCGCCGCTCCACCTCGAAGAAGGGCTTGTAGGCGAAGTTCACGGTCATCACGTCGCCGATGAAGCCGTCGAAATTGAAGATGTCGAAGAACATCTGCCCTTCGGGATCGAGGGCCTTCTCGGCCACCATGAGGTTCACGTCGTAATCGAGATTGGCCCAGGACTTGGCCTTTCCGCTGGGCAGTCTCAGGTTGACGCCGTCGGCGATCTCCTCGTTGCCGCGGTCGACCGAGCTGTAGAGGTTGAACATCGCGGCGTTGCCCTTGTAGACGTTCTGTGAAGTGAAGTCGACCATGTGGTCGTGGAACCACATGGTGCTCTCGATCTCGCGCCAGTCCCCCCGCACCTTCGTTATCCCGCCGCTGTCGTCCGGGGCGCCGGCCCGCGGATCGGTGGCGTCCACGTTGATGGTGTCGTGCCCGGCGAGCGCCATGGGCCAGCGGTAGTCGTAGAACTGCCCCGGGTAGAAGAAGGCGCCGAAGAACCCGTCGCTCTCGGCGGGAGTGTGGCCGTTGTGGTAGTGGGTGGTGATGGTGTGCCGCCCGAAGCCGCCGTTGTCGGCGACGTCGTCGGGCAGCCGGTTGTGGTGCCGGAACAGGATCGGCTCGCCGTACCGGGCCAGGACGAGTGGCGGCGGGAGCACGCCGTTGAAGGTCCACACCCTGTCGGCCTGGATCTCGGGCAGGGCGGGGTGGAACGTGAAGCCGCGCTTCAGCGGAGCCTGGTCGACCTCGACGGCGATCTTGGGCGCGAACTCGTCGAAGCGTTGATGGGCCCAGGACGGCCCGGGGGGCCGCCCTTCGACCGGTCCCTGCACGCCCAGCACGGTCGTGCGCGCCTGGTTCGACTCGCGGAGCGGCGAGGGGTTGAGTGAAGAGACCGGCTTCCGATCCAGGACCCCGAGCCGCGGCATGGGCTGGGTGAAATCGATACCACGCGGGATGGGGCTGGGCGGCGTGCCCGTGGGCACGCTGTCGGCAAATGCGCTCCGCGCGAATGGGCTGAGCCCGTTCTTGAGCACGAGCGCCCCTCCCGCTGTCATGAGGCCCATCCTGATGAGGTCGCGCCGCGAGATCTGGCCCTGGGACCAGGCCTTCACGATCTCCTGCCGGTTCCTCCGGGCGAGCTCCGCTTCCTGCACGCGCCTCTTGGACGATCTGCCAGGCAGATACATGAAGACGTCCTCCGACGGCGCCGAGCCGCGGCCCTCCGTGGCTTCGCTGGTACATGGTTCCGGCGCCGCGCGGTTTCGTAATCCCGAGGCGAGCCACGTGCCCGTAGTCAAATTTCGTTTGGCCCCAACATTTTGGGGGTCGCGCGCATCGCCACACGGCTTCTGCGCCGACAGTGAACCATCGAAGGGGGCGTAGCGTACGCTCCCCTGTCCCTCAACGATGCGGCGGGGCGCCTCGCCGCTGATTGGCGAAGTGCATCAGGGATGGGGCACGATGACCCTCGGTCGAGTTACGCGGCAGAGGTCGGCGAGAGCCGCCGGGCGCAGCCGAGCCAAGGCGCGTGGCCGGCGAGGTAACACCTCGAAGGAGGTCAAATTGCTTTGAGCCCGAAAAATGTCCCGCGCCCTGCCAGAGCGGTGTCTATCGTGACAGCGTAGCAGAGACCCCCGCACTCGGTGACTTACCCTCCACCGACGCGGGGCGAGCGAGGTGAGCTTCCCGCTGGGCTCACCTCGCTCCTATTTCCCGGACAAGGAGAGTACGAGCACCGCCCCACGGTCTCGACGGAGCGGATGAGCCGGGGGAGAGTCCTCGCCACGCGCGAACGCCGGCCGAGCGATCGCGGTCGTCAGGACGGCGCCGAGACGCCTACTTCGGCTTCATCCCCAGCGCGCGCATGCGTTCACGCAGTGTGTTGCGGTTCATCCCCAGGAGCTCCGCGGCGCGGAGCTGGTTGCCCTTCGTCCGTGACAGCGCGCCGGCGATGAGCGGCGCCTCGACGGCGGCCAGCGCCGCGCTGTGGCGGCCGCCCTCGGGTGGAGGCGAGTCGAGGATCTGATCGACGAGTCCGGCGAGGCCGTGCTCCGCCGCGCCGGTGCTGGGGAGGAGCCCCTTGAGCTCCTTTGCCCCTATGCGCGCGCCCGCCAGCTTCAGCAATGCGCGCTGCACGACGTTCTGCAGTTCCCGGACGTTCCCGGGCCAGGCGTGGGAGAGGAGGAGCGGTTCCCCGTCCCGGCCGAGGGCCACCGGCCTCCCCTTGAGCTGCTCGCCGTACTTCGAGACGAAGTGCCGGGCGAGCAGGATGACGTCGCCCTCGCGCTCGCGCAGAGGCGGCAGTCGGATGGGCACCACCGCGAGCCGGTAGTAGAGATCGCGCCGGAAGCGCCCTTCCTCCACCGAGCGCGCCAGGTCGGCGTTGGTGGCGGCGACGATGCGCACGTCGACCGAGAGCGGCCGTGAGCCGCCCACGCGATCGACCTCGCGCTCCTGCAGGACGCGCAGGAGCTTCGCCTGCATCTCGACCGGCATCTCCCCGATCTCGTCGAGGAAGAGGGTCCCTCCGTTGGCTAGCTCGAACTTCCCCGGGCGCCTCTCCACGGCCCCGGTGAAGGAGCCCTTCTCGTGGCCGTAGAGCTCGCTCTCCATGAGGTCGCGGGGGATGGCAGCCATGTTGACGGTGACGAACGGGCCGCGGGCGCGCGTCGAGTTGGCGTGGATAGCGCGCGCGACGAGCTCCTTCCCGGTGCCGCTCTCGCCCATGAGGAGGACGGTCATCTCGGTCCGCGCGACGCGGCCGATCTCCTTGTAGACCTCGACCATCGCCGGCGAGCGGCCGATGAGCATGTCGGGGATGGCGAGGTCTGCTGGTCGATGCTCGCCCTCGTCCGCCTCCGCTGCGGCGGTCCGCGCCGGCTCGGCGTGCGCGTCGGAGGCGTGCTCCGCTTCCGGGCCGATGGAGAGGTCCTTCACGAGCCGTTCCACGCGGGTCAGGTCGAACGGCTTGCCCAGGTAGTCGGCGGCGCCCCGCTTCATGGCCTCGACCGCCGAGCGCATGGTGTCCTCGGCGGTCATCACCACCACGAAGGGTGAATTGGACCGCTGCGACAGCTCGCCGAGGAGCGTGAACCCGTCGTCGCCCGGCAGCCGCACGTCGAGGAGCACGAGGCCGAAGTCTTCGCGGTCGCCGCCGTTCCGCGAGAGCTTGTGCCGAGCCTCTTCGGCGCTGCCCGCCTCTTCCCAGGGCACGCCGGCGCGCTCGCAGGTGCGGGCGAGCACGAAGCGAACCGAGGGTTCGTCATCCACGATGAGGACCTTACGCACGTTTCTCCCACCCGCAGGATCTGTCGAGGCGGGGCTCGTCCCCGCGTCTGAAGACTCGGCCTGTATGGCGGGGTTCGGGCCCCGCCGCGGAACTCCTTAGCAAGACGCCTGCCATCTGCCCTGTGCCTTCACGCTATCTGCAGGGGTAAGAAGACGCTCGCCTCCACTCCGACCCCGCGGTTCTTGACCTCGATCCGGCCTCCGTGCGCCTCCACGATCCGGCGCGAGATGGCGAGGCCGAGGCCTGTCCCATGCGCCTTGGAGGTCGCGAAGGGGGTGAAGAGCCTGGGAAGCATGGCCTCGGGTATTCCGGGGCCGCTGTCCACGATGGACACGCGGGCGAGGGGGCGAGTCCGGCCACCCGCCGCGCGCAGGCGAACGGAGGCGACGCTCGTCTCGAAGACGACCTCGCGGCGCTCGGATCCCTGCACGGCATCCACGGCGTTCCGCGCGAGGTTGAGGAGGACCTGCGTCAGCTTCTCGCGATCCCCGAGCACGTGGGGAAGAGACGGATCGTAGCGCTCGGTGTAGGTGATGCGATCCCCCCCGGGAAAGCCGCGTGCGAGCACGAGGACGTCGCCGAGCAGGGCGTGGATGTTGACCGGCGAGGCCTGCAGCGCCGCCGGGCGGGCCAGGTCGAGGAGCTCGCGGACGAGCCCGTCCACCCGCTTGGCCTCGCGAGCGATCACGAGTGCATACTCCTTGGCGCCGCCCTCGGCCTCGCGGGCGAGGAGCTCCGCCGATCCCTGCAGGCCGGCGAGGGGGTTCTTGATCTCGTGGGCAAGGCCGGCGGCGAGCGCCTCGAAGTCGAGGGTACGCTCGCTCGAGCGCGGAACCCGCAGCACGAGCAGGGTGCCCACGCAGGTGGGCCCGTCGAGGAGCGGCCCCGCCTCCGCGAGCACCGAAATGGCGGGATCTTGCGGGCTCGGGAAGTCGGTGGAAGCGGACTCCTGCGACAACCGGGCGCGCTCGGCGAGGATGGCGAGCTGGGCCCCACCCGGCAGGGCGCGGACGGGCAGCCCCACTGCGCGATCGCGGCTGCGCCCGAAGAGGTCCTCCGCGGCGGGGTTCATGTGCATGACCCCGGCGTCGGCGCCGACGACGACGATCGCGTCGGCGAGCGACTCCAGGGCCGCGCGGGCGATGGAGGCCGGCAGGAGAGGAGCCTTCGTTGGACGCGGCATGGAATGAATCGCCCTGGCAACTGAACAACACCTCGGATGACGTTCGGGCGCGCGGAATAGTCTCTTGGTGGCAGCCGGGACGGGACAGAGCCCCGCCCGAGGGCACTAGCCCACGACGCCGCCTACCGCTGGGGTGCAGCGGCAGCGCTCACCGCGCGGCTGATCGCGTGCGCCCGCCCGCCGACCTTACAGCGCCTCTTCGCCGCGCTCACCGGTGCGGATGCGGATGACCTCTTCCACCGGCACCACGAAGATCTTGCCGTCTCCGATGCGGCCGGTCTTGGCGGCGCGCTCGATGACCTCCACCACGCGACCGGCGAGGTTGTCGGCTACGACCACCTCAACCTTCACCTTGGGGAGGAAGTCCACCACGTACTCGGCGCCGCGATAGAGCTCGGTGTGCCCTTTCTGCCGGCCGAAGCCCTTGACCTCGGTGGCCGTGAGGCCGGCGATGCCGATCTCGGAGAGCGCCTGCTTCACCTCATCCAGCTTGAAGGGCTTGATGATGGCTTCGACCTTCTTCACGACTCACCTCGCGCCATGGATGTGAAATGCTGAGACGCTACGCCCCGGTGCCGCACGGCGTCAAGGATGCTGGAGCCTGCCTCCGCCCGGGCGCGGGAAGCCAGCTCGTGCTCGTTCCGCGTGCTGTCGCTGCCTGCGATCCGTGCATCGCCGCGGTTCCTCGTCACCGGTTCTGCACCAGCCGGCTGCCTGTTCCTGGCTGCGAATTGGCTAGCAACCGTCGAGCCACCTTTCTAGCGCTAGGCCGCGCCGTCCGCCCAAAGGGTTTGCTGGGCTGCCGGGGACGAAGCCGGACGGTCGACATCGCGCGACGGGGCATCGGGGGAAAGCGCTACCCCGACTCGTTCGAAACGTCGAAGCACCAGGCAATGGGGGATACGGGGTCAACCCGAGTGAACACGAAGGCCCTGCACTATCCGCCCGCGGGCAGCGTGACGCTGAAGGTGCTGCCCTTTCCGACCGCGCTCTCCGCTCCGAGCCTTCCGCGGTGGGCCTCGACGAGCAAGCGCGCGATGTACAGGCCGAGACCGGTGCCCTCGACACTGCGCGTGCGCTGGCTCCGGTAATACCGGCCGAAGATCTTGGGTAGCTCCTCGGCGGGAATGCCGTCGCCCTGGTCCGTGATCGCCATCACCACCTCATCGCCGGCCCGCCGGACGGTGAGTCGCACCGGAGTTCCGGGCGGAGAGTACTTGAGCGCGTTCGAGACCAGGTTCACCAGTACGCGCTCGAGCCGGTCGGGGTCGGCGAGGACCGCCGTGCCCGGCTCCGCCTCGAGCGCGACGCGGGAAGTGTCGAGAGCGGGAGTCCGGGCGAGGAGGTCGGAGAGGTAGCTGCCCAGGTTCACGGGTCGGAGGTCCAGCTGGATCTGACCCGTCTCGAGGCGTGCGCTCTCCACCAGGTCGCTGATGAGCGCCTCCATCCGGCGCGCGCCGTTGGTGATGACCTCGCCGCGGCGCTTCACGTCCTGGTCCGGATGGCTGGCGAGGCGGTGCGCCTGGAGGAGCAAGCTCGTGAGCGGCGTGCGCAGGTCGTGCGAGACCGCGCGCAGGAGGTCCTCCCGCTGCTCGGCAGCCTCGCGCTGGCGCGTCACGTCGGTGAGGGTGGTGACCGTCCCGAGCGTTCGCCCGCCACGGTCGCGGATGGCCGCGGAGCTGACGGTCAGCCACAGGTCGCGTCCGGCGCGGCGCAGGCAGATGAGCTCGCCGCGCAAGGTCTCGCCGCGCAGGGCCCGCGCGACCGGGAACTGGTCCGGCGCGATGGGCATCCCTTGTGCGTCGTGTGGCTCGTAGTGGCGGATGCGTTCCTCGTAGGGCTTCCCCATTTCCTCCATGGTGAGGCCGAGCGTCAGTTCCGCGGCGCGGTTCATCCGGACGATCTGGCCGTCGGGCCGGTTCACGATGAGGCCTTCGGCTATCGCGCTCACCGTCGCCTCCAGCTCGGCGGCCCGGCGCTGCACCTCGTCCAGCAGTCGTTCCTTCTCGAGTTCGGCCGCGCGCGCGGCCGTGACGTCGCGCCCCACCGCCACGGCGCCCATCACCCTGCCCCGCGGGTCGCGCAGCGGCGAGGCGCTGAAGACCACGTGGAGCTCGCCGCCGTCGCTGCCGCGCAAGAGCGTCTCGAGGTCGCGCACCTCCTCGCCTCTTCGCGCCGCGCGCTGCAGCGGAAGGTCCTCCACCGTGAAGGGCGTGCCGTCGCCCCGGAAGAACTGCTCGCTCTCCGACGGCGCGCCAGCGTCGAGGTTCTCCCTCGGCCTCCGCTGGACGAGCCGCTCGTACGCCGGGTTCGTGTAGACCGCGCGTCCTTCGGCGTCCGCGACCACCACCGGGTCGAGGAGCGACTCCACCATTGCCTGCCATCGCGCCCGCTCGTAGTGGGTCTCGCCGAAGAGCAGCGCGTTCTCGAGCGCCAGCGCGGTCCGCGCCGCGAGCGCCTGCAGCAGCCGTCGGTCGTCCTCGGTGATCTCGCGGGCCGCGGCCCAGCCCACCTGCAGGACCCCGAGGACGCGCTCGCGCGAGGCGAGCGGGACGGCGAGCAGGGATCGCACAGCCTGGCGAAAGGCCGGTGACAGCTCGGGCTCCGCACCCGTGTCGGGGATCACGACCGGTGCGCGCGCGCGCGCCGCCCGCCCCGCTACCCCCAGTCCGACGGGGACGATCACGTCCTCGCGGCTCGCCACCTCGAGCCCGCTCCAGGATCGGAGGACGAGGCTCGACCCGCCCGCGCCCAGCAGGTGCACTGCGGCGGTGTCCGCATCGAGCACCTGCCGGACGCGACGCAGCACCTCCGCGAGCAGCTCGCCTTCGTCGAGGTGCTCGAGGGCAGCCTCGGTGACGTACTCGATCGCGCGCAGGCGGCGCTGGGCCGACTGCGCAGCTGCGGCCGCAGCTTGCTCGCGCGCGACCAGTTCGTCCCGTTCCGCCCGGAGGCGCCCGAGCTCGAGCTCGAGGGAGCTGCCCTCTGCAGGATCGGCCGCAGGGGGCGAAGTCCCCCCGTCGGCACCCGGCCGATCCGGGTGCAGTTCTCGTGGCGGCTTGCGCAACCGCGGAACCTTAACGCCGTCCGCCGGGCGTTGGTACGGAACCCGCGAGAGTAGGACTAGAATCCGGGAAGTGAACGCGCTCGCCCTGCTCGCCGCCGCCCTCGCGCTGGCGCTCGCCACGTGGGCCCACTACGCCTACTGGTCGCGTCGCTACCTCGCGCCGTCGGGCGAAGACGAGCTCCTGTTCGCGGAGACCTCCGACGGCTGGCGGCTCGCGCTGGGGCGCCGCCGGCCGCGAGGGACGCTGCGCGGCCCGCCCGTCCTCCTCGTCCACGGTATCGCGGCCAACCGGAGAGGCCTCGATTTCGTCATCGAGCGCTGGTCGCTCGCGGCGTACCTGGCCGCGGCGGGCTTCGATTGCTTCGCCCTCGACCTGCGCGGGCACGGGGACTCGCGAAGAGGGCGAGGCGCGCCGCGCACCTGGAGCTTCGACGATCACGTTCGCCTCGACGTGCCGGCGGCGCTCGACGCGGTGCGTGCAGCGACCGGAGCGTCGCGGGTCCTGTGGGTGGGTCACAGCCAGGGCGCGCTCCTGGGCATGGCCGCTTGCGCGGCCTACCCGGAGCGGGTGGCCGGCCTCGTCGCGCTCGCGGCGCCGGCGTTCTTCGGCGCGCAAGGGTCGCTCAGGCTCATGGTCCGCTTCGGCTTTCTATTCACGGGTCGTCTCAATCGCTTCCTCGCGCGCAGCCTGGCGCCCTTCTCCGGGTTCTGGCATCCGCCGGTGAGCGAGATCGCCATCAACGGGCGCAACGTGACGCGCCCCGTGTACCGGCGGGTCCTCGTGAACGTGGTCGAGAACATCTCCGCGGGCGTGCTGCGCCAGGTCGGGCGCTGGATCGCGACCGACACCTTCGTCTCCCTCGACGGCGCCGTCGACTACCGGGCTGCTCTCCCCTCCTGCCCGCAGCCTGCGCTGTTCGTGACGGCGGAGGCGGACCGTATCGCGCCACCGGAGGTGGTGGAGGAGGAGGCGCGCGTGTGGGGCGGCGAGGCGTCGCTCCTGCGGGTGGGGCTCGCCAGCGGCGCCTGCTGCGACTACGGCCACTCCGACCTGCTGTTCGGCCGCCGCGCGCCGGAGGAGGTGTTCGCGCGCGTTCGTGACTGGCTCGTCACGCACGCGGAGCCCGCGCAGGACGTGGCCGAGGGGCCTCGCTCTCCCAGGCGGGGGGAGAGCCGGGGAGAAGGACGGTTCACGTGACAGTGCTCTTCTGGGCGCTGCTCGTTGCCGCGGACGCGACGCCGTCACCCTCGAGGGCGGCTGAAGCGGCGAAGCCGTTCTCGTGCCCGGCCGGGACGGAGCTTCGTGGCGCAGCGCCTCCGGACGGATTCGAGACCTGGTGCGAGAAGCCTGGCGAGCCCGCCGAGCGGCGCCGTGAGGGGCCCTCCCGGACCTGGTACGACGACGGCGGGCTGGCCAAGGTGGCGGGCTTCGAGGAGGGGAAGCTGCACGGACCGTTCGTTGAATGGCATCGCAACGGCAAGCCGGCGCGCGCGGGCGCCCTCGAGCATGGCGCGCGGGTCGGGACGTGGACCCTGTGGTTCGAGAGCGGGCTGAAGGAGGAGGAATGCGGCTACGCGGGCGGCGAGCGCCACGGGCCGTTCGCGACCTGGTGGCCGAACGGTAAACGCAAGACCGAGGGACGATACTGCCACGGGCTGCAGTGCGGTTCGTGGACGAACTGGGACGAGGACGGGCGCGAGCTGGGGAAGGTGCGCTACGAGGAGATACGCGGAACGCCGTAGGCCGGAAATCGACGACTCGGCTGCGTTTGCGAGCACCACGAAGCGGCGAAAGGCGAGTCACAGCGGTGCTCGCTTGAATTGAGCCGTTCCCGTAGCGCGGGGGCTTGTCC
>JBGQLS010000230.1:0-9634 GCA_041500205.1 Anaeromyxobacteraceae bacterium | reverse complement strand
TTCACCTTCACGCTGCCCTTCGGCGCCACGTCGCTCACCACCGCCGGCGCGACCGACGGCTTCGTGGCGAAGCTCGACCCGGCTGCGGCGACTCCGTTCGCTCCCATGTGGGCGGTCCGCGTGGGCAGCCCGACCGGCGACCAGATCAACAGCGTGGCCGTGACCTCCTTCGGCGAGGTACTGGCGGCGGGCCTGTTCAGCGGCACGACCACCGGCGCGGCGGCGCTCACCGTCGCGGGCAGCGCGGACGCGCTCCTGCTCAAGCTCGACGGGGCCACCGGCGCGACCCAGTTCAGCGCCGGCTATGGCGACGCTTCGAACCAGGCCATGTCGAACGTGGTCGCGAACCGCCAGGGGGCGGGCGCGGTCAAGGACCTGGTCGAGTTCGGCGGCGCCTACGCCGGCAACATCGCGTTCCCCGTTCCGGCGGGGGCGCTACCGGTGTCGATCGGCGACTCGTTCCTCGTCTTCGCGCCGCTCGGGCCCTAGCTGCCGTGCACCGCATGCGCCCCTCCGCCCCTGCTCCGAAGCTCCTCTTCGGGTCCGCCGCCCGGCGGTTGGAAAGCCTTGCAGCGTTGGCGACCGCCGTGGCCCTGCTGCTGGCGGGGGCGCCAGCCCGCGGCGCGGATGGGGCGGGTCCGCCCGGCGCAGGCGTGGCGGAGGCCGCCACCAAGCCGGCACCCCGCACCATCGACATCAACGAATTCCGTGTGGATGGAGCGAGCCAGCTCTCGGCGGTCGATGTGGAAGAGGCACTCTACCCGTACCTCGGCCCGCGGCGCGTCCTGGAGGACGTGGAGGCGGCGCGCGCTGCCCTCGAGAAGGCGTATTCGAACAAGGGCTATCAGTCGGTCGCGGTCGCGATCCCGCCGCAGACCGTGCGAAATGGCGTCGTGCTCCTTCAGGTCACTGAGGGCAAAGTGGGGCGCCTCCGGGTGCGTGGGTCGCGCTACTTCTCGCTCCAGGACATCAAGCAACAGGCGCCGTCCGTGGCCGAGGGCAAGGTCCCCAACTTCGACGACATCGTCAGGGACATCGCCCTCCTGAACCAGATCCCCGATCGCCGGGTGACGCCGGCGCTCCGGGCTGGGGTCGCCCCGGGCACAGTTGACGTCGACCTCAACGTGCAAGACACGCTCCCGCTGCACGGGTCCATCGAGTACAACAACCGCTACAGCTCGGACACGACGCAGGCTCGGCTCAACGGCACGCTCCACTACGACAACCTGTGGCAGGCGGGCCACTCCCTCAGCTTCTCGTTCCAGCTCGCTCCGGAGCGCCTCCGGGACGCCAAGGTCTTCTCCGCGTCCTACCTGGCCCGCATCCCCGACGTGCCGTGGCTGAGCCTCTCTGCAAACGGCGTCATCCAGGAGAGCAATGTCTCGACCCTGGGCTCGATCGCCGTCAGGGGCCGCGGCCGCATCTTTGGCGCCCGCGTCACCTTCACCCTGCCAGGCGGTCCGGAGTTCTTCCACAGCATCAGCACGGGCGTCGACTACAAGCACTTCCTGGAGGCGCTCACCCTCGGCCAGGGCGCGCTCGACAATCCGATCCGGTACTGGCCCTGGACCACGCAGTACGGGGGGAGCTGGGCAGGCGAGGCCTCGCAGACCTCCCTCGCCGCCACGGTCGTGTTCAACCTTCGGGGCCTGAGCAGCAGCCCCGAGAGCTTCGACAACAAGCGCGTCCGGGCGAGCGGGAGCTTCCTGTACTACCGCGGCGAGCTATCCCGCACCGACGACTTGCCGCGCGGCTTCCAGCTCTTCGCGCGGGTGCAGGGCCAGTACTCGTCCGACCCGCTCGTCGGCTCCGAGCAGCTCACTGCCGGCGGCGCCGACTCGGTGCGCGGCTATCTGGAGAGCCAGGCCTCGGGTGACTACGGCGCGCTCGGAGCCGTCGAACTGCGCAGCCTTTCGCTCGCCCGGTGGTTCGGGAAGCCGGTGCTGAGCGAGTGGCGGCTCCTCGCGTTCGCCGAGGGCGGCCGGTTTCGGATCCGCGACCCGCTCCCCGACCAGAAGGACGGCTCCTCGCTCCGGAGCGTCGGCGGCGGCAGCCGAGTCAAGCTGTTCGAGAAGGCGAGCGCCTCGCTCGACGTCGGGGTGCCGCTCGTGTCCGAGGGCGCGACGAGGAAGTACCGCCCCCGGTTCCACCTGCGGTTCTGGACCGAGTTCTGAGGGTTCACGTGATGCCGAGGAGGTCCTTCATGGAAGCGGCCGCACCTTACCGACGCCTGCTGCGGGGTCTCGTGGCCGGCCTGGTCCTCGTTCCAGCCGTGGCGCACGGTTGGTGGAACGGGGAGTGGTCGGGCCGGAAGCAGATCCGCATCGACACCAGCGCCGCCGGGGCCAACGTCACCGAGCCCATCGGCGACATGGCCCTGCTGGTGCGCCTGCACACGGGCAACTTCCGCTTCGACTCGGCCAAGGAGGACGGGAGTGATCTCCGCTTCGTCGCGGGAGACGACAAGACACCCCTCCATCACCACCTCGAGAAGTACGACCCGCTCCTGGGCGAAGCGCTGGTCTGGGTGGCCGTGCCCGATCTCAAGCCAGGATCCAGGACGGACATTTGGCTCTACTACAAGAACCCCAAGGCGGTCTCGCTGGAGGACGCCAAGGGCACCTACGACGCCGCCACCACGCTCGTCTACCACTTCGCGGAGCGGGGCCAGCCGCCTCGGGACGCGAGCACGTGGGGCAATCACGCCGTCGCGTCAGGCGCGAGCGCGGAGGGCGCGCTCATCGGTCGTGGCCTGCGGCTCGACGGCACCGCAACGGTCTCGGTGCCGGCCGCGAGCTCGCTGGCCTGGCCGGCCCGAACGAAGATGACCTGGTCGGCCTGGGTGAAGCCGGCGGAGGCCGGCGCCAGCGGGGTGATCTTCAGCCGCCGCGATGGCGGTAACACCTTCGTCATCGGAGTCGCTGGCGGCAAACCCTTCGCGGAGGTCGACGGGGGATCGGGGCCTCAGCGGGCCGCTGGCACCGTGGCCCTCGAGGCCAGCAGCTGGCATCACCTGCTGGTGACCGGAAGTGAAGAGATCGCGCTCTACGTGGACGGCGCGCCGGCGGCGAAGCTGAGCGCCGCGCTTCCCGCGCTCAACACCGTGGCCACTATCGGCGCGGTCGGCGCTCCCGCGGCCTCAGCGGTCGCCGAGCCACCCCGTGAGAGGACCCGGGGAGGCGCCAGGGTCTCCTCGTTGCCGGCCGTGCTCCCCGGGTTCAAGGGCGACCTCGACGAGCTGCAGATCGCGAAGCTCGAGCGCCCCGCCGGTTTCATCCGGGTGGCCGCGATCTCCCAGGGACCCGATCCCGGCAAGTTCCTCGTCCTCGGTCAAGACGAGGAGAGCGGCGGCTCGGGCACCAACTACTTCGCGGTCCTCCTCAAGGCGGTGACCCTCGACGGCTGGGTCGTCATCGCGCTGCTCGCGGTCATGTCGGCCGTGAGCTGGATCGTGATGGTCGGGAAGGCGTCTTACCTCCGCGCCGTGGAGCGGGGGAACGACAAGTTCACGGAGCGTTTCCGCGGCGCGAGCGGCGACCTGGCCCAGCTCGTGACCGACGCGGGCGCGCTCGGCGAGGAGAAGCTCGTTCGTGCGTCGCCCCTCTACCGCATGTTCGAGGTGGGCGCCCACGAGATCCGCTTGCGCACGCAGGGACGGCGGCAGCCGCTCTCGGCGGAGTCGATGGAGGTCGTCCGGGCGAGCCTGGACGCGACCCTCATCCGCGAGAACCAGAAGCTGACCCGCCGCATGGTGCTCCTCACCATCGCCATCTCGGGTGGCCCGTTCCTCGGGCTGCTCGGGACGGTGGTCGGCGTCATGATCACGTTCGCTGCGATCGCGGCCGCCGGCGACGTAAACGTGAACGCCATCGCCCCCGGCATCGCGGCCGCGCTGGTCGCCACGGTGGCCGGTCTCGCCGTCGCCATCCCCGCGCTCTTTGGCTACAACTGGCTCCTCACCCGCATCAAGGACGTCTACGCCACGATGCAGGTCTTCGTCGACGAGTTCGTCACGAAGGCGGCCGAGGCCTACAGCGCCAAGTCCGGCCGCGGCGAGCGGACCGCGCACCCGACCGTGGTCGCCGCGGAATAGCCCCATGCACGTCCAGTCCGAAGACAAGCCGTACGACGACATCAACATCACGCCCATGCTCGACCTGGCGTACGTGCTGCTCGTGATCTTCGTGATCATGACCACCGCCACCGTGCAGGGCATGCGGGTGAACCTGCCCAAAGCCAGCCCGACGAAGAGCCTGGCCAAGCCCACCACCAAGGCCATCAGCGTTACCCAGGATGGGAAGGTATTCCTCGACACCATCCCGGTGACCTTGACCGAGCTGGAACAGCGCCTCGTGCAGCAGAAGGCGCTCACGCCCGAGTTCCCGGTCGTGCTCCGCGGCGACGGCCAGGTCCAGTATCAGAGCGTGATCGACGTCCTGGACCTGCTGGGGCGGCTCGACATCACGACGGTGGGCCTCGCCACCAAGCCGCTCGTCAAGTGAGACCGGAGGAGCGCACCTTGATCGCGAGCTGGCTCCCGAAGACGGTCGAGATCCTCCGCTCCCGCGGCCCAGGGGTGGCCGTGGTGCTCGCGCTGGTCGCCGGCGCGGGGTTCGCGGCGAGGTCGCTCGCGGCGATGCGGCACGAGCCCGGGCCGCGCAAGGTGATGCAGTTCACCGTCGTGAACGTCGTGCCTCAGCAGCCCAGGCCCCTCCCGCCGCCCCCACCCGTCGCGCCCCGCAACGTGATCGAACAGCAGCCGCAGACCCACCGGGTCGAGCTGAAGCCGACGGACATCGCGCCGCCGGAAGCGCCCCCGCCGTCCGCTAACCCCGCGCCGGGCGGCGGTCGCCTCGCGCTCGCCGCGGAGGGCCAGGGCCCTGGCGACGCGTTCGGCCTGGCGGGCAATCCCGGCGGCAGAGGCCTGCTGGGCGGTGGCGGGCTGGGCGATGGGACGGACCTCGGCGGGCCGGGCGGAGGGGGCGGTCTCGCCGCTCGCTACGGTTGGTACTACTCCAGGCTGGCGTCCGAGATCGAGGAAGCCTTCCGGAGGAACAAGCAGCTCGTCTCCGCTTCGACGCGCGTCGAGCTGCGCGTCTGGGCGGATCCGTCCGGGCGCGTGACCCGTGTGCAGTTCGTCCGCTCCACGGGCAATCCCAAGCTCGACGAGGCCATCCAGTCGATCGTCGGGCTCCGGCTCCGGGAGCCGCCGCCGCAGGACATCCCCATGCCCATGGTCGCCAGGCTCACTGCCCGACGGCCGGAGTGAGACACGCATCCATGATCTTCCAGCCGAGAGGTGTGGACCGAATGATTGGAAGGCCGACGGTCGCGAGCTCGTGCGTGGCGAGGCTGCTCGTCTCGGCGTTGCTCGCGGCCGGCCTGGCGGCTCGCGCGCGCGCTGACGAGCAGGCTCGTCCCGCCACCCCAGCCTCCAGCACCGGCGAGTCCCGCACGCCTGCGGCTGGCGGGGGCGGCGCCGAGCCGCCGGCAGCAGGAGAGGTGCCGGCGGCGGCGCCGGACGGCACGAAGCGCGTTGTCTACATTCCGGAGAGCCTGAAGCGAGAGCTGCGCGAGGAGATCAAGCAGGAGGTGCTCGCCCAGGCGAAGAAGGAGGGCTGGGCGCAGCCGAACTGGATCCCCGAGTGGTTGCGGCGGTTCCATCCGAGCGGCGACGTACGCGTCCGCTGGGAGCGGTCGCTGTTCCCCGCCGGGAACGCTGCCGGCCAGTTGCTCGACTTCAACGCCATCAACACCAACAAGCCCTTCGACGCGAACTTCTTCGAC
Source organism: Anaeromyxobacteraceae bacterium (assembly GCA_041500205.1). Lineage (GTDB taxonomy): Bacteria > Myxococcota > Myxococcia > Myxococcales > Anaeromyxobacteraceae > Anaeromyxobacter_A. The sequence goes on along the minus strand of JBGQLS010000230.1, from coordinate 3,847 downwards.
GTCGCCAACGAACGCTTCCTGAACGTCGATCAGAACCGCACCCGGCCCCGGCTCCGGGCTCGCCTCGGCGTGGACGGCGAGGTCGCGTCGGGCTTCTCGGCCGGCCTGCGGCTGGCCAGCGGCGAGAACAACAGCCCCGTCTCGACGAACCAGACGTTGGGAAGCTTCTTCTCGAAGGACCCCTTCTGGCTCGACCGCGCCTTCATCCGGTACGCACCCTTCGCGACGCCGAGCTGGCTCGCCGTCCAGGTGGGCCGCTTCGAGAACCCCTTCTTCTCCACCGACCTCATCTGGAGCGACAGCGTCAACCTGGACGGCATCGCGCTCCACGTGGCGGTCGGCGGCGATGTGAGGCCCTTTCTCACGGCCGGCGTCTTCCCCATCCACATCACCGCTTTCAGCTTCCCCGGAGAGCGGGGCGACAAGCTCCCCAGCCGGAACAAGTGGCTCTACGCCTCGCAGGGGGGGGTCGGCTGGAAGCTCAGCGACGCGCTCGGAGTGAAGCTGGGCGGCGCCTTCTACTATTTCGACCACCTGGAGGGAATGCCCCCCGCGGCGTGCCGCACGGACTTGAAGGACCAGACGTGCGACAGCGACGACTCTCGCCCCGACTTCGCGCAGAAGGGGAACACGTACATGACGTTGCGTACGCCCTCCCCGGAAGCGGCGACAGCGGGACCGGGCGCGCCGGAGTACCAGTTCTTCGGGCTCGCCTCCCGGTTCCGCGTGGTGGCGGCGACGGCGCGCATCGACCTCAGGATCGCCCCGCCGCTGAAGCTCTGGGTAGACGGCGAGTTCGTGCGAAACGTCGGCTTCAAGAAGCGCGAGGTCGCTCCGGTGGCGGTGAACAACCAGGACGTCTGCAACGGCGACGACTGCCCTTACGGCGGCGGCAACAATGGCTACACGGGACGCCTCACGTTCGGGAGCCCGACCCAGGGCATGCGCTGGGACTGGAGCGTGAGCCTCGCGTACCGGTACCTCCAATCGGATGCGGTGGTCGACGCCTTCAACGACTCCGACTTCGGCCTGGGCGGCACGAACCTCAAGGGATACGTGCTGAGCGCTTCGCTCGGGCTGGCGGACGGTGTCGCCCTGGCCGGGCGCTGGCTGAGCGCGGATTCCGTCGTCGGCCCGACCTACCGGGTCGACGTCCTGCAGATCGACCTTCAGGCGAGGTTCTAGGCCATGCGACTCCGGACGGCGGCCCTCCTAGCCTGCATCGCCCTCTCGGCGCTCCGCCCTCGCCCGGCCATCGCGCAGTCGCCGAACGAGGGGCGGCTGCGCGAGGCGCTGCGCGCGGCCACGGCGCAGGTGAGCACCCTCGAGGACGAGAAGGCCAAGCTCCAGGCAAGCGAGGCGGCGCTGCAGAAGGAGATCGCCGCGCTGCGCCAGCAGGCGCAGGCCGCCAAGGGCACGTTGTCGAGGGGAGATGGCCGCCGCGTGGCGGAGCTGAACCAGAAGCTCGCCGAGCAGGAGCAGGCCGCCGGTCAGATCAAGGAGTCGCTGGTGAGGTGCGAGGCCGCCGGGATGAACGCCGCGGAGACCACTCGCAGCATCGACAGCGAGCGCGGGCGGCTCACCGCCGAGGTCGCGAAGACCTACGAGAGACTCGTTGCCAGCGAGGCGCGGAACGCGAAGCTCTACCAGGTCGGCAAGGAGATCATCGACTGGCTCTCCAGCGTCGGTGTGGCCGGCGCCATCGCCGCGCGGGAGCCCGTCCTCGGGCTGATGCGCGTCCAGCTCGAAAACACCGCCCAGGACTACGAGGACAAGCTCCTGGAACACAAGGCCAAGCCATGAACGCACCGACCACCCCTCGCCGTGGAGTTCACATGTCATCACCTGCTGCCATCGCCCTTGCCGTGATCCTCTCGCTGGCGTGCTCTCGCAGCGCCGCGGCCGAGGTGGTCGCCCGTGTCGGCGGCACCGACGTGACGCGCGAGGAGATCCTCGCATACGTCGACACGCTCGGCGCGCAGGAGCGGGCAGCCCTGGCCAAGGATCCCGCCCTCCTCTCACAGGTCGTGCGCTCCTACCTGGCCCGCCAGGCGGTGCTGAAGGAGGCCCGGGGGAAGAAGTGGGATCAGGGGGCGTCGGTGAAGGCGCAGCTCGATCGCGTGCGGGAAGAGGCCCTGATCGAGCTGTATCTCCAGTCCGTCTCCCGGCCTCCGGACGGCTACCCGAGCGACGCCGAGGTGGAGGTGGCCTACCAGGCGAGCAAGAAGGCGTTCGAGATGCCACGCCAGTGGCGGCTCGCCCAGATCTTCGTCGCCGCGGCCAAGGGCGACAAGGAGGCAGAGCACAAGGCCGCCGCGCGGCTCGAGGACGTGAAGGCCAAGCTGCGCAAGGGCGCCGACTTCGCGGCGGTCGCCGGCGCCGACAGCGACGAAAAGTCGGCGGCACAGCGGGGCGGCGAGATCGGCTGGCTCTCGGAGGAGCAGATGATCCCCGGTATCCGGGCAATGGTCACGGCCCTTGCCAAGGGCGCCGTCTCCGAACCCATCCGGCTCGACGACGGATGGCACCTCGTGAAGCTGCTCGACGCCAGGCCCGGCTCGACTCGGCCCCTCGGTGAGGTGCGCGCCGCGATCTCCGCGGAGCTCCGCGCGGAGCGCACCAAGTCCGCCCGGCAAGCGTACCTCGCGAAGCTGCTCGAGCAGAACCCGCCGGCCATCAACGAGCTCGCGCTGTCGAAGGTGATCGCCAAGTCGGAGTGAAACGCCGCATGGGCGAGGGCTGCATCCGCCTCGCCGCGGGAGTCGCCAATGTCGAACCCCTATGTCGTGTGGATGGACGTGGCCTCTCGCAGGCGAGGCTCACGAAAGCGGCGCTGGTCCGCGCTGGCGCGAGCGACGGCCGTTGTCGCCATCCTGGCGGTGACCGAGAACGCCATGGCGGGGAACATCCTGCGCCGGGCAGGGTCGGGCACGGGTGCGACCGTCTCGCCGGAGGCCCAGGCGGCTGCGGCTGCGGCGGCGTCCGCGGCGACCCAGGCGGCGGCGGCACAGCGGTCGCAGAACCCGCTTCGCAAGGCCCTCGACGCGATCAAGCGGTTCCAGGCGGCGCAGGACGCGGCCCGGACAGCGGCGGCAGGTCAGGCCGGAGACGTGCCTAACGGGCTGGGCTTGGGGGGCCTGCAGGTCGATCCGGGCAGCGACGCGGACGCGTCCCTCTGGCAGGGGGCGAGCCGACCCACGCAGACGAATCAGAACGGCCGAACGGAGGTTTCCATCACCCAGGACCAGCAGAAGGCGATCCTGAGCTGGAAGAGCTTCAACGTCGGGAAGGAGACCGACCTCCGCTTCGACCAGAGCAAGGGCGGCGATGCGGCCAACAGCTGGGTCGTGCTCAACCGCGTGACCGATCCCAACGCGAGTCCGAGCAAGATCCTCGGCAGCATCAAGGCCGATGGGCAGGTCTACCTCATCAACCGGAACGGCATCGTTTTCGGCGGGACGTCGCAGGTGAACGTGGCAACGCTCGTCGCGTCCGGGCTCGACTTCGCCGGCGACACGATCGCGCAGCGCAACGGGACGTTCCAGTCGGGCCTGGCGCAGGGCGCCACCGGCACCCCCGTTCTCGTCTTCGGAGGAGGCGGTGGCCCCGTGACAGTCGAGGCCGGGGCCAAGATCAGCGCCGCCAACTACGGCCAGGTGCTGCTCTTCGGCGGCCAGGCGGGGGTCGTGAACGGGGGCTCCGTGGAAGCGCCGGACGGCCAGGTGATCCTGGCCGCTGGGGACGCGATCCTGCTCAAGAGGGGGAGCGACAACCGCGGGTACGATCCGCCCACCTTGGACGCGGGCGGTGTGGTCGAGAACGTGGGCATCCTCTCGGCGCCGCGCGG
>JBGQLS010000229.1:0-9664 GCA_041500205.1 Anaeromyxobacteraceae bacterium | reverse complement strand
CTCGAGTCCGCGAGGGTCGATCCCCGCGACGTCTTTGCCCAGTCGTTCAACCTACCCGACGTGCTGTACTGGGTGAGGAACGCGCCCGCCTTCGGCAGGCAGGCGGTCTACCTCGACAGCATCGACCCGACCGTCTCGCCCCCGATTCCCCGCCTGACGTCGGACGAGCTGCGCCAGGCCCGACGTCAGGGCGTGCGGATCTTCGCACCGCCGATCTTCGCGCTCCTCTCGGCCACAACATCGCTCTTGCGTACGGGGTGACCCATCGACTGGCGCCCGTCTCGACGCCGCCCTGGAACGGAGCATGGCGCAGGCCCGCGCCGGGCAGCTTGTCGATGGCGATGCCGTCATCCAGAAGCTGCTGGCAGGTAAGTGAAGCTCTTCTTTACCCCAGAGGCCGAGCGACAAGCGACGGAGATGGACGCCTGGTGGCGTGAGCACCGCCCAGGAGCTCGCGACCTCTTCGCGCGCGAGCTTGCCGTTCCCTCAGCGAGCTGCCTCGTTCCAGAGCGGCATGCGGCCCGAGACCAGTCGCACGTACTGGCGCGTCTCCTGCGGCGTCCCCTCCGTCAGCGCCGTGAAGACCTCCTGCGCCGAGGCGCCGGCGGGAGGAGCGGTCCCTGTCCCCCCGAGCGGGCGGAGCGCCTTGAACGTGTTCCTGGGGCCGCAGTTGTACGCCGATATCGACGCCAGCGTTCGCGCGATGGGGTCCTTCATGTCCTTGAAGTGCCGCTCCAGCAACAGGTGCAGGTAAGCCGAGCCCAGTTCCACGTTGACCTCGGGCTTGTAGAGCTCCTGGGCCTCCACCTTGCGCGCCACCTTGTGGACGAACGCGTACGCCTCCTTGGCGCCGGACGTAGGAACGAGCTGCATGAGGCCGTAGGCGGGAGCGCCCGACCTGGCGAACGGGTTGAAGTACGACTCGGTGTGAATCACCGCTAGTACGAGGCCCGGCGGGACGCCGAAGCGCTCGGCCAGCTGCTTCACGAGCGAGAGGTACGGGCGCGCCACCAGCGCCAGCCGGTTCGGGACCATCCGCAGCTTCACCGCCACGACAGTCCGGATGCGCCCGTCCGCAGTCTTCACGGTCCGCCGCGTCGCGTCGCCCTGGCGGACCTTCCCCTCGACGAGCTTCGTCAGATCCTCGTCGCGCAAAGGCTGCCCGTCGCCGCGGTCGACGAGGTCCTCGAGCGGGTTGCGCTGAAGCGGGTTCTTCGGCGAGGTCATCGCCTTGAGGGTACCTGCCAGCTGGGTCGCGGCCGCGGCCGGCGACCTCGCGGCATCGTCGACGAGCACCTCGACGTCGAGGGTGCCCTTCTCGAAGTCGGCCGCGCCATGGCCGCGCTTGTCGTTCGTGTAGCTCGACCACACCGGCTGCGTCGAGGGCCTGAACTCACCCCACTGCGCCTGAACGTCGGCTACGAACTGCTGGTAAGACCGGCTCTCCTCGTCGAGAAAGGCGCGCTCCTCGAGCATCATGCTCTCAGTGAACGCATGCTCCTCCGCCCGCATCGCCTCCTGGAACTCGCGCTCGGCCGCGACCATGGAGCCCATCCCCAGGTCTCGCGCAGCGGCGCTCGAGGGCAGCACCGCCGCCGGGCGGGGCTTCGGCGAGGGCAGCGCGTACGCGACGCGGATCGCCTCGGGCGTCTCCCCCGGCGCGACCGGAATCGGCACGCGCCGCGTCAGCGCCGGTTCATCGTCGACGGGCTCGGCTTTGCTCGGCGCGCCCTCTGCCGGTGGCTTCGCCTGGGCGCTCGCCCGCGCGCGCGCGTCTGCCGGCGGAGTGGGGGCGGTGACCGGAGCGGCCTCGCCGCCAGTGTCGGGGGCGGCGGCCTTCGCAGCGACCCGGGGCGGCGCCAGCGTCGCGGCCACGACGGAGGCGTCGACGGCCTTCGAGCCGCTGCGTGGGCTGAACGTGTTGTACGCCCACGGAACCAGCGCGAGTAGCCCCGTGATGCAGGCGGGGACCACGACCTTGTGCAGGTCGCGTCGCGGCGGGGGCGGCGACCCAGGACCGTTCGGAGGCGCAGGATCTCCCATGGCTCGGCTCCTTCCTTCCCGCGGGCGTCGGCGGGTGGCGGGACCTCAATCTAATGCAGCTGCTTCTTGATCTTTTCCCCGAACGACATCTCGTGGACCACCCTCACGAAGTCGTACAGCCGGACGGCCTTGGCGGTCTCCTCGCCGCTGGCGACCACCCAGCAGTATCCTTCGCTGATCTGGTCGGAGATACTCCCCTCGCCGATCTTCTCCTCGTCGTAGATCGTCTTCCCGGTCGCCGCGTTGTCGGTTTTGCGGATCGAGTAGAAGACGACCTTGCTTTGGGCCGTCGCGCCTTGGCCGCTCCCCATGGTGACCCTGAAGATGGTCGGCATCCCATCATGCACACGCTTCTCGATCACATACCCCTTGGGCGCGAAGACGTTGTTGAGGTCGTGCCGCGCTTCGTGGACGCCGCTGTCGACGGCCAGGCGCGCCAGTCCGGGTCCCTGGGAGTCGTTGCAGCGCCCCTGCGTCGTCGTGGCGCCCGCGCCCGGCGCGTTGATCGTCGTGACGAGGCGCAAGGTGGGCATCTCGTAGACTCTAATGCTCTGATTGACCGCCACCTTGTGGTCGCAGTGCGCCGGGATCGTCCGCGTTCCGTAGCTGTGCGCCTCGAAGAACTGGTGCCGGTAGTCGGCGTTGCCGACGATCCCTTTCACGGCGTAGCTGGCGACGGCGGGGCCCTTGTAGCTCGCCTTCCCCGTGAAGATGGCCAGCTCGATCTCCTTGCCGAGCTTCTCGTTGAGAGTGCGATCGATGATCTCTGCCCCGCCCTCCGACAGGCTCGTCTCGATGGCGTGCACCATCGCGCCGGCGGCGCCTATCGCGCCCTTCTTGTCGTTCAGCGCCGTGTCGTCCGACGGGAGGAGCACGATCTTGGCCCGGGCGCCTGAGTCGACGTCGGCCGGCTTGACGTCCCCGGCCGGCAGCGGTGCCTCCCGGTAATCTTGCGGCTTCACCATGACCGCGGGACTACAACCCAAGAAGCCCAGCGCCACGATCAATGGGAACGATCGCCTCATGTTCGTCGTGAGCCGCATGTCGCACTCTCCTTGCACCGCGCGGGCATCTAGAAGCCCAGCGCGAAGGTCCATCCGGGCTTCCCGGCCATCCGCAGCGCCTCGGCCAACTCCGCCATGGCGCTCTGCCGCGCGGCCCCGTAGTCGCTCATCGAGCTTCCGTTCACGTCGTACTGCTTCGAGGCCACGCCGCCCCGTTCCTCGTCGCGCACCGCCAGAGTGACCTGCAGGAGCACGTTCTTGCTTCCGTAGAACGTCTGCTGTCGTGCGGTGGTCGTGATGGCGATGACGAGCCCGGCGGCGTCGCGCCTCTCGGTCACGCGCGTGCCGCTGCTGTTCACGAACCCCGTCACGACACGCGCCACGTCCGCGTCGGGCGGGCTGAACTCCAGCGCGAACACGAGCGCGCTCGCCGCTCGCAACGCCCGCGCCTCCAAGGCCGCCAGATCGGCGAGGATGGCAGCGCTCTCCTCGACCGCGCCCCCGCGGTCGGCCGCCTGCAGCAGGTGGCCGAGGGCCAGCGCCTTGCGGATGTTCGGGACGGAGCTCTGCAGCGCTGTGAACTGCTCGATGGCGCGCTTGCGCGCCACACCGCGCGTCGCCTCCCTGACCAGCCGCACGGCGGTGTCGAACTCAGCGCTCGTGTCCCTCGTGAACGCCCGCCGGTCGACCTTCATGAGCGCGTACGCCCCGCTGTGTACGGAGGCGGCCTTCTCCAGCACGGGGTTGGAGAACTCCGTCTTCTGGACCTCCTCAAGGATGCGTTCCATCGTCGTCTTGTCGATCTCGCCGTTTCGGACGTGGGTCCGGTCGTCGAACGAGGCGGAGACGCTGACGCGCAGCCCCGAGGCAAGGCTCTTCAGTGCGGCGCGCCGCGCGTCGTCGAGGGTCGGCCCCTGCCCGATACCCCACAGCCAGTCGCCGTCGTTGCGGGGCGGGTCGAGGTACCAGGCGGGCGGGTCCGCTTCGGCGTCGCGCGGCGCCGCTCCGCCCGGAGCGCACAACACCACAGCGAAGAGTGCGGCGCCGGCTGCGGCGCGTCGTGTACAGGCGAGCAGCATGCTGGCCTCGTAGCGACGGTGGAAGCTACTTCTTCGCCTCTTCCTCGGCCGCCCTGGCCTTGAGCTCTTCGTCGGCCTGCTTCGCCTTGAACTGCTGCCAGAGCGCGTTCTCGTTCCCCCTGCTCGACCGGATCGCCTTCTCCGTCGCCCCCTTCATCGTCTGCTTCGCCGCCTGCGCGTCGACGCCGACGAGCACGTACATGGTGCCGTTGGGGCTCGTCCTGGTCTTGAAGATGCGCACCCCGACAAGCTCCTCGGCGGTGAACGAGTTCGTCGCCGTCGACTCGGCCTTGTCGACGGTCGCGGTGTCGCCCGCGCCGGTCGCCTGGACGTACTGCTTGAGCATGTTCATGAGGCGCGTCTTCATCTGGCGCGCCAGCTCGGCGCGCGCGGAGATCTCGGCGTGGTCCGTCATGTACTGCAAGCCTGCCTTGGACGTTTCGTGAATTCCGAGCGCGGCGACCTCTGCGCCCTCCACGTTGCGATCGCAGATCCACTCGGGCGCGGGAGCGGTCGGAGCATCGGGGTAGGTGCAGGTAACGGCGGTGGGCGCGGCGGGCGGCGCTTGTGGCACGACCGCCTGCGACGAGCCTGCGCAGCCGAACAGCGCGGATGCAGCGGCAAGGACAGCGAATGGTGCGGTGATCCTCATATCAATCCTCGTGGTGAGATGGTTGAGCACTCCGATTCAGGGTTCGGGAACGACCCAGACCCAGATCGTCTCGGTCTGCGGGTCGACCCACTTGGCCTTGACTCTGGACGAGATCTCGACACCGGACACGGTCTCCTCGACGTGCTTCTGGGAGTGGGTGCTGGCGTAACAGCAAGCGCGCTGCCCGTGCATCCACGCGCCGAGAAACCGCGAAACCCCGCGCAGGCCCGGACGACCCACCGCCACCTGCGCGCGTCGATGCACGAGACGCTCGATGCCGCCGAGCCACTGCCTCAGCATTGGCTCGAGCGCTTGTCGACCCCTTAACGCTGGGACCCTGACAAAGCGTCCAGATCGGATGCAACCCCCGAGTTGACTAAGCCCATCGGGAACTCGGACGCCGGACGCATCACGCCGCAAGAGATTGCCAACGGCTCCACACCTCACATTTCGACGCAACAACAACTCCACGACCCCCCCCGGGGTGACCCTTGGTCGTTCCACGGTTGGTCACGCAACCGTCATGCACTCGTACCGTAGGTACGATGAAAGATACTGCCCGCCAGCGACCCACATGGCAAGAAGAAACTAACGCAATCGAATGATGGTGGGTAATTGGCAAGTGACTGCGGAGCCGTGCGAGCCTGACTACGCAATAAGAACTACCGCGGTCGGGCCTCACGCCATCAGACCAACGGGTCAGGTCGGGCAATCGCGCTCGCCTACCCAGCCGGTCGACGGCATGCAGCCGGCGGTACGTAGCGCGCCTTCCCATAACGGTTGGTGGAGTAAGCCGACCCGTGGCGCCACCATAAGTCCACATTCCGGCTGGCAACCTCAACGTACGTTTTCACACGTTGACGCCGGACGCTACGGGTTGACGCCCTCGCCCAGCCGGCGCACGCGAGCGCTGTGAGGGCGCCAGGCGCGGCCGTACGCGCGCTGGGTTCGAGCAGGTCGAATACGACAGGCGGAACCGTACCGAACGCGACCTCGGCGGCGCGCCCCGGCACCACCCTGGTTCCAGCATCGGCGACGTGGATGGGGAGACCGCCGGGCATGGAGTGGTGGCCGCCGAAGGAGCTGCCGGGAGCCGAGCGCAAGGGCTGTGGCAGCTTCGGTGGCACCGTGGGCACCGAGTCTCCGCGAGCGACGGATCACGCGTCGAGATGTTCCACCGTGCGCGCCGGTTCGAAGAAGCGGGATGCGGCGCTGCGCGCCGCGATCACGGCGCGCTCGATGAGCTCCAGGCTCGCCGGCGGGTCATCCAGGAACGACTCGACCTGGAAGCGGACCACCCGGTCTTCGAGGCCAATGGTGGTCTTGACGACCCTGAGCTGTTCGTTCAGCTCGTTAGCGCGATCCACCGCGGTGGCGAGTTCGAGATCGCCCACTTCAAACCAGCTGCCGAGATGAAAGAAGTTGTCGTCATCCTCGTCGACGAAGAGCAGGAACGTCTCACCCTCCGACTTGAACGAGATGACCGCGTGCCGGTCGTCCGCCCCGTCCAGCCCCGGTCGGTAGCCCTCGTCCGCGAGCAGGTCCAGATACCGCGCCGCAAGGTTCTTCGCCGACTTCGTCGCCATGACAACCTCCCTGCTAGAGGTTGCACTAACCAGGGGCGGTGTTCGCGAACGCTATGAAGCGACGCGGCGACGTTTTCATGACACCGCGGCGTGAGCGACAGCCGTCGTGCAGGATGAGATGGACGGGCTTCGCGCGCAGCGCCAATTGAAAGGGCCGCCGCATGAAGAAGGGAACCGCTTGCGTCGCAGTCCGTCAGGGCCTAGTCGAAGGCGCGGGAGTGCCCTCCGCCGCCTCCGGCGCGCTGCCATCTTCGCTCGAGAGCCCCCGACTGGGTTCGGTGGGCGCAGGAGCCGCTTGGGGATGCTGGGCAAGCGCGAGATTGTGGTTCAAGTAGGCAGGATCGTCCGTCACCTCGCGCACCAGGAAAGGCTGAAGCCACTCCGGGACGGTCGCCGTCAGGTCTTCGGCGGGGAACTCCACCTCGGCCACGACGAGGTCGCGGCCCTCGAACTCGTCGATCTCCCAGGTGAGGCGGCCCTCTGCGATCTTGCGGCGGCGCTTGCTGATGCGGCGGCCCTCGGTCAGGGGCCAGAGAGCTTCGAACACGTCGCGCGTGATTTCCTCCTCGGTCTCGAGCCGTTGCGGGCCAGCGCCTTGCTTGAGTCCGCGCCAGTATCGTTCACCATCCGCACCGGTGACGCGCCGGATCCGCTCTCTGAGGCGCTCGCCGGGGAGCCAGCCCTGCGCGATCTCGATCACTGGGACGCCTTCGGCCCGCGTCGGCAGTCCGGAGAGGAGAAACTTCCGCTCGTTCTCGATCCGGCCGCCCGCGCGCGCCTCCAGCTTCGTCACGAGCGCTTCGACCTCGCCGGCCAGCGCGTCGAGGCCGCCGGCGCGCCACTCGCCCTCGAGGGTGGCAAAGAGCGCTTCGCGCCGCGCCAGCAGAAGGCGGTCCAGGGCGAGGAGGCCGGCGCGAGGGCCGCTGCGCAGCTCGTCCCTGAGCCGCGCGCCACTCGCGCCGCGTTCGTACGCGGCGGCGTGAAGCTCCCGTGCTCGCTCCACGGCGGTGTCGACGAGGGCCGCAGCGATCTCCGCCGCCATCCGGTGGCAGTCGTGCAGCTCGCCGAGCACGTCCTGCAGATTCTTCAGGCTCTTCACCATCATCCCGGCGTCGGCGTGGCGATTCCCGCGTAGCGGCTCGAGCAGGTAGCGCAGCTTCTTGCCCTCGATCCGGGCGCGGTGGATGTTCTCCTCGTCGCCCGAGCCGCGGATGGCGCCCACGTGCTCCCGCATCGAAGCGAGGTGCTCCGCCACGCCGCCGGCGAGCGCGCTGCCGTACGTGTTCGACCTGGCCGATGCGTCGATCCTTCCCCGGTAAGTCTGGAGCCGGTCGACGAGCTTGTGAGAGGCCCTGCCGTATCGCGCGAGGACGCGTGCCTGTTCGCGTGCCCATGCGGCCCGGCGGTCTTCGAGCCGCTCCGAGAGATAGTCGACCGCCGCGCGATGCCGATGTCCGAGCGCGTGGCGCTGTTCGCCGATCCACCGGAGCGCAACCTGGGCATCGCGCGCGTCATTCGTTGCATGTGCGAGCCAGCGGAGCCGCTTCTCCATCTTGCGCTTGACGCTTCCCTGCAGCCAGGGTCGGAAGGCGCGCAGCGTCGACCGTGTCCGCCGCAGCGCGACACGGAAGTCGTGCAGCGCCTCGTCGTCGCCGCCGGCGGCGAGCCGCTCCACGGCGTGGTCGGCGTCCGCGAGCAGGGCCAAGGCGACGTACCGCGCCCCTTCCTCTGCGCTCCGGTCGATGACCGTCTCGTCGATTCTCATGGCCCTCTCCCAGACTGCGGCGGTACATGCGCCGTCACCGCTCGCGCATGCGAAGGAGGATCTACGTCGGCCCCATGATGCCCCGGCGCCGGGAAGCAGGGGCAGGTTTCATGTGGGCTCGGTTCGCGCCGAGCCACCGCCTGACTGCCGCCGAGCTGCAGGAAGGCGCGAAGTCCGACCTCCTGGTCCACGGCCCAGCGGAGGACCTCGATGCTGCCTGGTCCGTCGATGAAGTTCCGGAGGCGCTTGCGCGCGCGGTTGAGGTCGATGAAGAAGACGATCGACACGAAATCGTCACAGAGCGACGCGGGCGGACGCCGTTCGGTGCCGGGCGCGGCTGCAAATGTGAACGCCAGGTGACGGGGAGCGAAATTCTCTGCAAAGAGGCGTCCCTCGATTCGCGGGACCGAACTCCTGCGCTAGACTGCATCCGTGGGTAACAGCGCACGCAAAGTCCAGGAAGACGAGATCGTGAAGGCGGCTGGCGGCCTCGTGTGGCGTGGCGGGCGCGGGGGCCCCAAGCTGGCGCTGGTCCACCGCCCCAGGCAGGACGACTGGCGCCTGCCCAAGGGGAAGCTCAAGCGGGGCGAGGGCTTCTCGGAGGCCGCCGCGAGAGAGGTCGCCGAGGAGACCGGTTGCCGCGCGCGCCTGGTCGAGTTCGCAGGCTATGCGCTGTACGCCAGGAACCGTCGGCCGAAGCTGGCGCTCTTCTGGCACATGACGGCCGACGGCGAGTCCTGCTTCGAGCCCAACGACGAGATCGATCGGGTGAAGTGGCTCACGCCCAAGGACGCGCTGGAACGTCTCAAGCATCCCGCCGAGCGGCGGCTGCTTCGCAGAGTGCAGGTGGCGCGGGTCGTGCGCCACCTCCCGCGCTGACGGGATTGCAGCCGGGGTCGACCTTGCGGGCTTCACGCATGGCGTTCCTCGGCTCCCGGATCCGGGCTGGTCCCTCCTGACGCCACTTCTGGAAGCGGGCCGGGCGGCCGCCTGTTGCGGCGGTCGGGACTCTGAGAATCGACGTGGCCGCCCCAGCGCGGTTCCTGTGTACCCGTCTGACTTGATACCGGAAGGAAGGCGGACGGAACTGAGGACACATCTGGGTCGTGGCGCCCTCGACTGCATGCCGAGCCAGGAACGATTCGAACTTGTCACGATGCGTCACGCAGTCCTGTCGCACATTCTCCTCTTCCACCGAAAAGGAGACGCGATGAGCGAATCGATATCGCAGGCTAAGGTGCGGACGCTGAGGATGCCCGAGGCGGGAGTCATCATGACCGTGGTGGCGTCGGGATCGAATCTCGGGGAGAAGGCCATCTTGGGCGGCTTCGGCGTGGTGAAGATGGTGCGGGGCGAGCTGTTTCGCGCCAGCGGCGCTGGCATCGATTGGATCGAGACCGTTCAGCAATCGGCGTTCAAGATCGTTCGCGAGGCGGTCCTGCGCGTCGACGGCCTGTCTCGAGAAGCCGTCGACGGCGTCGAGTCGGTTTCCATGGCCGTCATGATGACCGTTCGCGGTTCCAGTGAAGCGATCG
>JBGQLS010000228.1:0-9733 GCA_041500205.1 Anaeromyxobacteraceae bacterium | reverse complement strand
GCTCTCGCCGACGCAGTCAAGGTGACGCTCGGGCCCAAGGGCCGCAACGTCGTCCTCGAGAAGTCGTTCGGTTCGCCGACCATCACCAAGGACGGCGTGACGGTCGCGAAGGAGATCGAGCTCGAGAACAAGTTCGAGAACATGGGCGCGCAGATGGTGAAGGAGGTCGCGTCCAAGACCTCCGACGTCGCCGGCGACGGCACCACCACCGCGACCGTGCTCGCCCAGGCCATCTACCGGGACGGCGCCAAGCTCGTAGCGGCCGGCCACAACCCGATGGAGATCAAGCGGGGCATCGACAAGGCCGTCGAGGCCATCACGAACCACCTCAAGACCCTCTCCAAGCCGACCAAGGACCACAAGGAGATCGCCCAGGTCGGGACCATCTCCGCGAACGGGGACAGCACCATCGGCGGCATCATCGCCGAGGCCATGGACAAGGTGGGCAAGGAGGGCGTCATCACCGTCGAGGAGGCGAAGGGCCTCGAGACGACGCTCGAGGTGGTCGAGGGCATGCAGTTCGACCGCGGCTATCTCTCGCCCTACTTCGTGACCGACCCGGAGCGCATGGAGGCGGTCCTGGAGGACTGCTACGTCCTCATCCACGAGAAGAAGATCTCGAACATGAAGGATCTTCTCCCCCTGCTTGAGCAGATCGCTCGCGGGGGCAAGCCGCTCCTCATCGTGGCCGAGGAGGTCGATGGTGAGGCGCTCGCGACGCTCGTCGTGAACAAGCTGCGCGGGACGCTGCACGTCTGCGCCGTCAAGGCGCCGGGCTTCGGCGACCGCCGCAAGGCCATGCTCGAGGACATCGCCATCCTCACCGGCGGCAAGATGATCGCCGAGGAGCTCGGCCTCAAGCTCGAGCAGGTGACGCTCAAGGACCTCGGCCGCGGCAAGCGCATCACGGTGGACAAGGACAACACCACCATCGTGGACGGCGCCGGCAAGAAGGCCGACATCGAGGCGCGCGTGAAGACCATCCGCGCCCAGATCGAGGAGACGACGAGCGACTACGACAAGGAGAAGCTGCAGGAGCGCCTCGCCAAGATCGTGGGTGGCGTCGCCGTCATCAACGTCGGCGCGGCCACCGAGACCGAGATGAAGGAGAAGAAGGCCCGCGTCGAGGACGCGCTCCACGCGACCCGCGCCGCGGTCGAGGAGGGCATCGTCCCGGGCGGCGGCGTGGCTTACCTGCGCTGCCTCAAGGCGCTCGACAAGGTCCAGGTGAACGACGGCGAGAAGACCGGCCTCGACCTGGTCCGCCGCGCGCTCGAGGAGCCCATCCGCCAGATCGTCGAGAACGGCGGCTGGGAGGGCTCGATCGTGGTGAACAAGGTGAAGGAGTCGAAGGAGATCAACTACGGCTTCAACGCGCAGACGGGCGACTACGAAGACCTGGTCAAGGCGGGCGTCATCGACCCGACCAAGGTCTCCCGCACGGCGCTCCAGAACGCCGCGTCGGTCGCCTCCCTCATGCTGACCACGATGGCGATGATCGCCGAGAAGCCCAAGGAGGATCAGGGCGGTGGCGGTGGCGGCATGGGTGGCGGCATGGGCGGCGGCATGGGTGGTATGGGCGGCATGGGGATGTAGCCAGCCGCTTCCAGCGAGTTCCAATAAGAGGCCGCCTCCGGGCGGCCTCTTTCGTTTCGATGGGGCCGATTCCGGGGCCTCGGGCCTCGGGTTCAGCGCCTGCGATGCCAGGGGCAGAGATCGTCGCGCCCGCGCTCCGCGTTCGCGCATGGAGACCCTGAGGCCTGACGCCTGGGGCCTGACCAGCGGTGCTCGCTTGCATTGAGCCCGTTCCCGTAGCGCGACCACGGGATCAGCTCAACCGGGCAGCGCCATGAGGCCGGAAATCACCCCCGGAACGGGAATAGCGCGGTCGAGACGCGCGCGAATGCGTTCAGCAGCTGCTCGGAGAAGATGAGCACCGGAGCTGCGAAGACGAGCCCCACCGCTAGCGCCCAGGCGCGCGGACGGCGCGTGCGCGCCTGTGTCTCCATGAAGATGGAGGTGCCGAACAGCGCGAGCGTCAGCGTCGCGCCGGCGAACAGGGCGGCTGCCAGCGGGAAGCCATAGGCGCGCAGCGACGCCGTGACCCCCGCGAATCCCACTGCGTTGAGGAAGTCCCGGCCGTTGCCAGCCCACCAGGCTCGGCGCTCCTCCCGGCGCAGCCGCAGCCCGATCTCCTGCAGCAACACGAGCAGCGCCACCGACGCGAGGTAGAACGCGGCGGCCGCCGCGCGCGCCAGGGCGCTCCTCTCCTCGAAGCTCCACATCGGTACGCATGGTAGCGGCGCGACGCCCCGGACGTCCACGACAGGACAGCGTCGCCAAGCTGGCGGGGGCCGCTCGAACGTTGACGTACCGGGACGTCCGCGGTTGTATGTGCCGCTTGCCCACGCCCCTGGTCGCCCTCGTCATCCCCGCCTACTGCGAGAGCGCGCGCCTCCCGGCCCTGCTCGAGGCCTTGGTCGGCGAGGCGCTCGCGACGCCCGCGCCGGCAACGGAGCTGCTGGTGGTGGACGACGGCAGCGGGCCGGCGGAGGTGGAGCGTGAGCGCGCGGCTGTCGCCGAGTCCGCCGCGCGCCTCGCCGACGCCGCCGCCCCGCATCGCATCCATTTCGTGACCGTCCCGGAGAACCGGGGCAAGGGGGCTGCCATCCGGGCGGGGTGGGCGAGAGCGGATCCCGCGGCGGCCTGGCTGGGCTTCCTCGACGCGGACGGCGCCGTGAGCGCTCGCGAGGCATGGCGCCTCGTCCGCATGCTGGAGGGTGCCGACGACATCGACGTGCTCGCCGCCACCCGCGTACTGATGGCCGGCCGTTCGATCGAGCGCAGCTCCTTCCGCCACCTCCAGGGTCGCGTCTTCGCGACGCTCGCCGAGCGCTTGTTCCACCTTAGGTTCTACGACACCCAGTGTGGGCTCAAGCTCTTCCGGGCGGAGGTCCTCCGGCAGCTCTTGCCTTCGCTCCGCGAGGACCGCTGGCTGCTCGACGTCGAGGTGCTGGCCCTGCTCCGGAAGCGAGGCGCGCGATTCCGGGAGGAGCCCGTGGACTGGTCCGATCCCGGGGGCTCCAAGCTCGTGCCTGGGCTGGACGCCCTGCGGATGGCGATGGGTCTGTGGCGGATGCGCCGGCGCCTCGGCGGGTCCGGTTCCTGATTACCCGGGGGCGAAGGCGGCCCCCGCACCCGCCGGGCGAAGCCCGTCGGGGCCCCACCCCCGCCAAGGCGCCCCGGCGAGCCATTTTTCGACAGGTCTTGAGTGCCCTACGCATGCGACGGTTCGCGCGTAGTGAATGTCCACCCCCAGGCGCCCCGGCCTGCGCCCTGATCCTCGACGAAGGTCCTGAAGAGTTCCAGATCGCGCTGCAGACGGCCTGAGGCGACCCGGAGCGCGTCGTCGATCTCCGAGCCGTTGGCGTCGTAGTCGACGCGGAGCGTCACGCGGGTACCTGCGCCCCTGGGCGCGAACGTGAGGACCTCCGCGCGCCAGCGCAGGCGCGTATCGACCAAGCCCTGCATCTCCTTCAACCCCTCCAGGACCCTTGGAAACTCCTCGAACTGCGTCCAATCATCGTAGACGGCGCCTACCGGTTTCTCGATCTCGATGGATTTTTCGATGTACGCCACTTCGCCTCCTCGCGGCTCGAGATTCCTGCCTCTCTGAAAGATAGGCATGCAGTGGAGGCTGGTGCGAAGCGAGCGCAAGCTCCCCGGCCAGCACGGCTGGGTCGGTACTGACAGATGCCCGTCGTGGCCTCCGGGACCCGGGCGGGAAGGAACTCCGGCCGCCCCGAGCCTCCCTCACCCGACCCTCTCCCTTGCGGAGGGAGAGGGAAACGGGATCCCTTTGGGCCTCCCCTCTCTAGGCTTGGCGCGCCAGGCCGTGATTTACTGCGCCGATGATCGAGACCGATGGCGAGCTCTCGGGTCGCCGCCTGAGCCCGACCGAGATCCTGCCTTTTCGCTGCCACCCCGGCCTCTCCTGCTTCAACTCCTGCTGTCGCAACAAGCGCCTCTCGCTCCTTCCCTACGACGTCCTGCGACTGGCGCGCGGCCTGGACTGTCGATCGGACGAGCTCCTCGCGAAGCACGCCGAGCTCGAGATCGAGGCCAGCTCCGGCTGGCCGACGCTCCGCATCAAGCTGTCGGCGGACGGCCGCTGCCCCTTCGTCGGCGACGCGGGCTGCGGAGTCTACGGCTACCGCCCGACCTGCTGTCGCATCTACCCGCTGGCGCGGGCCGTCGCCCTCGAGGGCGGGGGCGAGCCCAGGGAGATCTTCGTCGTCGCCTCGGCGAGCGAGAAATGCTTGGGCTTCGGCGAGACTGGCGCCCTCACGGTAGAGGGCTGGGCTCGCGATCAAGGCCTCGACGCGTACCGAGCTGCCAACAACCGGATCGCGAGGCTCTTCCTGCACCCCGACCGTCCGCGACCCTTGTCCCTGTCCGATGCCCAGTTGCACGCCGTCATCCTTGCGCTCTACAACCTCGACGTCTTCAGGCAGTCGGTGGCCCAGCCCGGTTTCGCCGAGCGCTTCGGCCTGGCAGACGCAGCGGTCGCGCGGGCGCTCTCGTCGGACGAGGCGCTCCTCGACCTTGGTCAGGATTGGCTCACGGCCCAGCTCTTCGGCTAGCGCACGCTCCATGGCAGAAAAGAGACCGCCCAAGGAGACCCGCGAGACGCCGCTCGCGATTCCGCCCGTGGCGCCCGATGCCGGGGACATGGCCCTCGACACGCTCGCGAGCATGCTGCGGAGCATGGCCGAGTTCGCCCTCGACCAGGAGGGCACGGACGCCCGGACCTTCCGGCAGCAGGCGGAGGCGTGGGCCCAGCACGTGATCATGGCCGCGCCGGCCCCCGGGGGGCCCGACGAGGAGGAGGCGCGCGCGAGCGGCCGCCGGGACTGGCAGGGAGTCCGGCAGTTCGTGCGTGAGTACTGCCGGTCGAGCGCGAAGCAAACGGCGAGCGTGGCGACCGACCTGCGCGACGTGATCTGGGTCTTCATCCGCAACTTCAGCCAGGCGTTCGCGCTCGACGAGGAGACGGACGAACGAGTCCGGCAGCAGGTCGCCCGTCTGGAGAAGCTCGTCGAGGCGAGCGCCGCCGCCGACCTGAAGCGGGAGGCGCTGGACGCCATCGGGAACCTCACGCAGGCCTTCGAGGAGCGCCGCCAGCGGCAGAGCGTCCGGATGGCCACCCTGGGCGAGACGGTGCGCACCCTCGGCGACGAGCTCGAGTCCGCCCGCCGCGAAGGCGCGACGGATCCTCTCACCCGGGTCTTCAACCGCAAGGCGTTCGACGTCTTCCTGGAGCGCTCGGTGGAGATCTCCAGGGCCTTCCGGCAAGAGATGTCCCTGCTCGTCATCGACGTCGACCGCTTCAAGGGGATCAACGATTCGTTCGGCCACACGATCGGCGACCAGGTCCTGCGCGAGGTGGCGAACGCGATCGTGCGTGTGTTCCTGCGCAAGAGCGACTTCGTGGCCCGCTTCGGCGGCGACGAGTTCGCCGTCGTGCTGCGCGAGACGAGCCTCAAGGACGCCCTGGCGCTCGCGGAGCGCGTGCTGGCTCGGGTCAGGGCCGTGAAGGTCATGGCGGGCGATAGCGCGATCGCGCTCACCGTGTCCATGGGCGCCGCGACGATCGGGATGAGCGACGACGCCAAGACCTGGTTCGACCGCGCTGACAAGGGGCTCTACGCGGCGAAGAGCGCAGGGCGCGATCGCGTCGCGACGGTTCTGGCCAGCCAACCCTGACGCCCATGCTGCGTCCGTGAGCTGACGGCATCGACCTCGTCCTCACCGACCTGGTGATGCCCGGGATGAGCGGCGTGTCGCTCGGCCGCGCCATCCGCGCGCTGCGGACGGTGCCCGTGCTCTACATGTCCGGCTATAGCGAGGAAGTCGTCTCCGGGAAGGAAAGGCTCCCACCGGAGCTCTTCCTGCAAAAGCCATTCGAGCGCGGACCGCTCCTCGAGCGCGTTCGCGCCATCCTCGCGGAGGCCACCAGGCCGCCGGCTACCCACGACGGGCGCAGCGAACGGCGGACCTGAATTCCTCCCTCGCGATGTCGAATCTTGCCTTCAGCGCGGGGAAGTCTTCCCTCGCGGAGGCCCTCAAGACATCGAGCCGGTGGCCCAGGTGCTCACCCTTGTCCTGGGCGGCCTCGACCAGCCTGCGATACTCGAGCCTCCCCTCGACGGTGTGCTTCTCGGGGCGTGATCGGAATCCCTGGACGGCAGCTCTGGCGTCCTCGAGCTGCGAGTGCATCTTCGCGACGTACCTGCCCCTGCGCATGATGCTCCTTCTCGGCAGCGGCGACGGGTCCCGGCTCCGCCGCGCGCATCCGCGCCTCGACGAGCGACGGGCGACCAATGGCTCGCCGGGGCGCCTTGGCGGGGGCGGGGCCCCGACGGGCTTTGCCCGGCGGGGGCGGGGGCCGCCTGCGCCCCCGGGTACTCAGCTATCGCGGGGACAGCCGCAGGGCGCTCGCGCCCACGAGGAGCGTGACCGCTTCCGGGCCGATGCGCGTGAAGCGCACGCCCATCCTCCCGCGCAAGTTGAGGTGCCAGTCTCCGCGCTCAGCCCACGCAACGTCGCCGGCGAAGGCAACCTCCGCTCCCCGCACGTCGATCGTGCCCTCCACGGCCGCGCCAGCAGGCAATACCCGCATGACCTCGCCGGAGAAGCCACCTGCCGAGACATCCGTCGTGAACCAGGAGGCGGGTCCCACGGTCACCTTGTACCGGCGGCGGTGGCGACGGCTGGAGCGCTTGTCCTCCCCCATGCTCACGAGTGGCCTTCGCCTCCAGCGGCAGCGAGACCATGAGCGGGGTCGGAGTCCGCAGCCACGCCCTTTGCGCCGAGGATCTTCACGCAGGCCGGGCAGGTGACGGCACGGTCGTGCTTCGTCGAGCGGTGCTCGAAACCGCGCAAGCCGCACACGATCTGGTGCAGCTGCGTGTCGAAGGAATGGACGAGGCGAACGCTTGCTGGAGCTTCCATT
Organism: Anaeromyxobacteraceae bacterium; assembly: GCA_041500205.1. Taxonomy (GTDB): domain Bacteria; phylum Myxococcota; class Myxococcia; order Myxococcales; family Anaeromyxobacteraceae; genus Anaeromyxobacter_A. The sequence goes on along the minus strand of JBGQLS010000228.1, from coordinate 2,718 downwards.
GGTTTCTCCCTCAGGCCGGCCGGTGGGGAGCGCCATGCTCCGACGAGGCTGAGGCTTGGTTGCTGCCCTTCATAACGGGCGCGCCGGCTCGGCGCAGGAGCTGACGGTCGCTTATCTGCTCCCTGGCTTCGCGCGACGAGCAGGAGCGGCCGTTGTTCTACGGAGCTTCCACGCCGCCCTCATGGAAAAGAGGAGAACCGACCCTCTCCATCATCGCGATCGGTTGGACGAGAGCACAGGCCCGCGGCGTGGCGTTCGCCGGGCACTCGCCGCCGCGATCGGGTACAGTGACCTTCCGGCCCGGCATCTCGGAGCAACTACTGCCCCCGAGCCAGCCAGCCGGCCAAGCGCGAGGTGTGGCGTGGAGTGTTATCAAACCGGTTGCGGCGAGCGGCCCGTGTGGCAGCTCACGTTGACTTATCGCCCAAGCATACCGGGAGCAGAGCCCGTCATACTCAACGGGGAGACGCGGACGTGCTGGCAACACCGTGCCCACCTGCTCCGGTTGTACGGCGGGGCTCGTGGCGTGGCGCGGATCCAGACCGACCTTCGGAATCGGGGCATCGACACCAGCACGATCAGTCAGACCAAGGTCGTCTTGACCCCAATCTTCTGACCTTGGCCCCACCCGCGTGGCGCGCACCGCGACCACCGGTTCGAGACTTGCGACGCGCGCCACCAGCATCGCCGAGGAACTTCTGGCCCACGCAAGACCTGTCGAAAAAATGTGATCGCTCTGCAGCGTGGCCGGGGTGGGGCCCCGATGGGCTTTGCCCGGCGGGCGGGGGCAGCCTGCGTCCCCGGCGACCCAAAGGCTGTCGAAAAATGCCTTTGGCTTCTTAGCCAGGGTGGGGCCCGACGGCTGCGCCGGCGGGGAAGGCCCGCTACAACGCGCAGGTGACCTTCGCCGATCTCGAGGCGCACCCCGCTCTCCGCGCGGCGCTCGACGCGCGCGGCTACGACGAACCGACGCCGGTCCAGGCGGCCGTCCTCGCGCCCACGCTCGCCGGACGCGATCTGCTCGTGTCTTCTCGCACGGGGTCGGGAAAGACCGTCGCCTTCGGGCTCGTGCTGGCGAGATCGCTCCTGGGCGACGCGCCCGCGCTCTTGCCCGCGGCGCCGCGCGCGCCCCTCGGGCTCGTCATCGCTCCCACGCGCGAGCTCGCGGTCCAGGTACAGCGCGAGCTGGCGTGGCTCTTCGCCGAGGCGGGCGCGCGCGTCGGCGCCTGCGTCGGCGGAATGGATCCCAGGCGGGAAGCGCGCGCGCTCGCGCAGGGGCTGCACCTCGTCGTCGGAACGCCCGGGCGGCTGCGCGACCACCTCGACCGGCAACATCTCGCCCTCGGCGGGCTCGCTGCGCTCGTGCTCGACGAGGCGGACGAGATGCTCGACATGGGTTTCCGTGAGGAGCTGGAGGCGATCCTGGCGGCGGCGCCCGTGGAACGTCGGACCATCCTCTTCTCGGCGACGCTACCGAAACCGATCCTGGAGCTGGCGCGCCGCTACACGCGCGACGCGGCGCGCGTGGCCGCTACGCCGCCCGGCGAGGCGCACGCCGACATCACGTACCGGGCGCACCTGGTCGCGGCCCGCGAGCGCGAGCACGCCATCGTGAACGTGCTGCGGCGGCTCGACCCGGCGAGCGCGCTCGTGTTCCGGGCGCAGCGCGAGACGGTCCATCACACGGCCGCGAGCCTCGCCGAGCGAGGGTTCGAGGCGGTCGCCATCTCGGGGGAGCTGACCCAACCGGAGAGGACCAAGGCGCTCAAGGCGCTGCGCGACGGGCGCGCCCGCGTCCTCGTCGCGACCGACGTGGCGGCGCGAGGGCTCGACCTGCCCAACGTCGAGCTCGTCCTCCACGCCGACCTGCCGCGCGACGCATTGGCTCTGCAGCACCGCAGCGGGCGCACCGGTCGAGCCGGACGAAAGGGGCTGGCGGTCGTGCTCGCCGCGCCGCAGGAGCGCTTCCGGCTCGAGAGTATGCTGCGCGAGGCCGGGATCTCCGCCGAATGGGCGCCTGTGCCCGCCGCCGACGAGATCCGCGCGCGCGACGAGGAGCGCCTCGCCGCCGCCGTCGCGGCGCTCGCCGGCGAGGCGACGGAAGAGGAGCTGGCGGTGGCCCGCCGGCTCCTGGACGAGCGCGCGCCACTGCTCGTGGCGGCGGCGTTGGTCCGGCGCGAGCGCGCCCGCCTCCCCGCACCCGAGGAGCTCCCCGAGACCGCCCGCGCAGCACGAGAGGCGCCCGTCGCCGCGGCGCAGCGAAAGGAGCGGCGCGCGCGCCCGGCAGCGGGAGAGGACGGCGCGTGGTTCCGGATCAGCGTCGGCCGCGACAAGGACGCGGACCCCCGCTGGATCTTGCCGCTGGTGTGTCGGCGCGGCGGCGTCACGCGGGATGCAATCGGGAAGATCGTGGTGATGCCTCGGGAGACGCGGTTCCAGGTGGCGCGCGAGGAGGCGGAGCGCTTCGCGCGGGCGGCGAGGAGCCCGGATCCCAGGATGCCCGCGGTGAGGGTGGAGCGCGTGGCGGGGCCGCCGCGAGAGTTGGGCCCGCGGCGCCGCGAAGGCGGCAAGTGAGCACTCAAGACCTGTCGAAGAATCAGTTGCGGTCGCAGGGGCCCGGGTGGGGCCCCGACGGCTTTGCCGGCGGGGCGGGGGCGGCCTTCGCCCCCGGGTACTCAGCACACGGGCGTCAGAACGACGCGACGCCGCAGCGCCACG
>JBGQLS010000227.1:0-9769 GCA_041500205.1 Anaeromyxobacteraceae bacterium | reverse complement strand
CTCATCGGCGTGTCGGCCAGCGGCTTCGATACCGTACCCGCCGAGCAGCTCGGCCTGTTCGACCACGGCGCCGATTCTCCAGCGCGCGCGGGCGCGCCCGCGCCGCGAGGCGCTCAACGCCGCGGTCGACGCGCTGAACGACCGCTTTGGCAACGGCGCGGTCCGACCCGCGACCCTCTTCGAGCGGGGACCGCGGAACTTCGACGCGAGTCGTCAGAGATAGCGCTATGGAACTGGCTGCCATGAGCACACGACGAGACCCCATCCGTGTGGTCGACCAGCCAGCTCCGCCTCGACAGCGGCATGAGCGTCGTTGAAACTGCACTGCGGTGGTGTTCGCACACGTACCAACCACGCTGCCGTGCTCGACAGCGAGAACCGCTCTCGGCCGTCTCGCTGTCGGCGCTCCCGCCCCCCGGCGAGAAGGCCTCACTCCGCACCTACACCCACGTGCGCGAGGACTCCCTCCAGCTCTTTGGCTTCGCGTCCGAGGAGGAGGAGTCGGTCTTTCGCGAGCTCATTGCGGTGAAGAACGTCGGCCCGAGGGCAGCGCAGAACATCCTCTCCGGGATCGAGGCGCGGGAGCTCGCGCGTGCGGTGGCGAACGGAGACGTGGCGCGGCTCACAAAGGTCCCCGGCATCGGCAAGAAGACCGCGGAGAGGCTCGTACTCGAGCTCAGGGACAAGCTCGTCACGCTCGCTCGAGCCGCAGGCCCCAAGACCGCCGCCCTCGCCGATGGCCCCTTCGAGCAGCTCGAACAGGCTCTCCTCGGGCTCGGGTTCAAGCTGCCGCAGGCGGAAGCGGCCGTGGCCGCGCTGCGCGAGAAGGCCGCGGGGAAGCCCGTCGATGAGCTCTTGCGGGAGGCCATGAAGCTCATGCGGCAGTGAGGCAGGATCTCAATGACCTGGGTCGCACGGCGCCGCAACCGAGCGCCGCCGGGCTCTGCAAGGCCCGCCAGCACGCCCTTGTCTCCCCTACGCTACCCTTGCAACGTCTGCCGCAGACGCGTGCCCGTCACCCTGGCCGCTGCTTCAATGCGCGCGACACGCCCGGCACCAGGACCGTCCAATGCGCCTTCCACGAGCGAAGCGAAAGCCGAAGACCTCTTCCGGATCTCCGACCGTGCCGGGCTGCGGCATCCGGCGGGCTACTGCGCGGCGAAGGGCTACTTCGTCTTGCCCCTCGTCTTCTTCGCGGTCTTCTTCGGGGCCGCCTTTTTCGCAGCGATCTTCTTTGTCGCGGTCTTCTTCTTGGGCGCCATCTCTTACCTCGGTGATGTTGTCCGGTCGGCCTAAGCGCCGCCAGGTAATACCAACCGCACATTAGCTATGCGTGATCACTTGCGCAACTGTGCTATCGCATATCCGAGTTCGGTCGACGAGTGGAATGCCACGTTGCTCGGCCGCACGGCACCGGCCCGCTCCTCTCTCAAGGCCGCGGCACGCGCACCCGTAGAGCCGCAGCAAGCGCTCTCGAAGCTGAGCGCTGAACGCGCTGCGCAGGACCCAGGGATCGGCTCCCTGGAGACGACTGCCACGGCGATGCGAGATCTGATCGCCAGGCTCAGCTGACCTGCAGGCGGGACAAGCCGACAGGGTCACGGTAGACCCGCAACCGGGCGGCTAGGCTGGTGACGCTCGCGTGCAGGTACACTCCGCTGGCTCAGCAGATCGCGAAGACCGAGGGCGAATCGGTTGGGAAGGCCGTAGTTGGAAGTTCTCGGGAACCGCCGCGCGGGATGCTGGAGGCGAAGGCGACGCCGCCGAGGCAGACCACGGGAATCCTGGTCACCGCACGACACCCGGTAGACGGGTGCATCAGCTGAGCGCCGCGGCTCCGACCACGAGCGGCTGCACGATGCGCGGCGCCTTGGAGAGGTTCTCGTGCCGCAGATCGGCGACCGAGAACCCTGCCGCACGGATGCTCTCGACCGTGGCGCGATTGCACTGGCAGCCGCACCCGAACCAGGCCCACGGGCCCTGCAGGCGATCCTGCCAGCGGGCGAGCCTTGAATCCTCCGAGCGCACGTGCTCGATGAAGAGCAGCCGGCCCTGCGGTTTCAGGACTCGGCGCACCTCCGCCAGCGCGCGCGGGGGGTCCGCGACCGTGCACAGGACGAGCGTGCAGACCACGTTGTCGAAGCTCTCGTCCTCGAACGGAAGCTGCTCGGCGCGCGCGCGAAACACGCGCGTGGGGATGCGACAACAGCCCAGCTTGCGCTCGAGCAGGCGCGCCATCGGCTCCTCCGGCTCGGTGATGACGAGTTCTCCGGCAAGGCGAGCTGCGTACTCGTCGGCAACGTCGGCACCATCACGGGCGGGATCAAGCTGTTCCCGAAGGCTTCGCCCATCGACGGCAAGCTCGAGCTCGCGGTCGTCACCGCGGGCAGCGAGATCGAGTGGGCGCGCGTCTTCGCATGCGTGGCGACCGGCCACGCCAGCCGCTCGCCCTTCGTTCGGACCACGCGCGCGACGAGGATCTCGGTGAAGATGAAGACGACGGAACCCTATGAGCTCGACGGCGGCGATCGGGAGCCGACGAAGGCGCTCAAGTTCAGTGTCGAGACTCGCGCGATTGCCGTCTGCGTGCCGGCGTCCATGACAGCGGCGCGCAGCGCTCCTCGCAACGGGCTCCGGCGGGAAAAGAAGCTGGAATCGAAGCCCGTGCCGGAGGCCGCTTCGGAGTGAGGCCATGGCCGCGCCCGTTTCCGATGCTCCCCAAGCGCACGTCCCCGATACCCCGCGATCGGCGATGCGCGCCGTTGGTGCGGAGAGTCTCAACGTCCTGCATTTCGCACGGCAGCATGCCGGTGCCCTGTCGCTGGTCTTCCTTGGTGTACTGTTGCCGTTGTGGGTCTTTGCTGCTCTGGTCGGGGAGGTGCACGAGCAGGAGGTCTTCGCCTTCGATGCGCCGCTCCTGAATGCGCTGCATGCGATCGCAACGCCGACGCTCGACACCTTCTTCTCCTGGATGTCGAAGCTGGGCTTTTTATGGGGGGTCATCCCCCTGGATGTGGCCGTGGTGCTGTGGCTAGCATTGCGTCGCCGTTCTCGCCCCACCTTGTTCTTCGGCATAAGCCTGGTCGGATCGGCCATCCTCAATGTTGCGGCCAAGAACTACTTCGCGCGAATGCGTCCGAGCCTATGGCTCTCGATCACGCCGGAGACCACCTACAGCTTCCCCAGCGGTCATGCGATGGGTTCGGCTACGCTGGGAGTCGCGCTTGTCCTGTTGTTCTGGCGAACGCGCTGGTGCTGGCTGGTGACGCCGGTCATCGTGCTGTTCGTGCTGCTGGTAGGCGTCTCGCGCGTATATTTGGGCGTGCACTATCCCTCCGACATCCTCGCTGGATGGGCAGCCGCCATGGCCTGGGTGGTGGGCATACATCAACTGGTCGATCGGACCTCGCCACAGCCGGCAGTAGTTGGCTCGTAGTGTGCCGTCGAGGCTGGGAGGCGTCCGGCGAAGATCGCCCCACGCGGCGCGCTGCCCTCATGCAACGCCCACGCCCGTGAACCGCTGCGCTTCTTCGCCATGTTCGTCATGCCCGCCCATCGCCCGTCACGCGTATGCGTGGGCGACGGTCATCCCGCCGGTGGACGCCAGCCAGTCGGGACGTACACTCCATCAACCAGCTTGCGCGGCCACACACGGCGCTTCAGACGGCAACGACGCGGACACGGTCGCGGCCCACCACCCGGTAGTAGACGTGCTACCGGGTCTCGAGCATGAGCAGCCGCCGGTGCTCTTGTCCGCCCACGACCCGGTACGAGCTGCCGAGCTGTGGAGCGTTTCGAATCTGCTCGAGAGCGGCGCGCAGCTCACTCGCCGAACTTGTCCTCCGCTGCCGCGAACGGCTTCTCATCGGCGAGTGTCTGTGCTTCCATGCGCTGGCCCCCCCCGAGTGGCACGTCACTCGTATGGACAACGCACACGGTTACCCCAAGATGACTCCCAGTTCACTTTCCTCGCCCGCTCAAGCTTCCGTATTCACACGACAACTGCGTTGCCCGAGAAGATCCTCACCCCTGGCATGCATCGTGGGGAAGCGATCGCTGCCCCGCGCAGCCCCTTGCCTGCGCACCGCCGCGAATTCGGCGTACGACGTATCGCCCCGCCTGGGTCTACCGCGCGCGGCGAGGCCAGCGAGGTCCCCTTCGGGCGGAAGGCCGACCTCGTGACGCCCGGCGCACTGAAGCCGCGGCGCGGCCCATCGTCGGGTATGAGACAGTCGATGTCCCGGAAGGCTGAGCTCGAACGGAGCAGGCGCGTGGCGCGTGAAGGTCGGGATTGGACGGAACCGTCGAAGAAAGGTGCGTATGAAGAAGGACCCTACTGACCCAATCGTGGGATTCTCCACGCTCGTCGAGGTCCTTCGCTGGCGAGCGCTTCAGCAGCCCGGACAGCGGACCTATACCTACCTGGTCGATGGAGAAGCCGAAGGAGATCATCTGACCTATGCGGCGTTGGACTGCCAAGCCCGGAGCATTGGGGCCCTGCTCCAGAGCCACCGAGCAAGTGGGGAGCGTGCGCTGTTGCTGTATCCGGCAGGTCTCGAGTTCATCGCCGCGTTCTTTGGCTGTCTATATGCCGGCGTGATTGCCGTCCCTCTGCCTCTACCCAATCTGGCTCGCCCACAGCGCATCCTCCACCGGCTTCGACCCATCATCAACGATGCGCAGGCTTCGGTGGTGCTCACCATGTCAGCGATCATCTCCGCCGTCGAGGCTCTGTTCCCGGAAGCTCCCGAGTTGCAGAAGATGCGCTGGTGTGCCACCGACAACGTTTCCAGCAGCCTGGCGCAGGAATGGCGAGACCCGGCCGCGACCAGCAACACCCTGGCGTTGCTCCAATACACTTCCGGCTCCACCGCGGAGCCGAAGGGCGTGATGATCAGTCACGGGAACCTCCTCCACAATTCGGCCTACATAAACCGCGTCTTCGCGCTCAGCCCGGACAGTGTCACCGTCACCTGGCTACCGCCCTTCCACGACATGGGGCTGACGAATGGGATCATCCAGCCTGTGTACAAGGGACGCCCCCTTTACCTGATGAGGCCGGAATCCTTTCTCATGCGGCCGGCCCGGTGGCTCCAGGCCATTTCGCGGTACAAAGCCACGATCAGCGGCGGTCCCAATTTCGCCTATGAACTGTGCATCCGCAGAACTACCCCGGAACAGCTGGAAGCTCTCGATCTCGGCAGCTGGGAGGTGGCCTACAACGGCGCAGAGCCAGTCCGCGTCGACACAATAAAACGGTTCGCGGCTACCTTCGCCTCGCGTGGCTTCCGGCCCAGCGCCTTTCATCCATGTTATGGACTTGCAGAAGCCACGCTGCTGGTTTCCGGCGGCTCTCTGAGAGATGAGATGTTCCGCACGGTCCAGGTGGCAGCGCTCGAGCAGAACCGCGTCGTGGAGGCCTCCGACCAGCACCAGAGCTTGCGGACTCTCGTCGGCAGCGGCCACGCCATGCTCGATACGAAGATCGTCATCGTTCATCCGGAGCTGTTGACCACTTGTTCATCGAATGAAGTCGGCGAGATCTGGGTGTCCGGCCCGAGCGTGACTCGCGGGTATTGGAATCAACCCGAGGAAACCGGGCGCGCCTGTCGGGCCTACCTGAAGGATACCGGCGAGGGACCGTTTCTCCGCACTGGGGATCTGGGATTCATGAAGGATGGTGAACTGTTTGTCACCGGCCGCCTGAAGGATCTGATCATCATCAGTGGCCGCAATCTTTACCCGCACGACATCGAATTGACGGTGGAACAGAGTCATCCGGCCTTGCGGCCAGCTCGCTGCGCTGCGTTCTCGGTCGATGCCACCGATGGTGAACGACTGATCATCGCCGCCGAACTCAAGCCCAGGTACCAACCGTTGATCCGGAACCCGCCGGATGGGCAAGCGCGCGCTCATCCAAACGGGCGGTTGCCGCTGGATGTCGAGGCAGTGGTTCGAGACATTCGGAGGGCGGTGGCCGAAGAGCATGACGTGCGAGCCCACACGGTGGTGCTGCTCCCGGTAGGGTGCGTACCCAAGACCACCAGCGGCAAGGTGCAGCGCTATGCTTGCAAGGCCCGCTTCCTGGAGGGGACGCTAGAAAGGCTCGGTGAGGAGTGAGCGATGGCTGAGAATCCTGCCGGTTCAGAAGTCATCCAGGAGTGGCTGGTCGCCAAGCTCTCTGAGCGGCTGGGAATCGAGTCTCGCGAGATCGACATCCAGGAACCCTTCGCCAGCTACGGACTCGGGTCAACGGATTCGGTCAGCCTGGCCGGCGAACTCGCCGAATGGCTGGGGCGAGAGCTTTCTCCGGCCTTGGTCTATGAGTACCCCACCATCGAGACTCTCGCTCGGCACTTGGCAGGATCGCCGGAGGGGTCGGAGTCAGCGACCAGGGCTGGCCAGGATCGGAACGCGGAAGACGAACCGATCGCCATCATCGGCATCGGCTGCCGGTTTCCCGGTGCGAACGACCCGGCAGAGTTCTGGCAGTTGCTGCGAGACGGAGTGGATGCCGTCCGCGAAGTTCCCGCGGATCGCTTCGACCACGATGCGTTCTTCGATCCGGATCCGGCGACCCCGGGCAAGATGAACACGCGCTGGGGCGGCTTTCTGGGGCAGGTGGACCAGTTCGACCCCGAATTCTTTGGCATCTCCCCTCGGGAGGCAAAGGGCATGGATCCCCAGCAACGCCTCTTGCTGGAGGTGACCTGGGAAGCGCTACAGGACGCGGGGCAGGTGCCCGAGCGTCTGGTCGGCACCCAAGTCGGCGTATTCATCGGCATCGCGACCAACGATTACGGCTGGCTGCGGTGGAATGATCTCGAGCGAATTGACGCCTACGCTGGCACAGGCAATGCCCTGAGCATCGCCGCCAACCGAGTCTCGTACCAATTCGATTTCCGCGGGCCGAGTGTCGCCCTCGACACGGCCTGTTCCTCGTCACTCGTCGCCGTCCACCTGGCCTGCTGCAGCCTGCGGAACGGAGAGTCCAAGCTGGCTCTGGCCGGGGGCGTGAACCTGATTCTCTCGCCAGCGATCGCGATCGGTTTCACCAAGGCCGGCGCCATGGCGCCGGATGGGCGCTGCAAGGCGTTCGATGCCCGGGCCAACGGCTACGTTCGCGGTGAAGGTGCCGGTGTCGTCGTGCTGAAGCCCCTCTCGAGGGCCCAGTCTGATGGTGATTCGATTTACGCCGTCATTCGCGGCAGCGCCGTGAACCAGGACGGACGGAGCAACGGGCTCATGGCGCCGAATCCGCTCGCCCAGGGGGCCGTCCTGCGAGAAGCTTACCGCAAGAGCGCCGTCTCGCCCGGCAGGGTCCAATACGTCGAGGCTCACGGCACCGGCACGTTGCTGGGCGACCCGATCGAGGCGAAGGCGCTGGGCTCGGTCCTTGGCGTGGATCGCCCGCCGGGACGCCCTTGCGCCCTGGGGTCGGTCAAGACCAACCTGGGCCACCTCGAGGCCGCCGCCGGCGTGGCGGGCTTGATCAAGGTGGCGCTGGCGCTCCGGCATCGGGAGATCCCGCCGAGCCTGCACTTCGAAACGCCCAATCCGCTCATTCCTTTTGACGAGCTCCCTCTCCGAGTGCAAACGACGCTGAGTCCATGGCCCGGGGGACCCGGTCCAGCATTGGCTGGAGTCAGCTCATTCGGCTTTGGCGGCACCAATGCTCATGTGGTCATGGAAGAGGCGCCCCCGGCCATCAAGGGAATGCGGGATGCAGAACGGAAGATCGGCGCACACCTGCTTCCGCTGTCGGCACGTAGTCCGGAAGCCCTCCAGTCTCTTGCTCGCGCGTACCAGAGCTTTCTCGCCACCCCACGGTCGACAGTGTCGTTGCCGGACGTCTGCTACACGGCCAGCGTGCGGCTCGGTCATCACGAGCACCGTCTCTCTGCTGTCGGCCAGTCGCCGGCACAGCTGCTGGAGAGCCTCGAAGCGTTTTGCCGGGGCGAAGCTCGTCCCGGCCTGTCGTCTGGCCGCAAGCTTCCCGCTCGCCGGCGAAGACTCGTCTTCGTGTTTCCGGGGCAGGGGGGCCAATGGTTTAGCATGGGGCGACGGCTGCTGGAGCGGGAAGCCGTCTTCCGTGACGTCGTCGAACGCTGCGACCGGGCGATGCGTCCGTACGGAGATTGGTCGTTGCTCGCCCAGCTCACGGCCGCCGACGCCACCCAGTCGCGACTGAACGAATTGGAAGTCATCCAGCCGGCGCTCTTTGCGACTCAAGTCGCCCTGGCAGCCCTGTGGCGCTCGTGGGGCATCGAGCCGCACGCCGTGGTGGGTCATAGCTTGGGAGAGGTCGCGGCTGCGCACGTCGCCGGTGCGCTGAGCCTCGACGATGCCGTCCGGGTCATCTGTCATCGCAGCCAGTTGTTCCAGCGCACCATCGGGCAAGGTGCCATGGCGGCAGTGGAGCTTTCCGTAGAGGAAGCTCGACGCGTCCTGGTCGGTTTCGAAGACCGCGTGTCGATCGCGGTCGCCAGCAGTCCTACCTCGACGGTGTTGTCCGGCGATCCGGCTGCGCTCGCAATCATTCTGGATCAGTTGCAGCGTCGCGACACCTTCTGTCGCAGGGTGGATGTCGATTTTGCCGCGCATAGCCCCCAGGTGGAGCCGTTGTGCTCCGATCTCGTGCAGGCTCTGGAAGGTTTGCAGCCGCGGGCTGAATCCGTGCCGATCTACTCGACGGTGACCGGCCAGGTCAGTCACGGGCTGGAATTCGATCCGCTCTATTGGGCGCGGAACATGCGAGAGCCGGTGCTCTTCTCCAGTGCCTTTCAGCGCCTGGTGGAAGATGGGCATGACATCTTCCTGGAAATCAGCCCGCACCCCATCCTGCTCAGCGCCATGCAGCAAGGGCTTCATCACCTTGGCCAGGAAGGCGCCCTGCTTCCTTCTCTGCGGCGTGAGGAAGATGAACACACGGTCCTGCTGGGATCGCTGGGCGCGCTCTATACTCTGGGATACCCAATCGACTGGAATGTGATCTATCCGACCGCAGGCCGGTGCGTTCAACTCCCGCAGTACCCTTGGCAACGAAGGCGTTGTTGGCTCGAGCCCTCAACTGGGGACACCGGCTCCTACCGGCATCAGGTCTCACGGAGCGGGACAGGGAACCATCCCCTGCTGGGCCGGCACTTCAAGTCGGCAATCCTCGCGGGAACACACCTCTGGGAAACCAAGCTGGACGGGAATTCTCGGCCTCTGGATGACCACCGCATCCAAGGCGGCGCGGTGCTGCCTGCCTCGGCCTATCTGGAGATGGCCCTGGCCGCCGCGGCGGAAGTCTTCGGAGCACAATCGGTAGCGCTGAAGGATGTCGAGTTTCGAAAGGTGCTTTTTCTGCCCGAGGGCGGAACCCGCACGATTCAGGTGATCCTCTCTCGGGGCGCGGATGGAGCTTCACCCTTTCACATCTACAGTCGCGCGGAAGGCGTAACGGCCTCCGGCAACGCATGGATGCTGCATGCGACCGGCCTGGTCTGTCTCCAACGGGAGAACGGCATCTTCACCTCGCATTCCGGGCTGGAGACGCTCACGGAGATGCGAGCCCGGTGCGTAGAGGAGACCTCCGGCCAGGACTACTACCGGAGACTCCGCGAACACGGCATCCACTACGGTCCTTTCTTCCAGAGCATCGTCCGGCTGTGGCGGAACAACGGAACCGTATTGGGTGAGGTGCAGGTGCCCGATGTCCCAGCGGCGGGGTTCAATGGCTTGCAGCTTCACCCAGCAATTCTCGACGCGGGGTTGCAGGTGTTCG
>JBGQLS010000226.1:0-9778 GCA_041500205.1 Anaeromyxobacteraceae bacterium | reverse complement strand
TCGAAAAATGCCCCTTGGCATCTTAGCCGGGGTGGGCCCCCCACGGCTCGGCCGGCGGGGCGGGGGCGGCGTGAGCCCCCGGGTGCTCGGTCCCCGGCATTCTGCGCAAACCGGCCAAACGAAGGCCGGCGAGCGCGGCGGCTGCCGCCGGCCTGAGGAACTTCCATGGCGCGAGGGCGCGTCCCCCGCTGGACGCCCTAGGGGCTGAAGGACGACCCGCAGCCGCAGGTATTCCGGGCGTTCGGGTTCACGAACTTGAAGCCCGCGCCCTGGAGCCCGACCACGTAGTCGACGGTGACGCCCTGCAGGTACATCGAGCTCATGGGATCGACGAAGAGCTTGACGCCCTCGTGCTCGTACACCGAGTCGCCGTCCTTCGGGGCATTCTCGAAGTCCATCGAGTACTGGAAGCCCGAGCAGCCTCCTCCGACGACGCCGACGCGGATGCCATACCCGGAAAGGTTTTCCCGGGCCATCGCGTCCTTCACCATCTCCACTGCCTTCGGCGTGAGGGTGAGGGGCGACGCCGCCGGCTCGGCCGGGGTGCGTGCGATCGGGCTGACGGTCGTAGTTTCCATGCTTTCTCCGTTCTCCTTCGAAAACCGCGAAACTTGATGCGGGACAAAGATACTAACAGGGTGCCGGGACCGCTTCAACGGCGCTTGGTCTGAGGATCGGGAGCCGCGCCGAGATTCAGGTCCGCGCTGCCGCGGGGTTACGGTGAGGGCATGGCGGTGGCGAGCGCCAAGCTGCGGCGGATTCCCCTCCAAGACCTGTCGAAAAATGGCTGAGGTCTGCGGCGTGGCCGGTGTGGGGCCCCGACGGGCTTTGCCCGGCGGGGCGGGGGCGGCCTGCGCCCCCGGCGACTCAAGACCTGTCGAAAAATCAGTTGCGGTCGCAGGGGCCCGGGTGGGGCCCCGACGGCTCTGCCGGCGGGGCGGGGGCGGCCTGCGCCCCCGGGTACTCAGAGCATCCTCCCGCTCAGGTTCCGGCCGCCGTCGACGGGGAGGACCGCGCCCGTCACGAAGCTCGCGCTCGCGAGGAACCGCACGGCCTCGGCCACGTCGGCGGGCGTGCCGGATCGGCGCAGCGGGATGCGACGGGTGAGCTCCCGGCGGCGTGCTTGAGTGTAGGCCTCCGGCCAGAGCACGGTTCCCGGGGCCACCGCGTTCACCCGCACCGCGGGCGCAAGCTCGAGCGCCAGGCACTCGGTGAGACGCACCAGCGCCGCCTTCGACGCCGCGTAGGCCGCGTAGCCGTCCCAGGGCACGAGCCCCCCCCCGATATCGGCGATGTTGACGACGGAGCCGCCCGATCGCCGCAGGAGCGGCGCCAGGGCACGGGCGAGCAGGAGGGGCGCCCGCGCGTTGACGTGCATCTGCGCGTCGAAGGCGTCGGCGTCGGTGTCCTCGAGCGGCCGTGCCTCGAAGATGCCCGCGGAGCACACGAGAAGGTCGAGCCGCGCGAATCTCCGGAGGAATTCGCTCGCGAGCGCGTCGGCCCCGCCGGGCAGGGCGAGGTCGGCGCGAAGCGGCACCAGCGTGCGGGGAGGACGGTGGCGGCGGTAGTGGGCGGCCACGTGGAAGCCGTGGCGGCGGAGGTCCTGCGCGATGGCGAGGCCGATCCGCACGCCGGCGCCGGTGACGAGGGCGACGCGTTCACGCTGGGGCATGACTCCCCTTGCCTGGGTCCCAGACGACCTCGGGGACCCGCGCCCGGTGATTCGCCAGCCGCGCTGCGACGAAGAGGAAGTCGGAGAGTCGGTTGAGCAAGGACAGCACGTCGGCCGCGACCGGCTCGCGGCGGTGCAGCGCCACCACCCGGCGCTCCGCGCGCCTGCACACGGCGCGAGCGAGGTGGAGGTCGGCCCCGGCCGCGCTGCCACCCGGCAGGATGAACTGCCGGAGCGGCGGCAGCTCCGCCTGGAAGCGGTCGATGGCGATCTCGAGCGCGGCTATCCAGTCCGGCGAGACCGCCGGCACTGCCGAATGCGCCTTGGCGCCCGCTGGCGTCGCTAGCTCGGCGCCCACCGTGAACAGCTGTTCCTGGACCGCCCCCAGGAGCTGGTCGATCTCGGGATGAAGGCCGCGCGCGCGCGCGGCGCCGAGCGCCGCGTTCAGCTCGTCGACCTCCCCGTAAGCCTCCACGCGCGCGTCGTCCTTCGACACCCGCGGTCCCCCGAAGAGGCCGGTCTCTCCAGCGTCGCCGGTCTTCGTGTAGATTCTCATGCCAGCGCGAAGTAACACCGCCCATCCGCGTCCCGCAAGGCCCCACGTCCTGCCCATGACTCCCTTCTCCCAGAGTGGTCTCGCCGAAGTTGCCGCCGAGGCCGCGCGCGCGGCGTGGCAGGGCGGCATGACCGTGCTGCGGCCCGACGGCGTGGTGGTGGAGATCCCGCTCGTGGCGGAGCCGGCGGCGTTCTCGCGCGCAACCCTCTCGGCGCTGGCCGCCGAGGCGCGGGCCATCCTCTCAGGCGCCGTGAAGCTCGCGCGCGCCCTCCTGGCGCAAGGCGACGCGCGCGATCGCGAGGCGCTGCTCGGACCGTTCGAAGGGCTCGAGGCCGAGGCCATGGGCTGCCTCTTCGAGGAGGCTCCTTGCCCGGCCGTGGTGGCGCGCGTCGACTTCCTGCAGCCCTCCGAGCCCGGCGCCACGGGGGCCCTCCCGCGTGCGCTCGAGCTCAACGCCACCATCCCGGCCATGCCGGCCTACGCCGATCTGGCCGCGCACGCGTGGCTTCGTGCCGCGTCCAGGGCGCGAGGCATGACCCCACGGCAGGCGGAGCGGCTGGTGGCGGCCTGCGGCTCGAACATGGAGAACCTGCGCCAGGCGCTCGTCGCCTTCTATCGAACGCGCGGTGGCGCGCGCGGGCGCCCCTCCATCGCCATCGTGGCCCGCCCGGGAGACGCACAGATCGGGGAGCTGCGCCGGCTCGCCGAGCACTTCCGTCAGATGGGCCACGAGGTGGCGAACCTCGTCCCTGCCGAGTGCGAGCCCGAGCGCTGGGATCTCCTCTACCGCCATGTCTGGGCGCACAACACCCCTCCAGAGAGCCCGTTCGCGCGGGCGCTCCGCGCCCCGTCCCGACACGTCCTCGCGAACCCCGTGAACGGCATGCTGGAGGCGAAGGCGCTGTTCGCGCGCCTCTCCGAGTGCGCGGAGGACCCGCGGTTGTCGAGCTTGGCCGGGCTCGACGAGGTCGAGCTCTCGGCCGCGCGCCGGCTCCCCTATACTCGGCGTCTCGACGCGGCCCTCGCTCCCCGTCTCCTCGCCGAGCGCGAGAAGTGGGTGCTGAAGCGGAGCTGGGATTACGGCGGCAAGAGCGTCCACCTCGGGGCGGAGCTCGCGCCGGACGAGTGGGCCCGCGCGGTCGAAGCTGCGCTCGCCGACCGACGCGGCGGCGGGTTCGTCGCCCAGGAGCGCATCTTCGCGGCGCGGTTGCCGGCCACGCGGGTCGCCCCGGGCGGCGTGACGCGGTCCGACCTGTACCGCGACGTGTCGACCTACGCAGGCCTCGGCCCCTGTGCGCCTTCGGGCAGCGTCGTGCGGGCTGCGGCTTCGCCCGTGGTGAACATCCTGGGCGGTGGCGGCCTTGCGCCGGTCCTCCCCGAGGACGTGCTCGAGCTCTTGTGAAGTCCTTTCGGGGATAGCCCGCGTGGTCAGTGACCGGCGACCCGGTTCGAGAGTCACATGACCGTGGGACTGACTGCATGGTAGAGTCCCAAAAAGAAGCCGAGCCCCTGGGCCCAGGGGCCTGGCCGCCGAGGCGGGGCGGGTCGGAAGCCCTCCCCGACCCCCCCGCTTCGGCATTTCTTCGTCGGACGGGACATCGGCACGGCCGGTGCTTCCTCTCGGGCGGCGCCGAAGTCCTTTGAACGGGTCCGCAGCACCGTGAAGGCGAGGGCTCGAATGGGCGCGGACAAGCGCAGAGACCACGACCCGACGGACGACCGGGAAGGCTCCCCGCCGGGGGCCCGCGATCCGGCAACGGCGCAGTCGCGGGCGGGGACCTTGCCTCGTGTGCTCGTGGTCGAGGACTCTCGCGTCCAGGCGCAGCGTCTCGCCGAGGTGCTCGCCGACGAGGGCTATCAGGTGCAGATCGCCGGCGATGCCGGCGAGGCTATCCGCTGCGTGCGCAGCGAACCACCCGATCTCGTGCTCCTCGACATGATCCTGCCCGACATGAACGGGCTCGAGGTGCTGCGCATCATCAAGTCTCGAAGCGAGGAGGAGTTCGTCCCGGTCATCCTGCTCTCCGTGAAGGCTGACCTCGACTCCCGCGTGGCGGGGCTGCGCATGGGTGCCGACGACTTCCTCGCCAAGCCCTTCGCCGAAGCCGAGGTCCGGGCTCGCGCCGGCGCCATGCTGCGCATCAAGAGCCTGCAGGATCAGCTTCGGGCAGCCAAGCGGGAGTGCGAGAGGCTCTCCGTCACGGACGGCCTCACCGGGCTCTACAACCACCGCCACTTCGAGGAGCGCCTCCGGGAGGAGTTCAGCCGCTGCAAGCGCTACGGCGCCGCTTTGTCGCTCATCATGCTCGATCTCGATCACTTCAAGGCAGTCAACGACGCGCACGGACATCCGTTCGGCGACCGCGTGCTCCGGGAGACCGCGGAGCTCATCAGCACGAGCATTCGTGACCACGACGTCTGCGCGCGCTACGGTGGCGAGGAGTTCGCGATCGTCCTTCCCAACACGAACCTGCAAGGGGCCGCCGCCGTGGCAGAGCGCTTCCTCACGAGGATGCGTGGCAAGACCTATCACACCACGGAAAGTGAAACAGGAGGGGAGGCGGCAGGCGCGCCCGCGGTGCTGCGGGTGACCGCCTCGGTGGGCGTCGCTTCCTACCCAACCTCCGACGCTGCGAGCGCAGAGCGCCTGATCAAGCTGGCCGACGAGGCGCTCTACCGCGCCAAGGGCGAGGGCCGGAACACGATACGCGTCGCGCCGCCTGCCGCTCGTTGAAGCACCCCCAGGGTGCGTGACGACCCCGGGGGTGGTATGGTACCCGGGTCGTCCTCAGTCCAAATATCTGTAAACACGACCACATGGGTCTGCCCGCCCTGGGACCAGAGCATGCAACCGGGTGGAACAGCTCATGGAGGCGAACGTTCATCCGGATTCCCCCAATGTCGTGACGCGGAACGACGCGCCCTCCGTGCTCATCGTCGACGACGACGAGCATGTCCGTCGCGCGCTGAAGCGCGTCCTGAAGCGGGCTCGTTGCCGGCTCCACGAGGCGCCGGACGCTGATGGCGCGCTCGCGTTCCTCAAGGTCGAGCCCGTCCACGTGGTCGTCTCCGACTACCGCATGCCCGGGATGTCGGGCGTCGAGTTCCTGCGGCTCGTGAAGGAGCGCTGGCCGCGCGTGCAGCGCGTCCTCCTCACCGGTCAGGCCGACACCGCCGCCATCGAGGAGGCGGTGAACCAGTCGGAAATCTTCCGGTTCATCTGGAAGCCGTGGGATGACGCGCACCTCCTGCTCACCATCCAGAGCGCCATCGACCAGTACCGGCTCGTCGAGGAGAACGCGCGCCTCTCGGATCTCATCACGCAGCGCAACGCCGAGCTCGAGCTCGCCAATCGCGACCTGGAGGCGAAGGTCGAGCAGCGCTCGCAGGCGCTCCTGCGCGCCGCCGACGAGTGGCGAGCTTGCTTCGACGCCATCGCCGATCCGCTCGCCATCCTGCGCCACGACGGCGAGGTGATGCGAGCCAACGCCGCCTTTGCGCGCCATGCCGAGGTCGCCCTTCAGAGCCTCAAGGGGCTGCGGCCGGCGGCCGGTGTCTATGGCTGTCTCCCCGGTGCCGAGGTCCCCGGCACCGACGAGGTACCCGCGACCCAGGAAGTGCAACAGGGCGACCGCGCATGGCTCCTGCGCTCCTTTCCCTTCGCCGAGGGCGGCGCGGTGGTGGTCTGGAAGGACGTCACCGAGGAGCGCGAGGTCACGCGCCGGTTGCTCCAGGCCGAGAAGATGGCGGCCGTCGGCCAGCTCGCGGGCGGAGTGGCGCACGAGATCAACAACCCCCTCGGTGGAATCCTCGCCTTCGCGCAGCTCATGCTGCAGGACGAGCGGCCCGAGAGCGACCGCGAGCCGTTGCGGCTCATCCAGGACGCCGCCGTGCGCGCCAAGCGCATCGTCGAGTCGCTGCTCCGCTTCTCGCGGCGGCCGCGGGACGACGAGCGCGGCGAGGTGGACCTCGCCCGGCTGGCCGAGGACGCCCTCTTCCTCATGCAGTCCCAGTTGAAGTGCGGCCAGGTCGAGATCGTCCGCGCGCTCGAGCCGGCGCTCGCCATCGGCAACGGCAACCAGATCCAGCAGATCATCGTGAACCTGGTCGTCAACGCGCTCCAGGCCATCGGCAGCAAGGGCCGGATAACGGTCGGCACGGGCTCCGGCCAGCCGGGGCGCGTGCAGCTCGTCGTCTCCGACGACGGTCCGGGTGTCCCGCCCCCGATCGCCGGGCGCATCTTCGAACCGTTCTTCACCACCAAGCCGGAAGGCCAGGGTACGGGCCTCGGCCTTTCCATCTGCTACCGCATCGCGGAAGAGCACGGTGGCAGCATCCACTACGAGCCGGCGCCGGGGGGCGGAGCGTCCTTCGTCCTGGATTTCCCAGCTTCACCTGTCAAGCCGTGAGGAGAGGGCATCATGGATAGCACCACCGAGAAGGCCATCCGCGTACTCGTCGTCGATGACGAGCCCGTGTTGCTCAAGGCGCTGCAGACGCTGCTGGCCAAGAAGGGGTACCAGGTCACGGCGCTCGACTCTCCCATCTCGGCGACGCAGAGGCTGGCCCAGGAGGACTTCGACGTCGCGCTGCTCGACGTGAAGATGCCCGACCTCTCGGGTCTCGAGCTGCTCACGGCCGTGAAGCACCGCCGGCCCGAGGTCGAGGTCATCATGATGACCGGCCACGCCACGGTCGAGACCGCGCTCGCGGCGGTGAAGGCGGGCGCCTACGACTACCTGACGAAGCCCTTCGAGGATGTCGAGCTCGTCGCGCGCGCGGTCGCGAAGGCCGCCGAGCGCAAGCACCTCTTCGACCGCAACCGCGAGCTCGAGACGGCGCTGCGCCAGAAGGAGGGCGGGGTCCCCGGGGACGGTCTCGTCGGGAACTCGGGCGCCATCCGAGACGTGACGCGCATGGTGGATGCGGTTGCCTACAGCGCCGCCACCGTCCTCGTCAACGGCGAGAGCGGAACAGGGAAGGAACTCGTCGCTCGCGCGCTCCACGCCAAGAGTCCGCGCCGGGGCCAGCCCTTCGTGGCCCTCAACTGCGGCGCGCTCACCGAGACGCTCCTCGAGTCGGAGCTGTTCGGGCACGTGAAGGGCGCCTTCACCGGCGCGCAGCGCGACCAGAAGGGCCTCTTCGACGCCGCCGACGGCGGCACCATCTTCCTCGACGAGATCGGCGACATCCCGCCCGCCACCCAGGTGCGGCTCCTGCGCGTGTTGCAGGAAGGCGAGCTGAAGCGCGTCGGCTCGGCCGACTCGATCAAGGTGGACGTGCGCGTCATCGCCGCCACGCACCGCGACCTGCCCAAGCTCGTCAAGACGGGCAAGTTCCGCGAGGACCTCTTCTACCGACTCAACGTCATCGCCATCCCGATTCCGCCGCTCCGCGACCGCATCGAGGACGTGCCGCTCTTGGCCCATCACTTCCTGCGGCGCTACACCGACAGGCTCGGCAAGAAGGTGAAGACGCTCTCGCCGGAGGTCATCGAGCTCCTGTGCGGCTACCGGTGGCCCGGGAACGTGCGCGAGCTCGAGAACGCCATCGAGCGCGCGGTGGTGCTCTGCCGCGGCGAGACGATCACGCCCACCGACCTGCCCCCCGCCGTCTCCGGCCGGACCGCGCCCCTCATCCGCGAGGCGCCCGCCGCCGGCGACGACGCCACCTGGCTTTCGATGAGCTACGCGGCCGCGAAGGAGCAGGCGCTGAGGAGGTTCGAGAAGAGCTACGTCGAGGCGCTCATGCGCGCCTGCGACAACAACATCTCGGCCGCGGCCCGCAAGGCGGGCATGGATCGATCGAACTTCAAGCGCGTGCTGCGCAAGTACCGCACCGACGTCGAGAGCGATCCGGACGACGGCACGGAGATCCCGCGCGCGACCGCGTAGCCCTCATCCGGTCAGGACCGGTTCGAGGAACGCCCAGGCCTCCTCGAAGATCCGATCGACCGACTGGAGCAGTTCGTGCCCGTCATCGAGCACGACCAGCCTCGCGGTCCGTAGCGCGGGGGCTTGTCCCCCGCCCGGTGGAATCGTGGGCGATAGCGCCACGAAGCGCTCCACGTCCTCGAGCGGTACGACCTCGTCGCGGCGGCCCGCCAGACAAAGCGCGGGGACGTGCACGTCGGGGTACGCCGGGAGCCCCGACGCTTCCTCCATGAAGCCCCAGCCGAGGCGCCGCTTGCGCTGCGTCGCGTGGTGCCAGACCTCGAGTCCCTCCTGTCGCCAGCGCCCTTCCTCCTCGGGCGTGAGGTGACCCCGCCAGCGCTCGAATAGCCGGAACGCCGGGGCGAGCAGGACGATCCGTTCGATGCCTGCGAGCGCAGGGGCAGCCGGAGGAGGCTGCCCCGGAGAGAGCGGGGGGGCTGCGGCTTCTGGCGGCCCCCTCATCAAGACTGCCGCGAGGTAGGCGCCGAGCGAGCTGCCCATGAGGACCCGCGGGCGGTGGGCCGCGACGAGCCGCTCCGCCTCGGCGAGCATGGTGAGAGGCGTCGACCGCTCGAATCCCATCTCGCCCGGCGTCAGGTCGGCGCGATGGAACGGGACGCCCCGCGCGGCGAAGCGGGACTGGAGCGCTCGACCCTTGGTGGATCCCGGGCCGGAGGCGAAGCCGTGCAGGTAGAGGATCACGCCGCCCTTGTCACTTTCCGTACGGAACGTGCTCTGCGTCCAGGCGGGCGTAGTCGCAGGTCAGCTCCTCGCCCTCGGCGATGTCGCGCGCCGCCACCGTCGTCCCGCCGCTCTCGTCGGGGAAGTCGTGGCAGTTGGGGCGGTCGTCATGGTTGAAGAAGCGCGCGTCGTCGCCGCAGAGGACGCGCTTCCCGCGGACGAGGTCCATGTAAGTGTACTTGCCGATCTGGACGCGCGCCGGCTCGGCCAGCCTCTCGATGTCCGCGTCGGCGAGCTCGATGTCGATGACCGGGCTCATCCTCCAGATGACCGTCCCTGCGCGGATTCGCTGCGCCGCGAAAAGCCCGATGCCGTGGATGCGGCTCGGCGCGAGAAACGTCTTCACCAGGAGCATGAGCCTCCTCGTCTGGGACGATTCCCGAGATGCATGGGCGCAGAGATTAGCCAATCCACGCCGGACCGCAAGACGACTTCGGCAAGACGTCTTCTCGCAGCGCCAGACAGGGCGGCAAGGCCCCCGCGCCCGGGCGCAAAGTGGGCGGGCCGCGTCGTGGTGGTGACGCAGCCCCCGCGCTACTTCTTCGCGATGCGTCGCAGCTCGGCGAGGCGCGCTCCGAGCTCCTTCTCGAACCCGCTCTCGGAGAGCTTCACCATGGTCTCTCCCCGGATGCCCTCGGGCAGGTATGCCTCCGCGACGTAGTGCCCCTCGAAGTTGTGCGGGTAGCGATAGCCGGCGCCGTATCCGAGCCCTTCCATGAGCGGCGTGGGCGCGTTGCGGAGCTTGAGCGGGACGGGCAGGGGACCCCGCTCCTGCACCAGCCTCCGTGCGGCGGCGTAGGCTGTGAGCGCGGCGTTCGACTTGGGCGCGAGCGCCAGGTAGACGGCCGCCTGGCTCATGGAGAGGACGCCCTCGGG